>JBEKOT010000035.1:0-22741 GCA_049521495.1 Syntrophorhabdales bacterium | reverse complement strand
TAATTAACATCCACAAAGCCCACGTATCTCCTGCCATCAATCTTCCTGAGCAAATCTTCGTCTCCTTGAGACATGGCATAGGATATTCCGGCAGTTATGGTTGATGTCATCATGAACAACCCCATCACAATGGACACTACTAAACTCTTTTTCATTGTTTAGACCTCGTTTTATATATTTCTGCTACCTGCCATTCAAAACTTCTGATGTATTTCCGTCTTCATGCATGTCCCTTTAAAGGTATCTATATACGGGCCAGTAATGATGCCGGCCTGTGTGATTTCTCCACTGATGCGATCATTTTCCATTGTCTATACATATTAGGGCCAGGATTGCAAAAATACCCGAACCTTGCCTCTGATGCCGATAATGTTGTCATCCTTGTTTCCTCCTAATCGTACCATACGTGGTACGTCAGCACCAGTTCATGTCAAGTCTGTCAGTCGCTAACGTCAAGTGTTTTGTGTCAGTGCGAACCGGGACTTGACAGACTCTCGGCCATTCAATATCTTATAGTTGAGGGACGAACGATGGCCATGCAAACTTATGGCCCACGGCGAAAGATCAAGGAAATGCGGTCAAGGGTTTTTGGTAGACCTTGTACGTGCAGCCGGACAACGGCCATTCAGAAATATGTCCTTGTCATTCTTTTGGTTGGCGTAGCTACGGTACTACACCGGCTATTGCAACCGACATTCGGCGGCGCTCAGACTTACATTCTGTATTATCCGGGCCTCGTCCTTGCGACCCTTATCGGGGGACTCCGTTCGGGACTGCTCGCCGCGGCCCTCGGCGCCTTTGCCGTCAGCTATTTTTTCCTTGAGCCGGAAAGCTCGCTCTCGATTGCCGATCCGCCTGACGCCCTCGCCCTGGCCTTAATTTCCCCGTCAAAGTGGTTAAGCCCTCCTGCAAAGTGGTTAAGCCCTTCTGATTGGCTCCGTGCGGGCCGCCCAACAACAGGGATTCAGAAATATGTCCTTGCCGTTCTTTTGGTTGGTGTAGCGACGGTGCTGCACCGGCTATTGGAACCGACATTCGGCAGCACTCAGACTTACATTCTGTATTATCCGGCCGTCATCCTTGCGACCCTTATCGGGGGAGTCCGTCCGGGACTGCTCGCCGCGGCCCTCGGCGCCCCCTGGCCATATTTTCCTTCAACGCGAGCCTCGTCATCCTCGTCGCTCATTTCGCTCGAAGGGCGATTGAGAAGGCGAACGACGAGCTTGAGCTGCGCGTCCAGGAACGGACGATTGAGCTTCAACAGGCACAGGAAAAGGTCGTGGTCCAGTCGAGGGTGCTTGAGAGCTTCTTCTCCTCAACGATCAACCCCTTGGTGCTCCTCGATAGGGATTTCAACTTCATACGGGTAAATAAAGCCTTTGCGAGGGCCTTCAAAAGGGAGATCGAGGGATTTCCGGGACGCAACTATTTCGAGCTCTATCCCAACGAGGAAAGAGAGGCAATTTTCAGAAAGGCCGTAGAGACAAAGGCGCCTTACCAGGCCACTGCCAAGCCTTTTATCTTCCCAGACCATCCGGAATGGGGGACCACTTGCTGGAACTGGACCCGAGCAAGAGCTCCGCCAGTCACAAAAGATGGAGGCAATAGGGACGCTGGCCGGCGGCATGGCTCACGAGTTCAACAACATGCTTGCCATTATCCTTGGAAACGCTGAGCTGGCCCTCGACGACCTGGAAGAAAAAGATAGGGCGTCCGGGAACGTCGAGCAGATCGTGAGGGCGTCGCAACGCGCGAGGGATCTGATCGGTCAGATTCTGGCGTTCAGCAGAAAGACCGAGAGAGAAAGAAGGAAATTGAGGTTAACGCCCCTCCTGAAAGAAACCTACAAGCTGCTTCGGGGGACCTTGCCGACCACTATCCGCATGGAACTTGATGTTCGGACGAAATCGGACACGGTCCTTGCCGACCCGTCCCAAATTCAGCAGGTCCTTATAAATCTTGCGACAAACGCAACGCATGCCATGCAAAAAGACGGCGGTGTCCTCACGATTAGCCTGGCTGATGTTGCGGTGAAACAACAGGGTCAGATACCTGATGCAGAATTGGCGCCGGGAGCCTATGTTAAGTTAAGCGTCCGGGACACAGGCACAGGCATGACAGGAAACGTGCGCAAAAAGCTATTCGAGCCCTTTTTCACCACCAAGGGGCCGGGCGAAGGAACCGGTATGGGGCTTGCGGTCGTCTACGGCATCATAAAGAACCACGGCGGTGCAATCACGGTAGAGAGCGAGCCGGGCAAGGGGTCTACGTTCAGCTTGTTTCTGCCCCTGACGGCGGGAGACGAGGACATCCGGCGCGAAGAAGGGGGGGAGATCCCTTGCGGCGACGAGAGAATACTTCTCGTGGACGACGAGCCGGCGGTCTTGCAAGCGGCTTCACAGATCCTTCAAAAGCTTGGTTATAAGGTGACAGTAGCAGAGAGCGGCACCGAAGCGTGGAAAATCTTCCGAGAAGAACCGCATGGCTTCGATCTCGTGATTACAGACCACGTCATGCCCCACCTTACCGGTAGGGCGCTGGCCGAGAAGGTTCTGAACGTGAGACATGATCTTCCGATCATCCTTTTAACCGGCTACAGTGAAACAATATCGACAGAGGAGGCAAACGCGGCGGGCAGCGATAACGATCAGGAACGTGCTCGGCCGGGAGAGCGAAGGGGGACAAAGGCAGTCATTGAGTTTAGTGAAGCCGACGCGGGGATTTGAACCCCGGACCTAGTGATTACGAATTTTAACTTGATTAATACCTCACAACTTACGAAAACCGGTCTAAAGAAGTATTCGGCCAAGTGCTTCATTTCGGGAGATCACGCGGAGACCTACGAGTACCACAGAGCCAAAACAGGGGCGAAGCCGGGAAAGCGGACAGAAGCCAAGGAACTGCTCGAATAGAAATGGTAATAGTGATTCAGGCACATAGGGGCCAGGTGGAACAGGTCGTGAGCACCACACGAGACGCCAGGCAGTAAAATCGGAAGGCTCCGAACTTACTGGAGGTATCAAAAATGCTTAGCATATTGGTTGTTTTGGCGGCCATCATCATTTGTATAGGGATTGCTATTCTCAACCGTTGCAACGTCATTCTGGCTCAATTTGTGACAAAAGCTCCTTCGTCCCGCGGCATCTGGTACCTTGATCTTGCTCAGGAAATTCTATCCATAAAACGGGCGCTTGCCCCGCTACGGCTTTGGCCGCTTGCAGATGCTGCGAATGATATTGTGGCTGCGGATGATGAACAGGATAGAGCCTTCGAGGAAAAGATGAAGGAATACCAGAGATGGGAGCAGGCTGAATTGGAGGCGTTTGCCAAAACCACGCCTCCCGATTACAGCGACCAAGCTTTTACTCCAAGCGAGTCACTTAAGAGAACCCTTCAGGGCTTTGCACTGCAATGGTATAAGCGGGATGCCGTTGCTGGCTGGAAAGATCTATTTCGAGAAGTGTACATAGAACTCTTAAGCGGGAAAATAACCCCTGAAGAAGCGGGGGGCAAACTAGAAAAAGTCGACACAATCGATTTACGTCTCGCGGACCTTGACCTCTTTGCGGATAAACTCGATAACGCTGCAAAAGACAGAATTCAAGAAATTTATGACTTACATGCGTCCAAATGGGATGCGGCACACTGGAGAGCTCGGCTGGACCATCTGCGCGATATGAAGAAGTTTGAAAATGAAGAGGAGACTGAAAGAAAAGAAAGGGTCAAAAGAAACTTTTCATGGTCTGATAGAATGATGCTGCGGAAACCAATTACAGAAAAAATGGAAGATATATGGAACTAGTTTCTCCTTAGAGTTGGCTCGCCTTCACGTGACAATGTTCAAACGGAATCAAATTGCATGTCCCTATTCTTCGTGGAGTCCGTGGGACGAGTCGGGGATGTAAAGCAAGGGGTAGCCTAAGGTGGAAAGAACTTGAGAAAATCCCCCCGTATGGACTATGATATACTAAGGTGATTCATGAAAATTGAAATCGAGAGAGAAGAGGACGGCCGGTGGATAGCTGAAATCCCGGAGCTTCCCGGTGTGATGGTTTACGGAGCTACGCGGAACCAGGCTATCGCAAAGGCCGAAGCGTTGGCCTTGCGGGTCATGGCGGACAGGCTTGAGCATGATGAAGAAATCCCGGAGCTTAAGGAAGTCTTCGCGATCTCAGCATGAGCCGGTGGCCGTCAACACGAGCACAGCATGTCCTTGCTGCCTTGTTGCGCATCGGCTGGACAATCAAGCGGCAGCATGGCACTTCTCATCGCATTCTTGCCCGTCCGGGCTGGCCTGATTATGTCTTTGCATTTCACGAGGGAGAAGAGATCGGCCCGAAGATGCTGGCCCGAATAGCCAAAAATACGGGCCTCGCCCCGAAAGATTGAAGCCGACGCGGGGATTTGAACCCCGGACCTAGTGATTACGAATCACTTGCTCTACCACTGAGCTACGTCGGCGTAGGCGCTAATGCCTGTAATAAGAAGGCTGCGCTCGCTAATTATACAGCTTTCTTCTTCTCTTTTTCCAGTTTTCTTTTCTCTTCGTCCCTGATCTCTCTGCGGAGGAGCTTGCCGACCTTCGACTTCGGCAGCATGTCGCGGAACTCTATGTAATGCGGTATTTTGTAGGACGCAAGGCGGTCCCTGCACCACTTCGTAAGCTCGCCGCTTCCAACGCCCTTCGCGTCCTCCTTGAGGACGACGATGGCCTTGATTCTTTCCCCCACCCTCGGGTCTGCGATGCCGACGCAGCAGGCCCCTATCACGGTCGGATGGTCCTGGAGGACCGCTTCGATCTCGGAGGCCGATATGCGGTAGGCCTTGTACTTTATCGTATCGGCGGTCCTTTCCATGAACTCGAGCTCCCCATCCTCGTTCATCCTCATGAAATCGCCCATCCTGTAATAGATGTCGCCGTTCTTTTGGACGAAGGAGCGGCTCGTCTCTTCCGGCTTGTTCCAGTAGCTCTTTATTGTGTCCGGTGAGGTGACGAGGAGCTCCCCCACCTCTCCGGGCGCCACCGGCTCCACGGATTCCGGGTCCGCCAGGATGCATTTCCTCGATTTCAGCGGTGTTCCCACTACCGTCGGCTTGGGCTGCCTGTCGAGCAGGCTGTACGCCACGTGTCCGGCTTCGGTCGATCCGTACACCTGGTAGATAGGGATGCCGTAGCGCTCCTTCCATGTCTTGTATACCTCGGCGGGCAGGACGTCGCCGCCGCAGTAACAGTATTTCAGGGAGCTGAGGTCGTACTGGTCGAGACGGTCGTTTTCGAGCATCATCCTGTAGAGGGCCGGAACGCCGAGCATCCAGCCGATCCTGTACCGCTCGATGGCTTTCAGAGTTGCGTCGACCTCCGGCGTAGGCATGAGGACGACCGTATTCCCGAAGTTGAAGCCGAAGGCTATTGCGAAGCCCTTTGCCATGATGTGGAAGAGGGGGTTCACCATGAGCACCGTCTCTTTGCCGGGGCTCATGTGGTCGGAGATGACGTCATCCATTACGTCCTTTATGTATGATACTTCGCCCGCGTGGTTCCCCGGCACCCCTTTGGGGAAGCCGGTCGTGCCCCCGGTATACATGACGTAGGCGAGGTCGCGCACCGGGTCGAGCTCGACCCTTGGAGGCTTCGGCCAGTTCTCTTTGATGAGTCCCCAAAAGGAATAGATCTCCTTTCCCTTCTCGATCTTCCCCTTCGGTATCTTGTCGAATAGGTAGCCGACCGCGCGCTTCCAGGCAGGGAGCAGCTCGACGAGGTCGGTGAGGATGACGCGCTCTAGGCCCGTCCCTCGCATGACCTCCCTTACGTAGACGAAGTTCGTATCCAGGCATATGACGGTCTTTATATTCGCGTCCTCGATCATGTACGCTATTTCATAGGCCGTATATATGGGAGAGACGGGGACCGTAGCGGCCCCTATCTTGTTGATGGCGAAGTTTGCTATTATCCACTGGGGGCAGTTCGGAATGTAGAGCATCACCCGGTCCTGGGGCCTCACTCCGATTTTTACGAGGCCCGCGGCGAACCTGTCTATAAGCATCGAGAGCTTGCCGTAGCTGTAACGCTCGCCGAGGTAATAAAGGGCCGTGTTGCCCGGTTCGGCGGCGCACATCTCCTCGAATCTGGAAAAGGTGTACGATGTCTCTCCGTAAGGTTCCATCGGTGCTCCTCACATGGTGCTAGACGCCAAAATAGGCGGATTTGACGTCGGGGTTGTCGATAAGCTCCTCCTTCGTCCCTGAAAGCACGTTGGACCCGTTCTCCAGGATGTAGCCCCGGTCGATGATCGGGATGACGGGCCGCGCGTATTGCTCGGTGATTATGATGGAGATGCCCTTTGTGTCCCGTATCGCTTTGGTTCCCGTGATGACGATATCCTGGTACGCAGGGCTGAGTCCCAGAAGCGGCTCGTCCAGGAGCAGCACCCGCGGCTTGGCCATAAGTGCCCTGCCTATGGCGAGCATCTGCTGTTCGCCACCGGAGAGGAAGCCGCCCTGACGCTTGAGATGGTCCTTCAGGCGGGGGAAGAGGTCCAGGACGTATTCGATATTCTCCTTTGCCTCATGTTTCGTGGACAGGTAGGCCCCGATCTTCAGGTTTTCGAGGACCGAGCTTTCGGCGAAGATCCTCCTCCGCTCCGGACAGAGGACAATGCCCAGGCGCGCGCGGGCGTGGGGCGGCATGTTCGTGATCTCCTTGCCGTTGAAGAGAATGCTGCCGAAAAGGGATACGCGCTCTCCCCCACGCATCTCTTCCTTTTTCCTGATGTCGAGCATGATGCCCGAGAGGACGTACATGAGGGTGCTCTTCCCCGCGCTATTCGGCCCGAACACACCTATAATGGCGCGGTCCTCGCAGGCGAGGCTCACGTTGTTGAGGGCAAGCATGTTCTCGTAGAAAACCATGAGGCCGGAGCCTTCAAGCATATCTATACCCCTTCTTTCCCAAGATAAGCCTCTCTGACCATTTTGTCCTCGATGACCTCCGTGTAGTCCCCTTCGGCTATCTTCTCGCCGAAGTTGAGGGCCATGACCCTGTCCGCCACCCTGAACAGCTCCCTGAGCCTGTGCTCCACCATGATAAGGGTGATGCCTTCCATCTTCAGCTTCTCTATGAGGGGGATCATTCCCGCGATCTCGCTCATCGAGAGGCCCGAGAAGACCTCGTCGCAGAAGATCACGTCAGGCCGGAGGGCCATGCACCTGGCGAGCTCGAGCCTCTTCTGATAGCCCGTGGGCAGGGTTGCGGCGAGCTTGTAGGGAACCCTCGAATCCCTCTCGAAGCCGATCTCCTCGAGTATATCGATGGCTACCGTGTCCCTGTCGCCGTGCCTGCCCCCTCCGCGCCATCCCCCGTATTTCTTTGCCCTGGGGGACCAGAGGGGTATTATCAGGTTCTTATAGGCCGGCAGCGTGTAATAGGGCCTCATGATTTGAAAAGTCCTGGTAATGCCGAGCCGGGCGACCTTGTGGGGAGGCCACCGGGTAATCTCTTCCTCCCGGAAGAATACGCGCCCGCTGTCGGGTTTTATGAAACCCGTCACGCAATTGATGAGGGTCGTCTTGCCTGAGCCGTTAGGCCCGATGATGCCGTAGATCTCGCCCTGGCGCACGTCGAAGCTGACGTCCGAGAGTGCCTTAAGGCCCCCGAAGGACTTGCCCATACCCTTTATCGAGAGGATTATTGTTTCGCTCATATCTTCACTCCGAAAAAACCCGCCCCTCGTCCTTCATACCTTCACGATCCTTTCGATTTGGTGATACTTCCGCTGGAGATAGACCATCAGGCCCTCGCTCTTGAAGACGATAAAGCCTGTCAGGATGATGCAGTAGATGACTATCCTGAAGGAGCCGAAAAACCTGAGGAACTCCGAGAGAGGCACGAGGATGAAACAGCCGATGACCGCGCCTATCAGGGTGCCTCCCCCGCCCATGACTACGGCTGCGATGGGGATGATCGAGAAGTCGAGGGCAAAGAGCGAAAGGCCCGCCCACATGTAGAGATGGGCTATATAGGCGCCGCCGAAGCATCCCAGGAGCGCCGCGATGAAAACGGCGAGGGATTTCATGGTGGTCACGTTTATGCCGGAGGCCCTGATGGACTGGTCGTTGTCCTTTACGCCCCTTAGCACCAGGCCCACATCCTGGCTTACGAGCCTCCTCATGCCGAAGAGGGCGAGGAGCATGACGATGATGATCGTGTATTGCTCGATGTACTCGCCGGGGAAGCTGTCGAGGCCGGTTATGCCGTTCGTGCCGCCCAGTATGTTCATGGCCTCGATGATCCTCGAGAAGAGGATAGGGTACATGAGGGTGACTATGGCGAAATATACACCCCGCAGTGGCAGGCACGGAAGTATCAGGACAGTGCAGAGGCCGGCGCCGAAAACCGTCGCGAGGGGGATGGAGAGGTAAAAGGGCAGGGAGAGATAGACGTTGAAGATGGCTGCGAGATAGCCGCCTACCCCGATGAAGAGGGCCCCGCCCAGACAGACGAGGCCGACGTAGTTCGCCAGAAAGTCGAAGGAGAGGGCGAGGATGGCGTAGACGCACATGATGTTGACGACCCGCTTCCAGTAAGGCGCGAGCTCCAGGACCAGCGGCAGGAGGAGGACGCCGACGATCAAGAGCAGCCTCGGCCCTATGAGATAAAGGATCTCCTCGAAGGAAGAAATGGCGTAGATGCCTTCCGTCCTTACCTTCAGCCCCCTGTCGATGCGCTCCTTCCTCGTCGTCTCCATGGTCACACCCTCTCCTCGAGCTGCTTCTGCTTGCCGAAGATGCCGGAGGGCTTTATGAGGAGGGTGACGATAATGGCAAGGAGGGCGACCACCATCACGAAGTGGCTGGAAACGAGCGTCTCCGTGAGGATCTGGGCAAAGCCGATGATGAAGGAAGCGACGATCGTGCCGGTCCAGCTTCCGAGGCCGCCTATGACGCAGACGGCGACGGCGAATATGAGGACGTTATACCCCTGCTCGACTACTATATTGCCGAGGGGCAGCAGGAGGACGGCGGCGAAGCCGGCAAGGCCGGAGCCTATGGCGAGCGAGATCAGCGCGGTCATGTCGGAGTCTATCCCCAGCATCATGGCCGCCCTCTCGTCCTGGGCTATGCCGCGCAGGGCAAGGCCGATCCTGTTGAGCTTCGTGAACAGGAAAAGCAGCAGGAAAGTCAGAATGCCGGCCCCGACTATGAGGAGCCTCTGATAGTCGACGGTTACTCCCATTATCTCGGCGGACCCGGGGATGAAGACCGGCAGCGTGTAAGTCATGCCCCGCAAGCCCCCCCACCGGAGCCCCTCTATGATGGCCAGCCCGACCGCGTACGTGCCGATTATCTCGGAAATCTCCATCCCTCGGATCCTGATGATGATGAGCCGGTATATGAGCGCGCCTATCAGGCTCGTCAATAAAATGCCTATGACTATGGAGGCCCAGTAGGGCAGGCCGAAGGCGTTGAGGAGCAGCCAGACGAGATAGCCGGCAGTTATGTAGAGGGCCCCGTGGGCGAAGTTCGGCAGCCTGCTTATGCTGTAAACGAGGGCAAAGCCCAGGGACAGGAGTGCGAGCACGATGCTGTTGATTACGCCGTAGACGACGATTTCCACGGTTCTTTCCCCCCTTTTCCTTTCCGCTGCAGTTGCCGGCGCCTTGCGTCCTTCCGGACGGGGGCCCGCTTCACGGGCACCCCGCCGGCTCATTCCCTGTCAACCGCTGCGGCCTACTTCATCCACGGCGGCAGGAGGACCTTGCCTTCCGCGACTTTCGGAGGGAAAACTTGGACCCTTTTTCCACCCTGCCATTGGATGATCCCGGTTACGGCGCCTTCCTTCGGGTCCAGGGAGGGTATTATCTGGTGTGATTTCTTGTCGAAGCGCATTCTTCCATAGACGCCCATGATATCGGAGTTTTCGAGGGCCGCGATGACCTTGTCGGAGTCCGTGCTCTGCGCCTTTTCCACTGCATCTTTTAGCTGGTAGACCGCCATGTAGCTCGACGAGGTCCCGTAGCCCTCCGGTTCCAGGCCCCATCTTTTCTTATAGGCTTCAACAAACTTCATGGTCCAGGGTGTGATGTGGGCGGGCGCGTTCCCGCCGTTGACCAGGTTGACGAGCAGATACTCGCCTTTGCCCCCCGTGGCCTTGGCGAAGCCGGGCTGCTCCGCTGCGTTGACGAAGCCCACAGGCAGGCATTTCAGCTTGAGGTCGCTCCACTGCTTCAAGAGCACGGCGCTCTCCGGCATGTCCATCCAGACGAAGAGGAGCTGGGCGCCCTTCTTGCCTGCCTCGAGGAGCCCCACCGAGTAATCCACGGTCCCCGTCGGGTATACTTTCATATCGACCACTGTCCACCCCTTGCCGGTGAGAGCCTTCTGCATCGCCTCCCCGCCGGCCCGGGCATGGGCGACGTCCTGCACCATGATACAGGCCTTGTTGAAGGCGTGGGTCTTCCGTATGTCCTCGATGAGCGTAACGAACTCCACCATCATTACGCCGACATGGCTCGAATTCCTGAAGCAGTACTTATACTTCGAATAGTTTTCCTCCACCTTCTTCGTGTAAGCCGGCGTCAGCACCCCGGTAGTGACGATGCTCACCTTCTTGTGCTTGCTCAGGAGGTCCATGGCGGCCAGGGCCGCTTCCGAGCGGATAGGTCCGCCGACGATGAAATCGACCTTCTTTTCGAGGATAAGCTTCTCGACGGCAAGGAGCGCCTCGCTCACCGGCACTGCCGGCTCGAGGTCCCGCGTGTCGATCACTTCCACTGCGATGGGCCTCTTTTTGCCCCCCACGTTGACGCCGCCTGCGGCGTTGATCTCTTCGGCGGCAAGCTTTATGCCCCGTTCGGCGTCCCACCCGTAAAGAAAGGCGGTCGCGAGCGGCGCGCCGATGACGATCGGCTTTTCGGCTGCCCGGGCGGACAGGGTCAGGCCGACGCAAAGACACAGCGCAAGCACTAAGGAACTTACTCCTCTTCTCATAATCCCCCCTTTTTCTAATGTTCTTGCCAGAACTCCCCCTTCAATTAAAGCAACAAGCATGCCACCCGGTTTCGCTCGATCGACCGGGCGTTTAGTGACGCAAATACGGCCGATTTGCCTCCAGGCTTCGTGTGGTCCCGGAAAGCGCCCTTGAAAGTTTTTTTCTGCCGGGAAAGTTTTTTTCACGGCCGATCTAGGAACGCCCCAGGTTGTACTCCCTCAGTTTCTGCCGAAGGGTAGGGCGTGAGATGCCGAGAACGGCGCATGCCCTGCCCAGGTGCCACCCCGTCTCCTTCAGGACGGCCGCGATGTGGTCACGCTCGACGATGGCGAGGCTCCGCAAGGCGCCGGCGGGGGAGTCGCGGCCCGGCAGCTTCTTCGATCCTTTAAGGAGACGGCTGAGGGACTCCTCGAAGATAACGTCTCCCTGGGTGTTGATGGCCGCCCTCGTGAGCACGTTTTCCAATTCCCTGACGTTTCCCGGCCAGTCATAATCGGTGAGCATGCGGAGAGCCTTGTCCTCCACGCTCCTGACGTTCTTGTTCAGCTCGCAGTTGATCTTCTTCAAAATGTACGCGACGAGGAGGTGTATATCGTCCCTTCGCGCCCTCAGGGGCGGTACCCTGATGGTGGCCACGCTGAGGCGGTAGTAGAGGTCTTCGCGGAAGGCGTCATGCTGGACCATCTGCCATAATTCCCTGTTTGTGGCGGCGATGACCCTGGCGTTCGAGCGGAGGGTCCTCTCGGCGCCCACCCTCTCGAACTCTTTTTCCTGGAGGAAGCGGAGGAGCTTAACTTGCACGGCGAGGGGGATGTCCCCCACCTCGTCCAGGAAGATCGTCCCCTGGCCTGCCAGCTCGAACCGACCTTTCTTCTGGATCAGCGCGCCCGTAAAAGAGCCCCTCTCGTGGCCGAAGAGCTCGCTTTCGAGGAGGGTCGGGACTATGGCCGAGCAGTTTATAGGAATGAAAGGCTCTTCCTCTTGGGGGCTGTTGCAGTGGATGGCCCGGGCGATCAGCTCTTTGCCCGTACCGGTCTCCCCCTCTATGAGGACCGTTACCCGGTTCTCCGAGAGGGCGCCGATGGCCTTGAAGATCTCCTTCATACCCTTGCTGTTCCCGACTATCTTCCCCTTTTCGTAAGCTACGTCGTTTTCGGAGGGCAGGCGGCTCTCTTCCTTGACGGCGCACCGTTTCGTGGCCCTCGAGACCGCCTCTTCGAGCTCGTCCACGTCGATCGGCTTCGTGATGTATTCGGTGGCGCCGTTCTTTATGGCTTTCACGGTCGCATCCATGTCGTGGAAGGCGGTGATCATTATGACGGGCGCCTTCCCCTTGCTGCCTTTAAGCTCCCGGAGGAGGTCGAGCCCGTTGCCGTCGGGCAGCCGTATATCGAGGATAGTCGCATCGGGCTTACAGGCATGGAATTTTTCCCGTCCCTCTGAGGCGCAGCCGGCGGTTTCCACGTCGTAGCCCTTCTCCGTGAGGAACATCTTGAGCGATTCGAGGATTATCTTTTCATCGTCTATGATGAGGATGCTTCTCTTTTTCAATGCAGGACCTCCTTCATCGGCAGGGTGAGCCCGAGAATCGTGCCCGTCGGCTTTCTGGGCACGAGATCGACCCGGCCGCCGTGGGCCTCGACGATCTTTTTGACGTTCCCGAGCCCGAGGCCGGTGCCCCCTTTCTTTCGGCTGAAAAAGGGGTCGAAGACGAAGGGCAGGTCCTCCGACGGGATCCCCGGCCCGTTATCGCTGATTTCCAGCCTCAGGGACATGCCGTTGTCTGAGACGACTTTCGTGTTGATCTCTATGGAGCCGCCCTTTTCGAGGGCATCGAGGCAGTTGATCAATACGTTGATGAGGGCCTGCTCGATCTTCTCTCCATCGAAAAGCAGGCGGCGCACGCGGTGGTCCGAGTATCTCCTCTTCACCTCGATCCCCTTTTCCCTGATGCGGACTTCCATCGTGTCGAGGCACGAGTCGATGATCTTTTTGAGAGAGCCGGGCTGCATTTTGAGGTTGAGCGGCTTCGCGTAGTCGAGCATCTCGTCTAGGATCCGCTCCAGCCTCGATATTTCGTGCACCACTATTTCCAGGCGCCTCTTGTCATTCCCGTCGAAGGCGGTATTCTTGAGCAGTATCTGGCTGTTCAGCTTGACGGAGCAAAGGGGGTTCCTTATCTCATGGGCCAGCGAGGTGGTAAGCTTGCCGATATAGGCGAAGCGCTCGGCCTCCCTCATCCGTTTTTCCGTCTCCATGCGCTCCGTGATGTCCCTGCAGATGCCCGCGACGGCGGGATGGCCGTCATAAGGAATGCTTTTCACTTTGTTCTCCGTGGGACGGCTACGGCCGCTCTTGTCGCGCCGGAAGTAGGCATAGAGGTCTTTGGCCTCCGCTCCGGCCATCCTCTTCTTGTACAACCTGGCTACCGCGGGCAGGGACCGGGGCGCGATGAGCTCCGTGTAAGGTTTTCCGATGATTTCCTTGAGGCTGTAACCATGGAGGTCGCAGTAGGCGCGGTTTGCGAAGACGATCACGCCGTCCTGCACCACGAAATAGCCGTCGCTGATCTCTTCCACAAGGACGCGGTACTTCGATTCGGATTCGGCAAGCTCCCTGGTCCTTTCCTCTACTTTCTTTTCCAGGTCCCTGGCGTGTTCCCGTATGTGCGCCTCGTGGAGGGACTGGAAATAGTTGCTGAACCTGGTGATAGTGTAGAAGAGACACTCGTTCAGCTTCCGGATGGTCGCCAAGAGTTCTTCGCCGGAAAGCTCGCCGAGAAGGATGGGCACGAGGATAGAACGGTAAAGCTCGTACGCGTTCTGGACCTCGGACAGGGAGAAGCCCCCGTAGAGGCGGAGGTTGCTGATCCATTCGATGTGGCCGTTAAGGAGGGAATAGTCGTCGTGGACGAGGACCGCATGGTTTGCATTGTTGGCAACGGAAACCGTAACTTTAAGCTCCTCTAGCGGCCGCTCGTTGTACCTGGCGCTTACGGTGTCGTGAAGCCGGCGGACCCATTCGCCGATTATCTCGTCCCGATGCTTCTTCAGGATCGAAGAGAGGGGCATGTCTGATTTTACCTGTATGGAAAACTATTTTCAAGATACATAGAAGGGGGCCTGGCTCTTTTCGCGCCTGACTTTGTCGTCGTCTCGGCGCGCCGTCCTCACATACTCGACGAGTATGCTCCGGCGGGCACCTCCCCGACTTCGCGTCATCCACAAAAATAGCCCAGGCCCCCTCGAACCCCCATGTATCGCTGGCTCTCAGGTTCGCAATCACGTCCTGCTTCGATGGATAGTCAACCGTCAGGATGAAATTGTATAGGCTACATCTGCCGCACCCGGCCTGAAAATTTCTACTCTCGTTATGTGCCCATAGGCCGTTGTCGGCCCATTGCCTGTATATACCTGTTTTGTAGTGCCGGCAGCTAAATTATGACCAAGGACGGGTGCAAAGCCTGCGGGAACCGCGCACTCATCCGCTCCAGTATCGATGAGGCCGTAAGTCCTCTGACTCTGACCTGTCTGAGGATTAATGATTCTTATATCCAACTAATGGGTTATGCCGTATTTACGTTTTCTCAGGGAACACCGGGTATGCGGATGGGCTAACTGGTGGAGTGCATCAGGGCCGGGCAATGGAGCCGGGACCGGGCGGCGCTCCGAATACGACCGCCGCCAGACCGACCAGAAGCAGAATGATAACAATCAGGTAGACCTTTTTCAGGCACCTCTTCCAGTTTCGTTTTAGCCCATACAGGCACTCCACGGCACCCGCGCCTCTCTGTAGCATAAGTCGTGAGGATCCCTCAAGAGGTTACAGAAGCGCGAGACGACTTGTCCAAGGTCATGGAAAACCCTTTTGTCTCGTCGCCTTTGCTCCCCCTTGTAACCTTTTCATAATTCGTTACGACAGAACACGTATCCCGGTCGGCTACGCTTTCCGGCCCACGGATAACCGCAACTGCGCAGGCTTCGGTGCATGAGCATGAATAAAAGGAGGTCCTTATATGGGTCCGAAGAGAGTGCGAGCAGAACGGAAAAGTGTTGAGGAAAATCGTTTCGAGGAAGAGCATGACCATCAACCCCCGTTCTTTGCGATAAGCAAGACAGTGGAATCGCCGGAAATGTTGAAGAGCTGGATTGAGTGGTTCAGACGATTGAATATTCCTTGCGCTATCACGAAGACATGCGGCGGGTACGTCCTCTGGCGGAAGGGTGAGGAGATCGGGCGAACGAGATCCAGGGCCGTGTCCCGGCTGATAAAGAAGGACGTGATTTATTCGTTTGGAGTTTAAGAGATGTCCGTCGAGGGGGGTCGGGCAAGGTTAGGAACCACCCCAAAAAGGAGGTCCCTATGGCCGTGGTTAGTGCGAGAGAAGAACACGTCGAGACCGGGGGAGAAAGCTTCCCGGGCAAGCTCCTCGTCTATTACAAGGGGAAAAACATGAACTTGCTGAGCATCGATAGCTTGCTCCAGGAGATCGCAAGGCCCTTTTTGAACGTTTTTGCGGAAAACGTCAAGACGGTACCGGCTTGTACGGCAGCCTATCTCCTCCTTTGTCTGGACGGGATGGACAGGGCTTTTGCGGGCCTTGCCAGGTATGCGGGCGAGACCATGGGCTGCGGAGCCGCCGTGACCATCATGGGGAGGCTGCTCTCCGTCGAGACCGGCGAGAAAAGAGCGGGTAAAGGATGCGCGGTCCTATCCGTTTCTGTTCGGAAGCAAAGGCCAGCGCCCTATTTGAATCCGCAGAGAAAAAGGGCAATAAGGGGTATGCGGGACGCGCTGACAGCCATACGGAAGATAATCGAGAAACAGAACGGCTCTTTCCGAATCCGGAGAGGGGAAGGAGAGGTCCAATTGTGCATGTATCTGCCCATACTGCAGGGGGCGTGAGAGAGAACGGCTAAGCTAGACTGACATATATATAACGACTATGAAGGGCAATGGCGCTACAAGGAGGACATCATGAGGAGTCTTACACTAGTTGTTTTAGCGATCCTGCTTTTGGCCGGCACGGCCTCCGCTGGAGTGTTCGGTCCGCCCGAGCCTTTGGCGGACCCGGGCAAGGTCTCGCTCGACGCGGGTTACTTCCTCGACAGGACCAGGATGAAGCAGGACGATGACCGGCTGGGCACGAGGTCGAACCAGTACTATCTCCAAGGGAACTACACGTTCCTGAAAGACTGGGAGGTCTACGGCAGGATCGGCGGGACCGACGAGGTCGTCCACAGCCGCGACACGCAGCAGCGCATCGGTGACGGCGCAAACGTATTCGGGTCGCTCGGTTTCAAGGGCGTGGCGTACCGCTCGGGAAATTTTGCGATCGGTCCCTTTGTTGAGGGGAGCATGTACGGCGATCAAGGGGGGATCGCCAAAAACCAATGGGAGGCGAACGTAGGCGTCGCCGCCCAGTACAGGATACGCTCGGTGACCGTCTACGGCGGTCCTTTTGCATACTGGCGCCAGGCAGACAGCCAACTCGCGCTCGCGACGCCCGTGTCGCAGAATGACATCAAAGAGAGCCATAATATCGGCACCTTCCTGGGCGTCAGGTTCCCCCTCGTGCAGCAGAAGGTTTTCCTGACCGCGGAGGCGCAGATGAAAGACAGGCCCGGCCTGGGTGCTACAATAAGCTATAAGTTCTAGGAAGACGTCCGTTGCCCTTCATAGTCGGCATAGTATCGGGAATTTCTTGTCTCTCTGCCCATGGGAGCTTACGAGCATCAAGGCCCCGGAAGTTGCAGGAACCTGCGAGAGCCCCTTCTTTCCTTCGTTGTTTTCTCCGGTTCCGCCGCTCCCGTCTTGCAGGCGCCCATCGAGCCTTTTTCGCATTGTTTTCCGTCTGTCCAGGTTGCGCCGCTCAAATTAGCTCCGGACAGGTCGGCAGCCGTTAGATTGGCGCCGGTGAGGTTCGCGCCGGACAGGTCGGCGCCGGTGAGGTTAGCACCTATGAGCTGACCGGCTGACAGGTTGGCCTTCGTCAGGTTCGCGTGCCAAAGGTTCGTATAAGAAAGGTCCGCATGAGAAAGGTCTGCGCCGGAGAGGTTTGCGCCCAAGAGGTACCCGCTCGACAGGTCGATGCCGGTCATCCTGGCGCCGGCCATCTTTGCATTGGATAAGTGGACATCGTTCATCACGGCGTTGGCGAGATCGGCGCCCGAGAGGTCGCAATCCTCGCATCTATTCGTTGTCTTGACCTTTTCGAGATCGGCCGCACTAAACCCATACGTTACGCCCGCCAGGAGGCAAAAGATGAGAAGTGCCTTACCGTTGAACGATATGAGGGACCGTGTCACCTTTCGCCTCGATGTCTGCGTTGCCTGTATTTTTCGCTGAGCACATCGAATTTCTTCTGCTGGTCCTCATCGAGCTGCTTTCGTATCTCTGAAAAGCTCTCCTGCACGATCCTCTCCGCCTCGGGCCGCACCTGCGCAAAGTGACGACGGAGCTTTTCAGCCATGTCTTCGAGGATCTGCCCTGTTGCAGCTTTCTGGGTATCCGATAGGGCAAGCTCCTTCGAAAGGTGCTCCAGGAGATGAGCGGTCCTGGCCTGGCGGTCCGGAAGGTAGTGGTACCTGTGCTTGAGATAGAATTTGGTCCCCGCCGAGCCGATCAGTATGCCGAGGACGAGCACGAGTATGACGCCCGTTATGGGTCTCCACTTCTTCATGACGTCTCCCTATATGCCCAATATCTGGGACAGTATGGACTCCTCAGCGGCGGTGACGAAAGGCGGGAGCGGGTCGGCTGAGCCGCCGAGCGTGAGGAGAAGACAGACGAGTGCAGCCGCCAGCAGGGAAGTGACGGGCACAAGCCGCCATACGAGGTCCCCGAAGGCGGGCAAAAACCCGACCGACGGCTCGAAAGGACCTATCTCCCATATGCGTCTCATGACCTTGTCCTGCCAATTCGGGCCGGCCTCTGCCTCGTCCCTTTGCCGGTAGGCCTGTCGCAGTATGGCATCGAGCTTCCTGGAACCACCAAAGATATCCATGGCTCACCCCTCTTTCTCGTTTTGTTTCGTGAGCAGTTCACGGAGCTTCCTTCTGGAACGGAACAGGCGAACTTTGACGTTAGGTACGCTCCAGCCGAGAAGGCGCGCCGCCTCTTTTACAGAAAGGCCCTCCAGGTAGACGAGCTCGATGGCCATCCTGTCCCCCGGCGATAAGCTGGCAAGCGCACAATCGAGTATCTCCCGGGCCTCCTTCTCCCGGCCCTTCTCACGGTACGACTCCTTCGAGCGGTCCGACAGCGCATTTTCGAGCCATGCCTGGTGCCGATCGGTAAGGGCGCTTACCGGAAGTTCGTTGCACCTGTACCGCTCCCGCCAGAAATCGTAGCAGGTCCTTACCGATATCGTCGAAAGCCAGGCCGGAAAGCTGCCGTGCTTGAATGTCGGGAGCGACTTGTAGGCCCGTATGAACACGTCCTGCATGGTGTCCTCCAGATGCTCCAAAGGCACACGCTTTCTTACGACTCCAGCCACGAGGCCCCCGTATCTTTCGACCAGCCGGCGAAAAGAATTGACATCGCCGGCAAGGACGCGGCGGACGACCTCGGCATCATCAGAGTTCGGGGTGTTCTCCATAAACCTCGATTATTATAACTCAATTGGAACACAACCCTAATCTAAAGTCGAGCCGTCTCGGTGGAAGGTTACAGCGCCGAGCCGGGTAGCCTCTTGTAACCTTTTTTCCCGTGCGTTCGACTTATCAGACATAACGGCATTCATGAGCCGGCGGTTTTCGGACACACCCGGGAAGCTTCCGGGCTACCACAATGATTAAGGAGGTCATATGAAAAGGTTCTATCTGATCGCATTCGCAGTCCTTTTTCTCGGTCTTGCCACGTTCGTCTTCGCCGCCCCCGATCAGGGCTCGCCAGGGCACCAGGGCTTCCAGAAGGACCGGCAGCAATTCCGGTCTCATCTCAATCTCTCGAAGGAGCAGATCGAGAAGATGCGCGACATCAGGAAGCGTTTCTGGGCCGACACCCATGATCTCAGGTACGACATCCGGGAGAAGCGGATCGAGATGGGAAAGCTCTTCACCGACCCCAAAGCCGACGAGGCAGCGCTTGCGGCGAAACAGAAGGAGCTTCAGGGCCTCATCGTAAGTCTGATGGATAGAAGGGCGCAGATGAAGCTCGAATGGCGAAGGGTGCTGACGCCTGAGCAGATCGCGATGCTCGACCGGCCGCACCCGCACCACGGCTTCCGCCATTTTCACCACGGGCAGGGGAGGTAGATGCAGGGGGAACAAGCGAGACGGCGTCCGGGACGGATGGCGAGGAGCGGGAAATTCCTCGTCCTATGCTTGACCCTCGTCCCATTACTGGACGTTGCCGGCGCAGCACGCGCATTCAAACCGGAAGACATGAACAGGCTTAAGACAACGAAGCAGTGCCCCTTCTGCGACCTCTCGGCTGCCGACCTGGCCAGCGCAGAACTTTCCGGAGGCAGGCTTTCGGGGGCCAGGCTGTCGGACGCGACCCTTTCCAATGCCGACCTTTCCGGCGCAAACCTGAGAAATGCCGACCTGCGTCGCGGGCGGCTTCTCAATGCCAACCTGTCGAACGCGGACCTCTCCGGCGCCAATCTTACGAACGCCGACCTTTCCGGCGCCTCGCTCTCGCACGCAAAGCTCTCCGGTGCAGAACTATCCGGAGCCAAGCTGTCGGGCACCGACCTGTCAGGGGCGAACCTCTCCGGCGCATACTGGGTGGATGATAAGAAGTGCGGGGAAGGATCGATCGGTGAGTGTAAGAAGGATTCGGGCAAATCGGAACAAAGACCTCGCGTCGGGCGCGGTTCGCGCGGAGGCCCCGGAGGCTTTTAGAGGGGACGGCGAGCGCGGGCAACTGTAATCGCCCCGGAGCCGGGGAAGGCCAAGGCAGGCACATGGAAGCGTCACGGGTAATCATCAGGAAGGGAACGGAAGCGGACATCGACCTGGTGGGACTTCTCTGGCTTGACATGGTGCGGGAGCTTAACCCTTCTTACACGCCCAATATCGGGTGGTGGAAAAACATTACACTGGGAATGATGCGGCAATACAAGAGTCATTATCTTTTCGTAGCGGAGGAGGCGCAGGACGTCGTCGGTTTCATCGATTTTTTTGTGGTTCCGGAGCCGGCCACGGGCTGCGCCCACGCGGTGTGCCGCCACCTCTATGTGAGGCCGGAAAATAGAAACAGAGGAGTATCGAACAGCCTGCTCCGGCAGTACGATGAATCGGCGAAAAAAGAGGGGGCGGCCGTCCTCGAGCTGGAATGCGGCCAGGAACAGCACTCCTTCTGGCAAGGGAAGGGTTTTGTGCCCGTGCAGCTCAGGATGAAAAGATACATATGAGGCCGCGAGACGGCAAGGCCGTTCGCACCGTCCTCTTCGCTTTGTTTGTCAAGTCATAGTCGCCAAAACCAGGCAAAAAGCTACAAGTAGGAGAACCCGGCTGTCGGCTCTTCCCCGATCAGGAGAGACGGGTTGGCCGCGCTGTATCAGATGGCCGAAGAGAAAAGCTTAAGTCGTCGCCGAAACATCCGATAAAGGGAATAAGGAGGACACCAATGTCGGACATCAGCGCCATCGGCAGCTCTTTGGGCACCTCGCTCATAAGCCAGCTATTGAATCCGGGCCAGGCAGCGAATAGACAGGCGGGGAGCACATCGAGCGTCGACGCTGACATCGTGAGCCTTCTCGGCAGCGCCGGCGCATCGGACAACTCGCTTTACAATGTGTTGGGCGGAACTCAAGAATCGGATTCGACCGGCTCCCTGTACGATATTCTGCTCTCCGCAGAAAATGCCCAGATTATGAAGAATGATCCCGCGCTGACCCAAGCGCTCCTCGCCGCGGAGGAGACACAGACGACGGCCGGCGCAGCTTCCGGGGGCTCGACCCAGGCGCAAACGACAGGCGCACAACTCCTGCAGAACCTCCAGAACATCAACCTTTTGACCGTGAGCCCGGACGCGCTCATGTCCATGCTGCAGCGCAACATCGCGTCCCAGAGCCCGACGGCCCAGGCCGCGACCGGCTCCCAGGTGGACCAGACCGTATAGGTCCGTAACCCCCTTCTTTTCTCTCCCACACTAGAGAACCTTTTTCCCGCCTTTGGGAAATAATTTCCGCCCTGAAAACCCTGCCGTCGTCCCGAAGGTCGAGGTTTTTCGCCTTCTTCAATACCTGTATATCACGGCACGGGGGTTGCAGCGTTCCCCGATTATGCAAGCAACGGGGCCATGAACGGGTTCTTCGGCCAAATGAGACCATTGGCTGCGGACGATGCGACCGCCCCTGGCGCTTGATCATATAGAGACAAAATAGAAAGGAGGCAGCCATGCAGGTATCGGGTATCTCTTCGAGTTCCAATCCTTACATGTACAGCCTATGGGCCCAGGTGGGGCAGGGTGCTAACTCCTCAGCCGTTTCCGGCGCATCCT
Source organism: Syntrophorhabdales bacterium (assembly GCA_049521495.1). Taxonomy (GTDB): domain Bacteria; phylum Desulfobacterota; class Syntrophorhabdia; order Syntrophorhabdales; family WCHB1-27; genus CAWEPK01. The sequence continues at coordinate 1,302 of JBEKOT010000035.1, read as the reverse complement.
CAATCTTCGGAGGGCTCCAGACGGATTCGACGAGCCAGACACAGGGTGTCAGTCAGCAGGGCGCACAGACAAATCTGATCAGTGATTTCGAAAGCCTGGCAGCCGCCCTCCAGTCGGGTGACCTCTCGAGCGCTCAGACGGCTTTTAATGCGCTCGAGACTGATATACAGAACGCCCAGGGTACCGGGCCTTCCCAGGGGGGCCAGCAGGTGCAGGGACACCATCATCATCACCATCACCACGGTGGCCCACATACGGATTCGGGCGTGCAGGCTTCCAATGCCATTGCCGCCTACAGTTCTGCTGGCAACAACAATACGACAGGAAGCACGACCGCGTCCTCCGGTACGGCGGTCAATACACAGGTATAAGGACGCCAGCCTGTCTTCCCCGGGTCGGGTATTCCCTTTTCCGACTGCGGGGAAGGGCGGGCGGGAAAACGGTACGGGGATTGCGAAAACAAGTGGGATCCATTAAACGAGGAGGTACGCCGTGTCCATCTCCAGTATTTCTTCAAACGTCAGCCAGAACACCGTTGCGAACCAGTATCAGCAGTTGAAAAGCGATTTTATTGATCTTTCGAAAAGCCTGAGCTCGGGCGATATCACAGGGGCCCAGAAGGCGTTTGCAGCGCTGCAGCAGGACATGCAGGGCCTCGGCGGGGTCCAGTCCGGCAGCCAGGTAAGCAACGATCTTGCCGCCCTCGGCAACGCCCTTCAGTCAGGCGACCTTGCAGGGGCCCAGAAAGCGTTCGCGACGCTGAAAACCGATATGCAGAGCGCAAAGAGCGGAGACCCGGCACAGGGCGGGCAGCAGGTCCGGCGGGGACACCATCATCACCATCATCCCGTCAGCGCTCAGAGCGGAACAGCAAACTCCGCCGACGGAGGGAGCACAGCTCAGACCCAGGGGAGCAATATCAATATTACGATATGAGGCGTCTGCGAGGGGAACGAAAGTCCCCCGCCGCGACTTGAACGAAGAATGAGAGGATCCGACATCTTTCCCGGGTGTTACGGAAGGAGGCCCATCTTTATCTGCTCCAGGCGGCTCAGAAGATTGGCGTGCTTCGTCTCATCCTCAAGCAGGAAGTTGAGGAGGTACTCCTGCATGACCATCCGCTTTCCCTTGACAGCGGCAAGCATTTCCTTCACCATTGTCATCATCTGCCGTTCCGCTTCCATGTGCTGCTCGACCTGATTCCACACCCGGTCCATATCGTCATAGGAGAGGGCGGCCGCGTCGCCGGCGATGCTCCGGGCGATCCATTCCTGCACCGCGTGGTGCATCCCGGTGTCGCGC
>JBEKOT010000034.1:0-18420 GCA_049521495.1 Syntrophorhabdales bacterium | reverse complement strand
GCCACGAACATACCGAAAGTGATCGCGGACTGGGTCGTGACCCTTCCCATCAACCGTTACATAATCCTCATACTTATCACCATTGTCTACCAGCTCGGCGGGTCCTTTATCGATGACCTCGCCTTCGTGGTGCTCGCCACGCCGATCTTCTATCCTGCGGTGATGAAGCTGGGTTTCGACCCCATCTGGTTCTGTATGGTCATCGCGATCACCGTCATGATAGGGGTGATCATACCTCCCATGGCCATTTGCGTATTCGTAGTGAAGAACATAACGAAGGTCTCCTTCGGGGTCATCTACAAGGGGGTCTACCCTTTCCTGATAGCCCTTATCGTCGTGGGCGTTCTGCTCTTTCTCTTTCCGCAGATCGCCCTCTGGCTTCCTTCGGTCTTGATCGGGGGGTGAACGGGAAGAAGGTCGCCGGGATGTTAACTATCAAAGCCATACAGGGGGTGCTTATGAGATGTAGAGTCCTTTTATTCGTCTTTTTTGTCTTTTTTGCCGCGGTCCCGGTCTCAAAAGGTCACGCCGAGGCGGTCATCAAGCTGAAATACAGCACCTATTTCGTAGCTACTCATCAGGTGGCCGTGCTCAACCAACAGTTCTGTGAAGAGATCAAGAAGCGCACGAAGGGGAGGGTGGAAATCGCCTACCACCCGAGCGGAACCCTGCTCAGCGCCCCGAAGACCTACCAGGGCGTGGTGAGCGGGATCGCCGATATCGGCATGTCGAACATCTCTTACACGAGGGGGCGCTTCCCCGTTATTGAGCTGCTCGACTTGCCCCTCGGCTTTCCCAGCGCCTATGTGGCAACCCACGCGGACAACGATTTTTACAATCATTTCAGGCCAAAGGATTTCGACAGCGTGAAGGTCCTATACCTCCACGCGTGCCCGCCTTACGTCATCTATACGGCAAATAAGCCGGTGCGCACCCTGGAAGAGCTCAAAGGGCTCAAGATCGCGGGCAAAGGCCGCATTGCCGACACTCTTAAGGCCCTCGGCGCGGCCCCTGTGCCGCTGGAAACGGGCGATTACTACGAGTCTTTGAAGCGGGGGGTGGTCGACGGCGCCGCGAGTCCCATCAACACGCTCAAAGACTGGAAGCTCGGGGAGATCGCGAAATATGCGACGAACACCCAGAAGCTGGGCGCAGTCTACACGTTCTTCGTCGTGATGAACAAGGACAAATGGAACAGTTTGCCGGAGGACGTCAAGAAGGTCTTCGAGGCAGTGAGTGCAGAATGGATTGAGAAGACGGGCGAGGTGTGGGCGAAGACCGCCCGTGAGGGGGCGGAGTTCCTGCTGAAGCAGAAGGGACAGATAATCGACCTGACCGATCGGGAGTCCGTGAAGTGGCAGAAGGCGGTTGACCCGCTCATAAGCTCGTATACCAAAGAGATGGAGTCTCTCGGCCACAAGAAAAGCGAGACGGACGGCTACCTGAGATACATAAGGGAACGGATCGACTACTGGAGCAGGAAAGAGAAGGAAATGAAGTAAGGAGCGGGGCGGGCTGTAATCGGAAACGCCGGACCCACATTATATGAGGAGGTATTAAAAATGGAGTTGGGCTACAAGGACCTGAGGGAGTGGCTTGAGACCGTAAAGCAGATGGGCGAGCTGAAAATTGCGAAGAAAGTAGATCTCAAGGAGGACGTGGGGCGGATTGCCGAAATATCGGCGTCTACCGAGAAGGCGCCCGCGCTGATAATGGACGAATTCGAAGGCTACAAGAAGGGGCACAGAATCCTTTTGAACCCCTTCGGCTCCACCCGCCGGGTGGCCTTCAGCTACGGCTGCCCCCAGCTTGACGCGAGCCGCGTCGAATTGCTCGAATACTTCAAGAAGCGCCTTGAAAAACAGGTGCTGATCCCGCCTCGTTATGTCGAGTCCGGACCGGTGATGGAAAACGTGATGACGGGAGACGCCGTCGACCTGACCACCTTCCCGGTGCCCATCTGGCATTACAACGACGGCGGACCCTATATCGGGACCGGCTGCCTCGTCATTACCCGCGACCCGGATGAGGGGTGGGTCAATCTCGGGGTCTACCGCAATATGCTCCACGACGCAAAAACAGTGGGCTTCTATATCTCCTCCGGCCACCAGGGCTGGACCCACCGGCAGAAATACTTCAGCCGCGGGAAAGAGTGCCCGGTAGCGGTCTGCTTCGGGAGCGACCCCCTCCTTTTTACCTCCGGCATGACCGAGCTGCCCTGGGGCGTGTCCGAATATGACTGGGTCGGGGGGTGGAGGGGCGAGCCCGTGGACGTGATCAAGGGCCCCGTCACCGGCCTGCCGATCCCCGCAAACGCCGAGATCGTGATCGAAGGCTTCTCCTCGCCCGGGAAGGTCCGCTTTGAAGGTCCCTTCGGCGAATGGACGGGATACTATGCGTCGGGGGCGCGGGATGAGCCGTATATCGACGTCAAGGCGGTTTATTACAGGAACAACCCCATACTCCTCGGAATGCCGCCCGAAAAGCCCCCTTACGACGCGGACAAGGGACGGCAGTACATAAAGTCTGCGGTCCTCGTGCAGCAACTGACGCGGCAGGGTATCGCCGGCGTTACGAATGCGTGGTGCTACGGCCTCGGAGGCTGCCGCCTCTTCGTCGCGGTTTCGATCAAGCAGCAATACCCCGGCCACGCCCGTCAGGTGGGCCATGCGACATATACGAGCAACGTGGCGAACTACTGCGGGAGATACGTGGTAGTCACCGACGAAGACATCGACGTGACGGACCTCGACGAAGTGATGTGGGCCATCCTCACGCGGACGGACCCCGCCACCTCGATCGATTTCATCACCCGGGCCACCTCCACGCCCCTCGATCCGCGCATCTCGCCCGAAGACCGGGCAGCCGGCCGTTTCTTCAACTCGAGGGCGATCATCGATGCCACGAAGCCGTGGGAGTGGAGAGATAAGTTCCCCATGCCCGACCGGCCGGACCTGCAGTACAGGCAGGAAAGCCGCAAGAAATTCGGCCATCTCTTCGAGTTCTGATGAGGGAGGATATACTTCATGAAGATCGATATTTTTAATCACATCTTTCCAAAAGTATACTTCGACAAAATGGTAAAGGTAGCGCCGAAAGGAAAGGACATGCACAAGCGGGTGAGGGAGGTCCCCTCGATTGTCGACCTCGACGACCGTTTTCGGCGCATGGACGAGTTCGGCCAGGATTATAAGCAAGTTATCTGCCTTGGTTCCCCTCCGATAGAGGTCTTCGGGCCTCCCCCGGTTTCCACGGACATGGCGAGGCTGGCGAACGACGGCATGGCGGAGCTGGTCGGCAAATACCGCGACCGTTTCCCCGGCTTTATCGCGTCCCTGCCGATGAACGACCCGGAGGGCCTGCTTAAAGAAGCGAGGCGGGCCGTAAAGGAGCTGGGTGCCGTGGGGGTCCAGATATTTACCAACGTCCTGGGCAGTCCGCTGGATAAACCCGGAACCATGCCCCTTTTCGACCTCATGGCCGAGCTTGACCGGCCCGTCTGGCTGCACCCGGCCCGGGGCGCGGATTTTCCCGATTACAAGAGCGAGACAAAAAGCCACTACGAGATCTGGTGGACCCTGGGCTGGCCTTATGAGACGAGTGTCGCCATGGCGCACCTAGTCTTTGCCGGGGTTTTCGACAGGTTGCCCGATCTGAAGATCATTACCCACCATCTGGGCGGCATGATCCCCTATTTCGAAGGACGGGTCGGACCCGGATGGGACCAGCTCGGCGCCCGGACGTCGGACGTCGACTACACGTTGCTGCTCAAGCAGCTGAAGAAGCGCCCCATCGATTACTTTCACATGTTCTACGCTGACACGGCCGTCTTTGGCTCGGAAGCGGCCACCCTCTGCGGGCTCAAGTTCTTCGGCGCGGAAAAAGTGCTCTTCGCCTCCGATTCCCCCTTCGATCCTGAAAAGGGGTCGGCTTATATACGATGGACCATCGATATCATGGACAAGCTCCCGATCGGCGAAGAGGAGCGCTACGCCATCTACGAGGGTAATGCCCGAAGGTTGTTGAAGTTGTAACCGGTTCTTGCGCCGTCACGGCCCATCCGGTAGGACGAAGGGATGGGCCGGGCGGAGGTAGACACGGCGGCACCGGGAGTAGCTGCGGAAAATAGGCCAAGGACAGGGCGTCAGGCCTTCCTTTCCGGAAGTCCGGAAGGGAACCTACCCGTCAATCACTTGCCTGATGGTCCTGGCGATCTCCCTCTTCGTCATCGGTTTCATCGCGAACGCCTTGATGCCCGCCGCCTTTGCCTCGGGAGCATCGACGAGCTGGCTGAAGCCCGTGCACATGATTATGGGCATGTCGGCACGCAGGGCAAGGATCTCCCTGGCCAATTCAATACCAGTTATATCGGGCATGGTCTGGTCCGTAATGACGAGATCGAAGCGGCGGGGGTCTTCCTTTATCAGTGAGAGGGCCTCCCTGCTGCTTGTCCGGGACGTCACCTCGTAGCCCAGTTCCGCCAGGATGTCTTCCCCCATCTCGACGAGGGCCTCTTCGTCATCGATGAAGAGGATGCGCTCGTTGCCCCTGGGCAGCACGTCGTCGCCGACCGCGTCGGCTGTCGGTACTTCGGTGACCTTGGGGAAGTAAACGCTGAAAGTGGAACCCAGGCCCGGCTCGCTCTCGGCGGTAATGTGCCCGTTCGACTGCCTCACGATGCCATGGACCACGGAGAGGCCCAGACCCGTTCCTTCCCCGAGTTTCTTTGTGGTAAAGAAGGGGTCGAATATCTTATCGATGATACCGGGGGAGATACCCGTGCCGGTGTCGCGTACTACGACTTTCATGTAGAGTCCCGGCGTCATGCCGGCGGCATTTGCCCCGGACGGGGAGACGGCGAAGTCGGCCAGCTGGATGTCCAGATTGCCTCCCTTCTCCCGCATGGCATAGGCGGCGTTTGTGCACAGGTTCATAAGGACTTGTTGAATCTGTACGGGATCGCCTAATATGACGCCCGATTCGCTCTTGACGTTGACCCTGATGCTGATAGTCGTAGGCGTTGTAGCGCGCAAGAGTCTGGCCGTTTCCTTGACGATATCGGATAGCCGCAAGGGCTTTTTCTCCTGCTCGGTCTTTCGGCTGAAGGTGAGCATCTGCCTCACCAGTTCCCGGCCCCTCAAGGCTGCCTCCATGACTCTTTTCAGGTGGCGCTCCTCCCGGCTCCCTTTCCTCGAGTGTCCCGCGATAATTTCCGTAAAACCGATTATGGCTGCGAGAATGTTGTTGAAATCGTGGGCGATGCCTCCCGAAAGCGTGCCGAGGGCCTCCAGCTTCTGGACTTGACGGAGCTGCGCCTGGAGCTGCTCCCGCTCCTCGGTTTCGCGCATGAGTTGGTTGTAAGCGCTCTGCAGTTCCGCGGTCCTGTCCTTTACCCGCCCCTCCAGCTCGTCCCGGGCTGTCTTTACGGCCTCTTCATCCTTCATGCGGATCATCGCCACCGCCACCTGGTCGGCCACCGCCTTCATGAGGGAAAGGTCTTCGTCGCTGAATGTCTCCCTTCCACGGGTGCCGAAAGAGAGTGTACCCAAGACCAACCCGTCCGGCCCGAGCAAGGGATGGCACGCATAAGCCTTGATGCCGTACGACTTCACCAGATCGGTGCGAGGGTCCGGCGTGGTGGGGATTCGCTCCGCGACCATCCGGGGGGCCTCTCTTGCAACCCAGCCGCAGACTGCCACACCGTAGTCGAGCCATTCGATCTTCCCGGCCTCCTCCTCCGGAATGCCTGCATAGCCATTGAGTCTTAACCTCCCCGAAGCATCATCTGTCAGGAAATTGAAGAAAACTTGGCAGTCGAGATGTTCCATCACCTCCCTGCAGAGGGTGTTGACGAGCCTCTGGGGGTTGCGGCTTTGAAGCAGATCGCCCGCAGTATGGGCGAGCAGTTCGAACCGGCTGAGGCTGAGCTGGAGGTCGACCTCTGCCTGAGCGCGCATCCGTTCTTGCTCCAGCGTGTCCAGGGCATACGAGACATCTGCTGAGAGGGCCTCCAGCAGATCGATGCGCTCCGGGTCGAAGTCGGCGGGCTGCGCGGCATAAAGCGTAATGGCGCCCACCACCTTGCGTCGCACCCGAAGGGGGAAGGCGGCGGAAGCGCGGAAACCGTACCGGAGGGCCGCTTCCCTCCACGGCAAAGTAGCGGCGTTGGTGTCGAAATCGTCATTCACCACGGGCCGGTCCTCGCGGACGCAGGTACCGGTCGGTCCCTTACCCAAGTCGCCTTCTATTTCAATTCTAACCTCCTTAAGGTAATCTGCGGCCGGACCGCACGATGCAACCGGCACCACCCGCCCTTCCTTCACCTCACCGACCCAGACAAGCGGGAACTCACCCAATTCTGCTATAATGCGGCAGACCTCCCCGTACAATGACCCCTGATCGTCGGCGCGGACGATCGCCTCATTCACCCGGCTCAGCATTGCGTAGAGCCTGGTCACGCGGGCAACGCGCGTCTCCCGGAGCTTACGTTCGGTTATGTCCACCGCGTAAATGCGCGCCACTTCGAACTGCGGCAAAAGATGGATCGTTTCCTCAAAGACCCTGTCCCTTACCGGTACTTCACGGTGGAGGGTCGATACGTTCTTTTTGTCCCAGTTCTCGAGGATTCCCTGCAGGTCCCCGGGGAGGAAAATATCACAACCCTCGTTGCTCATCCCTACGCCTTTCAACGCGTCGAGTGTGCCGGGATTGCAGAAGGTGATCTTTCCGGAGGAATCGACTTCTATGACCGGGCTCGGGTTCGACTCCGGGAAAGAGGCTAGATGTTTCGCCCTTTCCTCGGCCCTCCTGCGCTCCGTTATGTCCCTGAAAACGAGCACGACGCCTATGATATTGCCGTCCCTGTCCCTTATGGGCGCCCCGCTGTCGTCGATGGGGACCTCCGTTCCGTCCTTTCTTATGAGGACCGTATGGTTGGCCAGGCCGACAATCATTCCTTCCCGGAGCACTTTTGCGACGGGGTCCTCGACCGTGTTGCGGCTCTGCTCGTTTATGATTTGAAAAACTTCGGTGACGGGCTTCCCGGCAGCCTCGCCGAGGGTCCAGCCCGTCAATTCCTCCGCTATGGCATTGACGAAGGCGATCCTGCCGGCATTATCGGTAGCGATGACGCCATCGCCGATGCTCGAAAGGGTGGTCGCCCAGCGCTCCTCGCTTTTTTGCAGGGCCTCCTCCGCTCGTTTTTGGTCGGTGACGTCGCGCACGACCGAGACCGAGCCTATGATGTGGCCGTTCCCGTCTCTAACCGGTGCGGCGCTCACCTGACGGTACCGCAGCTCGCCCGTCGCCGGGGTTCTGATGATCTCCTCTTCGTTTTTTACTACTTCTCCATTAAGCGCGCGCAGCGGCGGGGCTTCGTCCGCGGGACGGGGCGTGCGGTCCGGGCGGTAGACCTCCAGACTGGACGCCAGCTTCTCCCCGTGTATGTCGCCGGCCGCCTCAAAACCAAACTCCGGGAGGGCGGACGGGTTTGCCAGGGCGACCTTCTTGTCCGTATCGGTAAACCAGATTTCATCCTGAATGCTGTTCATGAGCGCCGACAGTCTGTCCTTCTCCTCCCGGACGGCGGCCGCCTGCCCGCGTATCCGCCGGTTGGCCGCCTGGATCTCGGAAAGTGACTGCTCGAGGCGGTCCCTGGCGTCGATAATTAGATGCACGACAATAGCGCCGACACCGATGTTGAAGAACGTCGTCCCGAATGTCGTCCAGCTTTCCCAGCCGGGAAGGGCCCCGGCGGGCAGGACCCACAATTGCTTGACCGTGTGGGCGGCGGCAAAGACCGCCGACATGCCCCATAGAGCGCGCCTATTACAGGTCCATACGCAGATCAAAAGGGGAATGGTGTAAGCAATAGGGAGGCTGTATCTCTCGAATACCCATAGGCGCAGCACCAGCCATAGGATAACAAGGGCTGCGGAGACGGCAAGCCCCACGAACCTGGAGGGTTTCGCCGGGAAAGAGAATCTATCAGTCGTCATGCCCCTCTCCTAGCTTTCGGAACACGCTTCGGCGTTCCCGTATAAGGTTGAGCAGCCCTAGGCGCTGCTCGCCTTTTCCCGTAATAAGAAAGCCTCCCGGCCTCACTACGTCGGCAAGGCGGGCAGAGGCGTCGAGGCCGGCCCTCGCAAGTATCGACCGGGCGCACTCCTCCTCGCCGAACCTCGAGTCCGCTGTGTCGGCGCTTCTACGTGTCCGGAACGCGGTCGACACCGGCTTGCTCCGGTTCTCTTCCAACAGGCTTCGCGAGCCTGAAAACCGGATAAAACTGAGATCGGGACCAGGGACCATTCTATTGCGCGCAAAAAAAGGGTTGTCAAAATTCGACGGGGAACAGTTTACCATAGACGGGGAGACACCTCAAAAGACTGCCCGGCCGGATCGCCTCACTGCATTCTTGTTTCTCCGCCGGTTTTTTATGACCCCCCGAACCCCCGAGACCGGGCGGGCTTTGCGGCCCGATCGAAGCCCCGGATGGCGGCAAGACACTCTTAATTGTTGCCCGCCGCCTGCCGTGGCCCGCCTATAAGGCGTACTGCTCGAGGTAACCCTCGATATACTCCCTTACGGACGCCTTTGTCCGGTAAACGCCGAAATGGCCCTCGCAGAGGATGTCGGCCTCAAGGGCAAGGAGCGCTTCCATGGAACGCCGCCAGGCTGATAAGTCGGCGCCGAATTCCGGAAGGAAAGGACCGTGTATGTCCTGGCCGAAAAGCACCCTCTCCTTCCCCCGGTCTCCGAAAACCGAGAGAGATCCGGGCGTATGCCCCGGCGTGTGGAGGCATACAAGCCTCGTGCCGTCGCTGAAGCTCAATGTCTCTTCGCCTTGTGCAATCTTCACGTCGACGGGCAGCGGGGAAAGGCGCAGACCGTACCAGGAAGCGCCGGTTCTCACCGGGTCGCCACGCTCCACTGCCGCGGCGTCGAGGGTGTGCATGAAGATCCTTACCCCGAACCGCTCCTTGAGGTACGCAGCCCCGCCTACGTGGTCGATGTGACAGTGGGTGAGGATGAGGGTGGACAGGTGCGAGGGATCGAGACCGAGAAGCTCGATGTTCCTCGCTATCCGGGCAGTATTGGCTCCCGATCCGCTGTCGATGAGGACAAGCTCCCCCGCGTCCACCAGGTAGACGGAGCAGTCCCTGCCGTCCGTCAGATCGGAGCTTCCCACGAGGTACACGCCGTCCGTTACTTTTTCCGGAGAGGGGGGAGCAAACATACAGGATGGTACCACGTTTCCGCTCTTTGGGGCAACCGGAGTTGCCTGTTCGGAAGGCCTATTTCTTTCCCCTTTCTTGTGATATTATGGTCATCATGAGAACAGGATAACCCCGGCTCCGCGCCGGGGATCGTCGCGCCGCGAGACCTGAAAGAGGCCGTGGCCGGGGTCAAGGAGGCAGCTAATGGGCAGTTGTCGGGACGTGTACGATTTTGCGGCCAAGGCAGGGGCTCTCGAAGGCTACGTGTACCCGAAGGAGATGGATGTTTCATACCTCCCGAAATGGATAGAGCACATAGTGCAGGGCTACCGCATGCTCCCCGAGGAAGTAAGGGAAGAGGTGCAGGACCTTTGCAACGCCACCATCGGCCGGGCGATACAATCGCTTCTTCCCGTTATCGGCGAGGATCACGATGCCGTAAAGAAGCTGAAAAGCATAGTGACGGATGAGCTGCCGTCATCACCGGATGACTTCAGGCGCAAGAATAGGATAAGTCGTGGGGGGAGGGACATCCCCATGCCGTAGGGACGGCAACCGAACGCCTTTTCCCGGTCCTGCTCCCCCGATCGGATATAGATTCTTTGCTTCCCATTCCGTCAACGGAAAGTGAGCCGGGCCGCACAGCCTGCATGGTATAATATTTGCGGAGAGGTCTAATATGGAAAAAGTAAGGCTCGGTAAAACGGGACTGGTCGTGACCGGCATAGGTTGGGGCGGCATCCCCATCCAACGGGTGGGAGAGGATGAGGCTGTTTCGGTCATCAGGGCGGTTGTCGAAATGGGCGTGGACCTCCTGGACACGGCCCGCGCTTACTCTAACAGCGAGCACAGGATAGGGCTCGCCCTGGAGGGAGTCCACAGGCCCGTTGTCCTCTCGACTAAGTCGCAGGTGAGGACGGCCCGTATCTACGACGAAGTGCATGAAAGCCTAAGGCAATTGAAGGTGAAGAAGATCGATATCTATCACCTCCACATGGTTCCAACCATGGAGGAATACGAAAAGGTTATGGCCTCCGGAGGGGCCTATGAGGGGCTCCTGCGCGCCCGGGACGAAGGGCTGATCGACCACATAGGGATGTCGAGCCACAATCTCGACGTACTGGCCCGCGCCGCCGAGGACCGCTCCGTCTCGGTCGTCATGGCCTGCTACAGCTTTCTGGAGCCCGACGCCGCCACCAGGTTGTTCCCTCTGGCAAAGGCCAACGACATAGGCGTCATAGCCATGAAACCTTTCTCCGGCGGGGTTATCGAGGATGCGGGTCCCGCGCTCAGGTTCGTCCTTTCGGCTGAGGGCATAGTGCCCATACCAGGCTCTGAGACCCTGGAGAAGGCCGGCGAGAACTGGAGGATCTTCTCCGAAGGGGGCGGCCTTACCGAAGACGACAAGGAGCGGATAGAAGCATTGCGAAAGGAGTATAACTACCGTTTCTGCAGAAGGTGCGATTACTGCCAGCCTTGCACGGAAGGGATATCCATACAACTTATTCTCGGGCTGAAATCTACGATCAAAAGGTTCGGCTCGCAGATGGGGGAGTTGGCCTGGATGACGGAAGCCATTGATAAGGGGCGGAAATGCACCGGATGCGGGGAGTGCCTGGCACGATGTCCTTACGGTTTGCCTATCCCGGACCTGATTAAGGAAAACATGTCCCTTTACGATAGCTTTAGGGCGATTTGACCCTCCGGGCCGCGAGTCGGTCCGGAACGCTTTCAAGGGTGAACTGAAACTCCAATACCTCGAGGGCGAGAAGTTCATCAGGGTCCGCTGGCGACGCGACTAAGAGGCATCGCCAGGACGGGTTCCGGGAAGAGCGCGAAAACCGGGGCCTCTATTTTTCTTTACCCTATTTCAGTTATTGCAATATACCCCTTTTTTAATAGGAGCACCTCCCATGGGCGCTCACAGGGTCGATTTTCATATTGCAGTTATGGGGTGACGTGATTGCATTGCAGCAACGGTGCGCAGAAATAACTTGAAAAATATCTCGCAACCGTCATATAATTCGTGGTTTTAATGAGAGCCCTGTTAATTCTCTGTCTCGCCTACATTCTTTTTATCCACGGTCTCGGGAGCACTTCATTGTGGGACCCGGACGAGCCCAGGCAGCCGATAATGGCCAGGGAAATGATGGAGCGAGGCGATTACGTACACCCTTACCTGAACGGGCTGCCCTATCTCGAAAAACCTCCCCTTCACCCATGGTTGATCACGGCCGCGGCAAGGCTTACAGGCAAGGTCGACGAAACGGCGTCGAGGATACCCTCTGCCGTGGCCGCCGCCCTTCTCCTACTCCTCACCTACTTCGTGGGCAGGAGGCTCGACCACGAGGTATCGGGCTTCCTTTCGGCCCTGATCTTGGCCACCAACTACCAGTTCCTCGGGAACGCCCGGGAATCGGTTATGGATATGACCTTTGCCATGTTTATAGGCGCAAGTATAATCCTGGGATATTTATGCATCGAGAAGGGACGGAAATGGCTGCTTCCCCTCGCCCTTCTGCCATGCGCAGCTGCTATCCTGACGAAAGGACCCGCAGGCCTGGTCTTACCGCTGGCCGTTCTGCTCCTTTACTCCCTCGCGACGAGGCGTCTCCGCAGCATGTTCCTCCCCATCGCGGCAGGCGGTTTGCTCTCTCTTGCCCTTGCCGCTATCTGGTTCCTGGCAGCGGGAAGGGCCTATGCCGAGGAATTTATCCTCCATCAGAACATCGCCCGCTACACGACCGGCTTCGACCACCTGGAGCCCTTCTGGTACTATTTCCATAAGCTCTTCGTCAACTTTCTGCCTTGGAGTCTGCTGCTCCCGTTCGCCGCCTTCTTCGCATTCAAGCGGAAGCTTTGGCTTCCTCTCATCTGGCTGGTTTTCACCTTCGCCTTCTTCGATATATCGAGGAGCAAGCGGGCCATTTACCTGCTTTCCTGCTACCCGGCCTGCGCCCTCCTGGTAGGCATCTATCTGAAAGAGCGATGGTACGCTCTGGCAGAGAAGGGGTGGACAAGGTTGCTCTTGTCCATTTTCGGTGTCGTCCTCGCCGTCGCCCCCTTGCTCCTCTTTCCCGCCCTTAGGCGCGTTCCCGTTCTCCAGCAAATGTTCGCGGGCCGCACGGTTTTGCTTTCTGCCCTGGTCGCTCTCCTTTTCGCCTGCGGCGTCTTCTTCACCCTTTCGGTTCTTGCCAGGGCGCCGGGGAAAAACTTCCTGGTCCTCTTCACGTACCTCGTGGTGCTCGGATTCGTCTACCACGCCCTCTGCATGCCGGCCCTGGATCGGAGCTCCAAATCGGTCCGCCTGATCGCGGACCAGGTGGGAAAGGTAGCGAAGGACACCGCCATATATACTTACGGCTTCAACTCTCCCGCTCTCATCTTCTATATGGGCAGGCCGATCAGGGCCATTTCGGGTCCTGACGATATCCTTTTGAAAAAAGATGATATAATAGTCATCGCCGAAGACAAGTACGGAAGCGCAGAGGCGCTCAAACCGCTATTTCCTCTGTCGAAGAAAGCACGCTACGAGCGGGACGAATACCTGATCTTAATGAGGGAAGATGGAAAGTAGGGTCGATATATCGGTTCTGGTGCCCATTCTCAACGAGGAGGAATCTCTGGAGGAATTGAACGAGCGGCTGGCAGCGGCCCTCGGATCCACCGGTAGGTCCTATGAGATCATCTATGTCAACGACGGCAGCTCGGACAGGACGCAGGAAATGCTCGAGTCCTTCCGTTTGAGGGACCGGAGGATCAAAGTTATCGAGTTCAACAGGAACTATGGGCAGCATATGGCGCTCTTTGCCGGTTTCGAACGTTCCTGCGGCAGGGTAGTCATCACCATTGACGCCGACCTGCAAAACCCGCCGGAGGAGATACCGAGGCTCGTGGCAAAGGCGGACGAGGGCTACGATGTGGTGGCCACTTACAGGAAGGGGAGAAGGGACTCGATCTTCCGCCGATGGCCGTCCTGGATCGTCAACAAGATCACCTCGCGCCTTGTAGGCGCCAAGCTCAGGGACTACGGCTGTATGTTGAGGGCTTACAGCCGGGAGGTAATCGATTCCATCAACCTGTGCCAGGAATCGTCGAGCTTCATCCCGGCCCTCGCCAATACGTACGCCAAGAGGATCGTCGAGATCGAGGTCGGCCACGTCGAGCGGAAGAGAGGCATCTCGAAGTACGGCCTCTTCCGTTTGCTGCGGCTCAATTTCGACCTGATGACGGGTTTTTCCCTTCTTCCCATACAGTTCATCGGCATTCTAGGCGTCTTCATCGCCTTCATGGGGCTGGTTTTCGCGGTCTTTCTGTTCGTCCGCCGGCTGATCGTGGGTCCCGAGTCGGAAGGCCTGTTCACTCTTTTTGCAATCGTCTTCTTTTTCATGGGCATCCAGATTTTCGCCCTCGGAATCATCGGAGAATATATCGGGAGGATTTTCCAGGAGGTACGGAGAAGGCCCAGGTTCATAGTGAAGAAGGAACTCCTCTGAAAGCGGTCGTCCTCGGCTACCACGAAATAGGATATGCCTGCCTGGAAGTCCTGCTCGAAAGCAGAATCTCCGTATCGGCCCTCTTCACCCACAAGGACGACCCGGACGAGGAGGTCTGGTTCCGCACGCCCCGGGCGCTGGCGGAAAAACACGGGATACCCGTTTTCGATCCCGACTCTTTGCGGGACCCAATCTGGATCGGGCGCATAAGGGACCTCTCCCCCGACTACCTATTCTCCTTCTATTACCGGAACTTGCTGCCCAGGGAGGTCCTCGACATACCTAAGATCGCCCCCCTCAACCTCCACGGCTCCCTTTTGCCGAAATTCCGGGGACGTTGTCCTGTCAACTGGGTGCTGATAGAGGGCGAAGAGCGGACCGGGGTAACCCTCCACGTGATGGAGGTAAAACCGGACGCCGGAGACATTGTGGCCCAGAGGGAAGTGGAGATCGCTTTCGAGGACACAGCCGGAAGCCTTGCGCTGAAACTCGCCTCCGCCGCCCGCGTCCTGCTCCGGGAAATCATGCCGCAGCTTGAGGCGGGCAGGCTCGGAAGAAGGCCCCAGGCAGGTCCTTCTTCCTACTACGGAGGCCGGAAGCCGGAGGACGGCGTCATCGACTGGAAAAAGAGCGCCACGGGCATTTACAATCTCATAAGGGCCGTCACCCACCCTTACCCCGGGGCTTACACTTTCTTGGGCGGCCGCAAGCTCTTCATCTGGAAGGCCCATCCAAGGCATGGAGAAGCAGAAGGGCCCCCCGGAACGGTGGTCTCGACAGACCCCCTTCTCATCAAGACGGGAGAGGGCCTTCTCCACGTCACTTCTCTGCAGGCGGAGGGCGAGGATGAAATGGGCGCAGAGCTCTTCCTCTCCCTCCACGGTCGCAATATGAAATCTTTGGGAGGTACGTTTTGAGAATACTCATACTCGGCATCAACGGGTTCATCGGAAACAGCCTGGCCAGCCACATTCTGGAGCAGACCGACTGGGACGTTTACGGCATGGACATACGGGACGACAAGCTGGATAAATGCCACGGCAACCGGTGCTTCCACTTCGTCGAGGGCGACATATCGATCAACAAGGAGTGGGTAGAGTACCACGTGAAGAAGTGCGACGTAGTTCTCCCCCTCGTGGCGATAGCCACACCCGCCACGTACGTCAGGGAGCCCCTCAAGGTATTCAGCCTCGACTTCGAGGAGAACCTGCAAATAGTGCGGCAGTGCGTGAAGTACAACAAGAGGTTGATCTTTCCTTCCACATCGGAGGTCTACGGCATGTGCCCCGACGAGGAATTCACGGAGGACGAAAGCCCCCTCGTGGTCGGACCCATCAACAAGCAGCGCTGGATCTACAGCGTGTCGAAGCAGCTCCTCGACAGGGTCATATGGGCGTACGGCTTCCAGAAGGGGCTTCGCTTTACCCTTTTTCGGCCTTTTAACTGGATAGGTCCGAAGCTCGACGACCTGACAATGGAGCCGGAGAAGGAAGGGAGCTCAAGGGTCGTAACCCAGTTCATCTCGAGCCTTATCCACGGCGAGGTCATCCGGCTCGTCGACGGGGGCGGGCAGAAGAGGTGCTTCACGTACGTCGATGACGGCATAGAAGGCCTGATGAAGATCATCGAGAACAGGGGCGATGTCTGCAACGGTGAGATCTTTAATCTGGGTAATCCGGGGAATGAGGCCACGATCCGGGATCTGGCTTACAAGCTCAGGGACATGTTCGTCGGCTACGCCAACAGCCAGAAAAAGAAGGTTTCCGAGATAATAGAGGTCTCGTCCGGCGATTTCTACGGCAAGGGGTATCAGGACATCGATCGCAGGGTCCCTTCTATCAGGAAGGCCCGGGAGCTTCTCGGGTGGGCGCCGCGCGTCGATCTCGATACCGCCCTCCAGAAGACCCTGGGGTATTATCTGGACTCGAAGCAATCGTCTAATGCCTAAAATCGTAGGGCTCGAGGTCCACGTCGATACCTTTCAGGGGATGCGGCAGGGGGTGAGACGCCTGCTGGACCTCTTCGACCGCTACGAGGTGCGGGCAAGCTTCTTCGTCCCCATGGGAAAAGACCATACGGGCCGGACCGTAAAAAGGGTTTTCACGAGGCCCGGTTTCCTCTCCAAGGCGCAAAGGGTGGGCGTGCTGGAGACCTACGGCCTTAAGACGCTGATGAGGGGGCTACTCCTGCCCGGTGCCGAGATCGCAAAGGGGAATCCGGACCTGCTCCGGGAGATACTGGCAAAGGGCCACGAGCTCGGCATCCACGGACTCGACCACGTTTATTGGCACGACCATATCAAGCATATGGACAGGCGGCGCACGGAAAAGACGCTTCAGACCGCAGTGGAAGTATTTGAAGGGCTCCTCGAAAGGAAACCGGTCTCGTTTGCCGCACCCGGCTGGATGATCAACGCCCACGCCCTCGCCTTCTTCGAAGAGCGCGGCTTTGCCTATACGAGCGATACGAGGGGATCGACCCCCTTTTATCCAAGGATGGCGGGAAGGACTTTCAAGGTGATCCAACTGCCCTCTACGCTGCCCACCCTTGACGAGATGGTCGGACTCGAGGGAAAAGACCAATCGCGGCTCGCCCGCTTCTTCGCGGACTTGCTCAAGGAAGGGGTCAACATCATGTCGGTCCATACGGAGCTCGAGGGCAATAGGTGGACACCCTTTCTCGCCTCTTTCATCGAGCATTGCAGGGAGCAGGATTACCGGTTCGAGACGCTCGGCGATATCGCCGCTCACGTAAAGGCCGAAGGGTCGCCTCCTACCTGTGAGTGCCTCTATGGGCTTGTACGGGGAAGAGCGGGCGAGGTTACCCTTCAGGGTCCGCCCGGCCCGCAATGAGGGGCTATGGCTCGACGGCTACTTCCCGAGGGGGCGTTAAATCTCCGTTCCGGGCGGGATTACGGCTCCTTTAGGTATTACCGTGATCCCGTCGCGAAACCAGTACTGTTCCGTCTGGCGGGCCCCTGCCCGCGGTTTTTCCTTGATCACCACGCCGTCTCCGATCCGGACGTTCTTGTCGATGATCGCCCGCTCGATGAGGCAGTTCCTCCCGATGCCCATGGGAGGCTCATCCCCGCCCTCGCGGCTTTCCGAGAGAAGCTGCTCCCCCTCGTAGAAGTCCTCTCCAAGGAGCACGACCTGATTGAGGGTAGTGCCCTCGCGGATTATACTGCGGACGCCGACCACGGAATCGACTACGCGGGCCCTTATGATACGGGAACCTTCGCAGAGGAGGCTGTCGCGAATCTCCGAGCCGATCACCCGGCTCGGCGGCAGGGGACGGGAGCGCGTATAGATCGGCCAGCGGGGCCCATAGAGGTCAAAGGGCGCCTCGAGCTTTCCAAGGCTGATATTCGCCTCGAAGAATGCCTCCACGGTACCGATGTCCCTCCAGTAGCCGGAAAAGGGATAAGCCACCACCCGCAGGCGGCTTATCGCCCATTCGAATATGCCCGTGCCGAAGTCGTCCGCGCTGTTCTCGCTGAGCGACTTTTTTAGAACTTCCGGCTTAAAGACGTAAATACCCATGGATCCGAGAGCGCCGTCCGGCGGGATATCAATCCCCTGCCTGAAGAGACCGGACGGAATGGGTAAGGAATCGATTATTCGCTCCTCCTGGGGCTTCTCCACGAAGCGCTGCACGACGCGCGACCCGTCGACGGCCACGAGCCCCATCCTTTTTGCCTCGGCCCTCGCTACAGGATAAACACAGATGGTTATGTCTGCGCCGCATTCCCTGTGCGACCTGATGAGATCGCCGAAATCCATGCGATAGAGCTGATCGCCCGAGAGGATGAGGATTTCGCTGGAACGGTAGTACATCGTATGGTTGAGGGTTGCCCGCACTGCATCCGCAGGCCCCTGAAACCAGTCGCTCCTCTGGTCGGTCTGTTCGGCGGCAAGGATGTCGACGAAACCGTCGGTGAACTCGTCGAAGCGGTATGTCTGCATGATGTGCCGGTGGAGGCTGGCCGACAGGAACTGGGTGAGTACGAAAACGCGCTTGATCCCCGAATTGATGCAGTTCGACAGGGGGATGTCGATAATACGGTACTTGCCCGCAAAGCCGACCGCAGGCTTGGCCCTCCTGAGCGTAAGCGGATAAAGCCTCGTCCCGCGGCCCCCGCCGAGAATAATAGCCGTTACGCCGTCCATCCGCCCTTCCTAAGACAATTGACCGGACCTGGCACCTTAGCCGGCCCGGTACATTTTGCCTTGAGATGACTTCCGCACCCGTCAGTCCCCCGCCGGCCCTCTTTGCGAATGCAAAAAAGGGGGGCCTCGACGAAAGCCCCCCTCTCTTCCATTCTTCGAGTACCTCCTAGTACATGCCTTCCATTCCGCCGCCTCCCGGAGGCATGGGAGGATAGGGCGACTTTTCCTTCGGCTTTTCGGCGACCATCGCCTCGGTGGTGAGCAGGAGCGAGGCAACGGAAGCCGCGTTCTGCAGCGCCGTCCTTGCGACCTTCGTCGGGTCTATGATACCCGCTTTCATCATGTCCTGCACGTACTCTTCCTTCGCCGCATCGAAGCCGAAATTGGCCTTGCCGTTCCTTACCTTCTCGACTATGATCGAGCCGTCGTGACCGGCGTTCTGGGCGATCCACCTTATCGGCTCCTCGAGGGCCTTCTTCACTATCTTTACGCCGAACTGCCGCTCGCCGTCCAGGCTCAACCCGTCGAGCTTGTCGATAG
>JBEKOT010000033.1:0-18562 GCA_049521495.1 Syntrophorhabdales bacterium | reverse complement strand
AGCCTTGCGGGCGGGAGGAGAGGGGGCCGCGAGGGGGACGCAGTGCAGCTCCCGGACTTCGAGCGGCAGATGCGCATTTTGCGGGAGCGCCGCTTCCACGTGGCAACCCTGAGCGAGCTCGTGTCCGCGATAGAAATGGGGACTTCGCTCCCTGCGAGGACTGTTGCGATTACCTTCGACGACGGCTACAGGAGCACGTACACGAGGGCGAGGCCCGTCCTTTCGGAGTACGGCCTTGCCGCGTGTGTCTTTCTTGCCACGGACTCTTTGATCGATACGGCCCGGTCCGGCAACCGGCCGGCCCGCTTTCACTGGCTGCCGGAGAACGAGGATGAGGACGGGAGGCCGTTGAGCTGGCAGGAAGCAGAGGCGCTCCTGGCGGAGGGGATCGAAGTGGGCTCCCATACGGCAAGCCATGGGTTCCCCGCGGCCATGGCCGCCCGTGAGATTGAGAGGGAACTGCTGCGGTCAAGAGAAAAGATCGAGGCAAGACTTGGACTGGCGCCCTTTGCGGTCGCCCTCCCTTTCTCGTTCCCTCTGACCCACCGGCGGTGGCCTGAGTTCAAGGGCGACCTGCTGGCCGCCCTCAAGCGCGCTTCCTATAAGTGCTGCTGTACCTTGCAAAGGGGGCCTGTGAGCGGCGGGGACGGCGTACTCTTTCTACCGAGGGTGGCCGTAAAAGGCAGCGACAGTTTGCGCACCTTTTACGCTAAAGCGCTCGGTCTTTACCGGTATACCAACCTTCCGCAGCGGATATATCAGGCGTATTTCAAGAGGTACCGTTGAAAGGGTTTGAATCAGGCGGTTCCTTCGTGTGGGTTTATCTCGTGCACGGCGCGACTTCCGGTCTCGGCCGCCCCGCGGCCGGACGTGCCCGGGCGTCGAAGTCCTGTCTCGAAGGGGCGGGCAACGCGTTCCGGTCCCTCAGGCGGGCGTGCAGAACTTCCGCCAGCCTGCCGATAAAAAGGAGGATGAGCACGAACACGAGGAACATTATGACGATCATGGACGGCATTCCTTTTCTCCTTCCGCCGTACTTGGCACTCCCTTCATTTATCGGATCGAAGAGATATTAGTTAACCCCCTTCGCTTCGACCCATGCCCCTTCGGGCGAGGCGCCTCGGCGGTGTCGAAAAGCGGACCCTGTCGGGTTAGTGATTGTGGCGGTGGTGGAAATCGGGGAAATGCATGTGGGAATGAACCAGGAGCGAGTGGGAGTGGGGATGGGCATGGGGTCCCGCCTCATCACGTTCATGTTGGTGCCGATGGTGTTCGTCGTGGTCGTGTCGGTGCTCGTGCCAAAGGGCAGGATGCTCATGCCCGTGAGTGTGCTGCTCCCGAAGAAGCAGCGCGCTGGCACAGAGCATGATGCATCCGGACACGGCGAATTGTAGAGACAACGATTCTCGGAGGAGCGCTAACGAAGCGGCTGCTCCGAGAAAAGGGGCGGTCTGAAACCAGGTGGCCGTTCGGGAGGCGCCCATATGGCGCAGCGCGTATATGAAAAGGACGAGACTCCCCCCGTAACTGAATGCGCCGAGCAAAAGCGCAAGCAGGACAGAAGCAGGGGAGGACGGCCGATCTCCGACCGCGTAGGCGATAAAAAGGGTGACCGAGCCTGCTGTTAGACCCTTGAGCCGGGCGATAGAGAAGGGGTTCTTGTGGGCGAGTTGAAGGGTGACGTTGTTGTCAAGCGCCCACATCAGGCATGCCCCAAGGACGAGGAGCGGGCCGGAGAGGGTAGCCCGACCGACGGAGGAGTAAACCAAGATAACTGAAGCACAGAGCATGAGTCCCGCAGCTGCCCATACCCGTTTCCCTACCCGCTCTCGAAAAACCGAGGCCGCAAACAGGATTGTGAGTATGGCTTCGGCGTTGAGCAAAAGAGATGCAACCGAGGCGGGAGTTCTTGCTAATCCGTAGAAGAGGAGAATCGGCGCGACCACGCCGCCCGACACGATGGCGCAGCCGAGAAAGAAGAAATCATCCCGGCGCAAGGGCGTCTCCGCCCTATCGGCGCTCTTGGCGCCGATACCGGTTAACAGGGCTACTGAGATGCTGGCGAAACTCCCAAGGTAGAGGAGGCCCACCAGCGGAAGAGGCTTGAGCTGAGAGAGCAGCAGTTTGCCGAGAGGCGCGCTTATCCCGAAGAGCACGGCAGAAAAGAAGGCAAAAAGGGTTCCCAACCAGCGATCGTTCAGATGCATGGCCCTATGAGTATAGCATAGGCTTTCGAGGCGGCCCCTGCCGCCCCTTTGCACATTTCGACTCGGGAGGATGCGGCGGATCAACACCGACGGAAGGAAAGGGCTATCATAAACGCGATTTCTTGACAAAAGAGAGTCGAGGACATAATCTTTTTGTATCGGGGTCCAAAGGACCGTCCGAAATCGCAGTCAAGGGGGGTGCAAGGGTGAAAATCAGGAAAGTAATGAAAATGGCAACGGGCATGTGTAAGTGTAAGAAGTCGTGCTGATCTCCGGAGGAAATGAGACGGGAACACCCTGACGGTCCGGCCATGCGATGCGGTGGCCGGACCGTCACCGTTATGGGGCTGACGGCTCCGGGTCATGGCGAAGAATAGTTTTAAGGAGTACATATGCCGGCCTTACTGCATGTTCTTCAGGGAAGGACAGAAGGAAGACATTTCCTGTCGCGGGGCTGAAACGGTGGAACGGCTGGTCCATCAAGGACTAGTGGATCTAGCCGCCATCCCGACCCTTCGGAAAGAGTCGGCGATATGGGAAAGACACAAAGATCTTCTGGGCCCCCGGGTATGCCGCTTCTGCCCTTTTTTTCCAGGGGAATGCGATTTTCAGGGAGATGAAAAGGTCGGCGACGTGGAGCCCTGCGGAGGCTTCATTCTCCTCGCCCTCTGGTATGAGAGGGGCCTTATTCGCTTGACCGACCTGGAATAGAACAATGGCGACCTGCGAATGGCGATCCGGCTACCTGCGCCTGCACCCGCAGGCAGCGTTGAAGAAGCTGGAGAAGCTCTGTGTGTACCATATCGGGAGAGATGAGCTTTATGAAATCGACGACCGGGCAGGGGACTTCCTCGCACGATGTGACGGCACTCACACAGGTCGAGATCTCACTGCCGACGCGGCCTTTGTCGAATACTGCTTAAGCGAGGGGTTGTTAGAGGCCCTGGATAATCCCGCTCCGGGGCGTGTCCGGATCAACGACCCGGTGAGCCCTTCGCTGCGCTACCTGGAGTTACAGCTTCTTCACAAGTGTAATCTTACGTGTCTGCATTGCTATCTCGGCCTGCTTCAGCAAGACTATCTGCCTTTGGCCGATGCACTCAAAATCGCTAGGGAGTTCTCTTCCATGGGAGGGTTGAGACTTCTCATATCGGGCGGAGAGCCCCTGCTGTACAGGGATCTCAAAACGTTCCTCGCGGAAACGCAGAATCTCCCGCTGCGGAGGGTGCTGTTGACCAACGGTACCCTCATCAACCCTAAAAATGTCGGCTCGTTAAAGGTTGAGGAGGTCCAGTTCAGCCTCGACGGCTGGGCCGAGGGACACGACATGATTCGGGGGGCCGGCGCCTTTGAGCGCTGCATGAGGGGGATTCGGACCGTCCGTGACGCAGGTATAGCGATCTCCGTTGCCACCATGATCCACCGAGGGAACCTCGATCAATTTGAGCGGATGCGTGACCTGGTCGAGGAAATCGGCGCGATTGAGTGGGGCGTGGACGCGCCGGCTCTCGCGGGATCGTTCAGGGATCATGATGACCTGTTCGTTCCCTACGAGAAGGCTTCGCCGCTTATGGCCTATGCTTTCGGCGGCGGGTATCACGGCTCGTCGGACGGATATGCCTGCGGCAGACACCTGTTGACGATTTTTCCCGACGGCCAGGCAGCGAAGTGCGGCTTCTACCGGGACAAGCCCCTGGGGGACGTGCGGCAGGGCTTGAAGCAGTGTTGGCTGAAGCTCGAACACATACCTCTCAGTCGGCTCGAGTGTAGAGGCTGTCGGGTACTGGACGAGTGTGCCGGGGGGTGCCGCTTCCGGGCGCCGCGCCCTCTTGCCGCCGATCCGGTCATGTGCTCTCTCTACGGCATGGAGCGTAAAGCATCCTTCGGCGATCCCTGAAACGTTCGTGATGATGAACGTAGCCTTCGTTGTCTGACTATGACCGATCTGTATCGCGAACCGGGCCTCGATATCTATGAGAAAGTCCATTACGGGACGGGAGATCACATCCGGGAAGTAGAGGATATCCTCAGATGGTACGGGCGGAGCGATACCAGGGTCCTCGATATCGGGTGCAGCGGCGGATTGCACGTGATTGAGTTTGCCAAAAGAGGCTTTTCCGCCACCGGAATCGACGTCGAAACGTCGGCAATAGAGCGGGCAGTAAGACGGTGCCGGGATCAAGGGATAGATGCCGCCTTCCATGTCCGCGACATTGTGCATGATTCGTTTTCAGGCCTCGGAAAATTTGACCTGGTATACAGTATCGGAAACGTGCTGTCTCACGTGGACAAGGCATCCGCGCTAGGGGTGTTCAAGAAAATCAAGACTTGCCTTGACAGGGACGGGATATTCCTTTTTGACGTTCTGATCATCGGGAGCCAATTTCCGGAAGAGGTCCGCGAGGACGACCTCAAGATAGTATGGAAAAGAAAGTTGAACCTGGCAACCGGCGAGATCAGCCTGAAAGGCATATTCCTGGATTCGGGCATGACGGACGACTTCCAAGTATGGGGGTACGGGATAGAGGAAGCCACGGAGATTCTTATGCAATCAGGATTCTGTTCTATAGAGTACTCTGACACACTCGATTTTTCCAATCCGGGCACCCATTGCGCCCAATCTGTTTGCTTGAGATTTAGAGCCCGTTCAAAGGAGTAATTATGGAAGTATTCAATATAAGGGATCTGTATCGCGAGAAATACAGGGAATACATCCTGGGTTCCGCCGAGCTGGGAAAGCACAGTGTTTATCTGGTATATGGCGAGGTCTCTTGTGATGAAGAGCGAACCATGGCTCCCGAGGGCCATGATGAAATTCTCTTCATTTTGGAAGGCAGGGCCGAGCTTAAAAGCAGGACGGATAACATAATAATGAGCAAGGAACAAGCGGTTTACCTAAACCCCAGCGGATCATTTACTTTTAAGGCACTTACTGATTGCCGTTATATCATGGCCGGTGCCCATGCGACGCCTCATGAACACTAGCAGTCTATAATTCGCATCGGCTCATCTGCCGCAGGGACCCCGAGAAAACTCGGTAAGGGTCGGCTGTTCTGTACTACTCCGCGGCCCCGCTTTCTAAAACATGTAGCGTCGCATGTTGACGTTAAGGAGCAGAGCCACCCCTATGAGCGTCGATATGAGTGAGGACCCTCCGTAGCTGATGAAGGGCAGGGGGATCCCTACGACGGGGGCGAGGTTTATGGCCATGAGGATATTGATAGTGAACTGTACGAAAATAATCGACGCGATGCCGAAGGCGATGGTCGAGCCCACGGGCTCCTTCGTATTCTGGGATATTTTTAGGCAACGGTAGATGAAGGAGACGAAGAGCAGGAAGAGGATGATCGAGCCGATGAAACCCCATTCCTCTCCGAATACCGTGAATATGAAGTCCGTATGGTGTTCGGGGATGAAGTGGAGCTTGTGCTGGGTGCCGTTCAGGTAGCCTTTGCCGAGAAGGCCCCCTGAGCCTACGGCGATCTTTGCCTGTATCGAGTGATAGCCGTATCCCGAGGGGTCCAGGTCGGGGTTGATGAGGCTGAGGATCCGCATTTTCTGGTAAGGCTTCATAAGAAATGTCCAGAGAACGGGGATCGAGGAAAGACCTACAATCCCGAGGAAAAGATATGTAAGCTTCGTAAGGCCCACAAACCAGAGGATGCAAAGGCAGGAGAGGAGAATGACGACGGCGGTCCCGAGGTCCGGCTGTTTAAGGATGAGGATGCAGGGGACGACAATGTAGACCAGAGGCAAGAGGATGTCCTTCATGTTCAACGGCTCGTCTTCCTTTTTTCTCTGGAAGAGCATGTTCGCGAGCATGACCACCATTACGGGCTTCATCAGCTCCGAGGGCTGAAAGGCGATCCCGGCGATGGTAAGCCACCTTTTCGCTCCGCCCGCTATCGTGCCGATAACCAGAACGAAGACGATAAAGAAAAGGGTGGCGGCGTAGAAGTGCCTGGAGTGGCTGGCGATGAGGCGGTAATCATAGGACAGGACTAGAAGGAGGACAGCAACCCCCAGGCAGAAGGCCATTCCCTGCTTGAGGAGGAGGTTGTACAAGCCGGTGTCGATGGACCTCGTCGCGCTCGCGAGGTTGACGAAGCCGATGGCGAGGAGAATCAGGCCGTTCAGGATGAGGTACCAGTCGAGGTGATAGAGTCTTCTTCGGTCAATGCGCATTGAGGGCCGCCGATTTTATCTCTTGTTTTTCCTTGAACAAAGTCTGCGCCACCGCCTTGGCGATGGGCGCCGCAGCAGAGGCGCCGTGCAGCCCGTGCTCCACGAGTATGCTCATGGCGACGGACGGTGCATCGCTCGGGGCGTAGGCGATGAACCATGCGTGGTCGGCTCCGCCAGTGCCGGATTGGGCGGACCCCGTTTTTCCGCTTATGCTCACGCTCTCCAGGCGGGCGTTGCTGTATGCAGTGCCCCCCGGCTCATTGACCACGCCCTTCATGCCTTCCTTGACCAGGGTGATGTTATTCTTGTCGAGCTTCGCGTTGGCGCTCATCTCAGGCTCGTAGGTCTTCACTATTTTCCCCTCCGGCGAGACTATCCTGTTTACCAGCCTGGGCTTGAAAGTGACGCCTTCGTTGCCCACGAAGGAGGCGAGTTGCAAAAGCCCTACGGGGGTGAGCCAGACAGCCCCTTGGCCGATCGCGACGGAAACCGTCTCTCCTTCATACCATTTCTCGCCGTAAGTTCTCTTCTTCCATTCCGTTGACGGCACAAGGCCGCTTTTTTCGCCCGGCAGATCGATGCCCGTAGGCTTCGTGATGCCTATGGTCTCGGCCATCGCGTGAATCGCGTCCACCCCCGCGCGCAGGCCCGTGTTGTAGAAAAAGACGTCACACGAGGCGACGATGCCCCTATGGACGGCTACCGTGCCATGCCCCTTTTTCCGCCAGCACTTGAACACGTGGCCGCCGTAAGCGAAGTGTCCGCCGCAAGTGAAACTCGTATGCTCGTTGATAGCACCCTTCTCCAGAGCGGCAAGGGCTACCAGGGGCTTGAAGGTAGAGCCCGGCGGAAACCGTCCCTGGGTGACCCTGTTCTGAAGGGGGTGGGAGGGGTCGTTGGCAATTGTTTTCCAGTATTCCCGGGAGCCTGAAGTTAGCTGGTTCGGATCGAACGCCGGGTGGCTGACAAGGGCGAGGACGCCGCCCGTGCGCGGGTCGGAGACGATGGCGCCTCCTTTCTTCCCTTCCAGGGCTTTTTCGATTGTAGTCTGCACTTCCAGATCGACGTTGAGGTAAATGCTGTTTCCGGAGATGGGCTCCTTGGTGTCGAGCGTCCTTACCTCTTTACCCGATGCGTCCACCTCGACCCTTTTCTCGCCGTCGACTCCCCTCAGATACTTCTCATACGTCCTCTCCAACCCGAACTTGCCCAGCGTGTCCCCTATGGAATATTTCTTGTACTCGGTCGTTTTCAGTTCATCCGGGCTGATCTCCGATACATAACCGATGGCGTGGGCGAACATGAGGCCGTAAGTGTAATTGCGTTTCGGCTCGATCTGTATCATCACCCCCGGCAGGTAGAACTTGTTGGCTTCGACCTTCGCCACCTGGTCCATCGACATGTCCGACTCGATTTTTACGGGGAAGGATGACGGAAAGTCCCTCGCGTCTTTCAGTTTCTCGATAATCCCTTCCCGGTCGATCTGAAGGAGCTGCACGAGGCCGTCCACGGTCTGGCTGAAGTCCTTTATGTCCTCGGGGACGAGGTAGAGGTTGAAGGAAGGGCGCGTGTCCGCCAGTATCCTTCCGTTCCTGTCGAAGATGGTCCCCCTGGGCGCCACGATTTTCTTGATTCGCACCCGGTTTTGCTCGGACAACCTCCTCATCTCGTCGCCCTTCAGTATCTGGAGGTCGAAAAGGCGCATGAAAAGGACTATCGTCGTGAGGGCGAGAATACGCTCGCACCATTTATATTTCTTTTCACGGGCGGCCGGCTCTTCCTTTTGCTGCATATCACACCCTGTCCATATAGCGGATCCCCGTCCACTCGAAAAAGGCGAACATGAAGAGCGCTACGAACCCTGTCGCTATCGAGTCGGGGACCGAGAAGATAAGGACGTTGTAAGCATCCTTCGTCTCCCCCTTGGCGAAAAGGGAGAGGGCGAGAAAAATGATGGACTCGGTGAGCACCGACGCGGCGCAGACGAGGGCGAAGGTATACCTGGATTCTATATAGAGCCTGCTCCTCAGAAAGATGCAGGACAGGACAAGGCCGACACTGGCGAAAAGAAGGGCGCCCGGAGGGCTGCTCGAGAGGATCTCCCGGCTGAAAGCGAGGACGGTAGCAGCAATTAGGCCCTGGGCCGGTGAAAGGAAGAAGATGCCGTAGATGATGAAAGGAACCCCAAGGTCGGGCTTCGCGACCTCCAGGGGCGAAAAGGAGAAGGTGGCGGACGCACAGGTCATGAGGAGGACGCCGAATAGAAGGCAGGCTGCTTTTCTTGTCATTTGCTCACTATCAGGACCTCGTCGAGCTTTTTGAAATTGTTGAAGGGCATGATGTCTACGTCGGAAAATAGTCCGGCCTTGTTCTTGTCGACGTTGATGACTATGCCGACAGGAAAGCCCCTCTTGAAGATCGCGTCCTTGCCCGACGTGATCAGCTTGTCTCCGGGCTCTATGTCGTCATTTTTCAGCACGTACTTCAACTTGAGGGTCGTCTGGCCCGTGCCCTCCGCGATCCCTCTCGTATTTTTGCCCGACACGTAGACATCAACGCTCGAGTTGGTGTCGTTGACGACCATCACCTTGGCATGCCACCTGTTCACCTCTATGACCTGCCCTACCAGCCCGGCCGGGGTGATTACCTCCATCCTCTCCCTTATCCCGTCGGACCTCCCTTTGTCGACGAGTATGCACTTGAACCAGTTCATCACGTCCTCGCCTATGATCCGGGCGGCGATTAGCTTTCCCGGTTCTTGCTCGACCAGGTGCAAAAGGCTTTTTAGCCTTTCGTTCTCTTTTTCGAGCTCGGGGATCTTCTGGTTCTCCAGCTCCATTTTCCCGATCGTTTCCTTGAGTTCCCTGTTCTTCCTCTTTACGCCGACCAGGTCGATGTACTCTTCGATAACGAGGTTCATGCCCCGCACCGGCAATTTCATGGCCTCCAGCACAGGCCCCACGCCGTCGGCAAGGCGAGATTTTGCCCTGACATAGCCTTTCTGGAAGACAGGTATGTTGGTGAAGAGAAGGAAGGAGAGGACGAGCAGTAAGACAGCCGCTATGATTACGAAGGTACCTTTCACCGGTTACCTTTAACTGCTTAAAATTTCGCTGCTATTTCTCTGAGAAGATTCATCTCGTCCAGGACTCTGCCGGCGCCCTCGACCACTGCCGTAAGGGGGTTCTCTGCTACGATGACGGGCAGCCTGGTTACCTCCTTGATGATAAGGTCCAGGTTCTTGAGCATGGCGCCGCCGCCTGAGAGCACGATGCCTTTCTCAACGATGTCCGCCGCCAGCTCCGGCGGTGTCCTTTCGAGAGCGAGCCTTACGGAATCGACTATTGCATTGATCGGCTCGGCAATTGCCTCCCGTATGTCCTTGGATGAGATCTCGAGCGTCTTGGGGATGCCCCCCACAAGGTCCCGGCCCTTTATCTCGAGATAAAGCTCCTGCTCGTTCAGAACAGGGTACGCGGACCCTATGCTGATCTTGACGTACTCCGCAGTTCGCTCCCCGATTAGCAGGTTGTACTTCCTCTTAACGTACTGGATGATCGCTTCATCTATTTTGTCCCCCGCGATCCTCACCGAATTGCAGTAAACGATGCCGGAAAGGCTGATAACGGCCACCTCCGTTGTGCCGCCGCCGATATCGACGATCATGTTGCCGCTCGGCTCCGTTATGGGAAGGCCGACGCCGATGGCCGCCGCCATTGGCTCTTCTATGAGGTAAACCTCCCGGGCGCCTGCAGATTCAGCCGACTCCTTGACCGCCCTCTTCTCGACCGGCGTTATGCCCGAAGGGATGGAAATGACTATGCGAGGCCGGGCATACGACTTCTTGTTATGTATCTTCTGGATGAAGTACTTGAGCATTGCCTCGGTAACCTCGAAATCCGCGATTACTCCGTCTTTCAAGGGCCTTATGGCGACGATGCTCCCCGGCGTCTTGCCGAGCATCCTTTTTGCTTCTTCTCCTACGGCTATGACCCTTTTCGTGCCGCGCTGATCCTGGTGGACGGCGACAACCGAAGGCTCGTTCACAACGATTCCTTTCCCCTTCAGGTAGACGAGGGTGTTAGCCGTCCCGAGGTCTATCGCCAGATCCTTCGAGATGAATCCGAATAAAGCATCGAGCATTTCCTTGGCACTCCCTTGATAATTAAGGTATTGAAAAGCAAGAGGTAATATACTATTTTTAAGGTAGCAAAATCAAGCAACTAAAAACAAGGAGAAAAGGGGATAAGCCGTGTTAAGATTTATGCGGAAGCATGCGAGCAGGTGGCTGCTGGGAATTATCTGCGCCATCATCATCGTAGTTTTTGTGTTTACTTTCGGGTTCAGCAAGGGCGGACCCGAGAAGACCGTCGCCCAGGTCGGCCCTTACAGGATATCGGCTGCCGAGTACTACCGGACCTACAACAGGCTCGAGAACTTCTATCGCAACCTTTACAGGGACAAGTTCGACGAGGAGACGCGGAACCAGCTGAAATTGAAAGAAGCGGCGATGGACCAGCTTGTTGACAAGTACCTTTTCCTCAAGAAGGCTGATGACATGGGGGTCCGGGTCTCGGAGAGGGAATTCAAGGCCTACTTGTCGGCGATCGAGGTCTTCAAGAGGAACGGGGCCTTCAGCCGCCAGGCCTATGAAGAGTTTTTGAGGAGGAACAACCTCGACCCCAAGACGTTCGAAAACGGAGAAAAACAGGCGATGATCATAGAAAAGGCGATGAGGATCATCGGCGATAACGGCCCCCGGGTTGACGAGAAGAAGGCCTACGAGGCGTACCTCAAGGAGAGGGGTCAGATCAAGCTGTTTTTTGCTGTCTTCGATCCGGCGGACTATGTAAATAAGGTGGAGATTGATGAGAAGGAGCTTTCCGGTATCTACGAAAAGGAGAAGGCTTCATACAGGTCGGAAAACATGTATCGGCTGCGCTATATCCTCATCGACGAAAAAAGCGGCATCAAGGACGACCAGGCATACATGGAGCTTCTGAAGTCGAGGGACATGGAAGCCTACGGCAAGTCAAAAGGCCTGGAGGTTGTGGACCTGGGTATGATGAAAGAGAGTGACCTTATAAGCCGGTTCTCCAAGCTCAAGTCCCGTGAATGGCTCAAAGGACTGGGCAGAGGCGAGATCTCCCTGCCCGTGAGGGACGGCGAAAGGTCCTTCATCTTTCAAGTGGTGGACCGCACGGACGGGAAGCCCCTTGATAAGGGTGAGGCGCTCAAGTTGATCAGGGCCCGCATAGCCGGAGAAAAGGCTAAGGTCATGGCACGGATAAAGGCGGAGGACGCGATCAAGGCGAAGACCGCCAAGTTCGGCAAGGAGACCGGTTTCCTTGCCAGGAACAGCACGGTAATCCAGGGGATCGGGCAGTTGCCGAAGGAGGACCAAGCGGGGATACTTGCCCTATCAAAAGGCCAGACTTACGAGAAGCCGGCGGCAGTAGGCGGCAAATACTACGTCTTCGCCTGCACCGGCGAGAAACAGCCTACGCGCGAGCAGTGGGAGAAAGAGAAAGAGACCTACGGGCGGATCTTCGAGGCCATGTCGAGGCAGGCTTTCCTGGCGTCTTTCAGGGAAGATATCAAGAAGTCGACAAAGGTAAGGATCGACTGGAACGAGATATAAGGGTGGGGGCCGGGCCCTTTTCGCGCCTAATGCTAGTGGCTGTGAGGCCGGCCGATCCTCACGTACTCTTAAAGTACGCTCCGGTCGGCGGCCCCTTGCTACAACGCATTATGCATCGAAAATTACTCCGGCCCCGTTTGACCGCTTTGTTGCAACACCATAGGCACCATCTATGAAGAGTGGCAAGTATGAGGCTCCAGATTTGGTGGCGCGCAAGGTCCGAGGCGCGGAGGCGTACATAGGCGGGGTGCCCACGCTCCTCGGCGGTGGCGTGGGCCGCAAACGTCGGAGCGTCGCGGGCCGCAGCGCAACGCCAAAGATGCGCCTCAGGCGCAGCCGCATCGCATACACATGATTATCCTCGGCATCGATACCTCTTGCGACGATACGTCCGTCGCCGTTACGGATGGGACCAGGGTGCTTGCGAACATAGTGTCGAGCCAGGTGCCCCTTCACAGGCTCTTCGGCGGCGTCGTTCCGGAGATCGCCTCCAGGAAGCATGTAGAGCTCATCGACGCTATATACGGACAGGCCCTTTCGGAGGCCGGCCTTGTCCTGAAAGACGTGGACGTGCTAGCGGTCACGGCGGGGCCCGGTCTCATCGGCTCCCTGCTGGTCGGGCTCTGCTTCATGAAGGGTCTTGCGCTGTCCACAGGGAAAAGACTGGTCGGCGTCAACCACGTGGAGGCTCACGCCATGGGTATATTCGTCGAGAGGGATGTGGAATTCCCCTTCTTAGCGCTCATCGTTTCGGGGGGACACACTGTCCTCCTCCATTTCCCCGAGCCCTGCAAGTTTCGCGTCCTCGGGAGCACCCGGGACGATGCAGCCGGCGAGGCCTTCGACAAGATCGCGAAGTTCCTTTCCCTGGGCTATCCCGGCGGAAGTGTGATAGAGGAACTGAGCAGGGCGGGAGACCCTGCCGCGGTCTTTTTCCCGAGACCTATGGCGAACGAGGCTAATTACGATTTCTCTTTCAGCGGTTTGAAGACAGCATTCATAAATCACGTGAAGAAATATGGGATAACTAACTGTAATCGTTGCGATTTACTGTCATCATTCCAAGAAGCGGCCTTCGATGTGCTCTCCTTGAAGACTTTAAGGGCCGCCCGGGAAGCGGGCGTCAAAAGGGTCGTTGTCGGAGGGGGAGTTGCAGCCAACAGCCGGCTGAGGGAGATGCTGAAGGAACGCTTCGAGCCGGAGGGCATCTACGTTCTTTTTCCGTCGGTAGGTCTCTGCACGGACAACGGGGCCATGGTGGCGGTTACGGCTTATTTCCATGCCCGAAGGGGCCTCTTTTCGGCGCTCGACACGAGGGCATTCTCCCGCATGGTCTTAAGGTGACCGGATGCTGAAGAAAAGCCTCGGCCAGCATCTGCTCAAAGACAGGAACCTTCTTGAAAAGATGGTGAGGATGGCGGGAATCGGGCCGGACGACTTTGTCCTGGAGATAGGACCGGGCGAGGGAGACCTGACGCGCTGCATCGCGAAAAAGGCGCTTCTCGTCTACGCCGTCGAGCTGGACGAACGTTTCAGGGAAGCTCTTTCGGCGCTCGCCCGCGAGTTTCCTAACGTGGAGGTTGTCTTTTCCGACATCCTGGGGGTAAGTTTTTCCGATTTTCGTAACGGACGCGGGATAACCGTGATGGGCAATATCCCCTACTATCTTACCGGCGAGATACTGTTCAAGCTCCTCGACGAAAAGGCCGCGATCAGGGCTGCCTACCTGACCATGCAGAAGGAGGTGGCGGAAAGGATAGTGAGCCCTCCCCGTTCCCGTAGCTACGGCGCCGTTTCCGTTATCTTCCGGCTGTACGCCGACGTGAGGCTGCTCCTTCTGATCAAGCCGGGCCTCTTCATTCCCCCTCCGAAGGTAGAGAGCGCCTTTATTTCAGTCGTTTTCAAAGACGGGAAAGAGTTGGACCGGGGGCTGATAGAGTTCGTAAAACTGAGTTTCCGCTACAAGAGGAAATACCTCCGGAACTGTCTGGAAGGGAGATTCCGACGGGAAGAGATCGACGCCCTTTACGTCCGCATGGGGTTCCCGCCTTCCATCAGGGCTGAAGAGATAGAGCCCGAAGGGTTCGTGGAGATGCACCGGTTCCTTGGCGGGGGTTTGAGGGCATGAGACGGTCGGCGGGCTTCACCACCACCATCCCCCTGGAGGTCCTATTTGCGGCGGATGTCAAGCCTTGCGACCTGAATAACCTTTTCGTCACCCATCCCGACCCTCTCCACTACGTGGCCATTGCCGAGAGAGACGGTTTTCCCACGAACATGTGCAACTGGATAAAAGGCATTTACGGCGTCGTGAAGGAGCTGCCCTTCGATACGGTGGTCGCCGTTCTGGAAGGCGATTGCAGCAACACCAGGGCACTGGCCGAGATCCTGAGCTACAGGGGGGTCCGGATCGTCCCCTTTTCCTTCCCCTATGACAGACAGAGGGAGAGTCTGGCAAGGGAAATCAGGCGGTTCATGGGCGAATTCGGCGCGGACGAGGGGCGCGTCGCGGCAGTCAGCGCCCATCTCCAGGAGGTGCGGCGGAGCCTGGCGGAGATCGACCGCATGACCTGGGAGGACAGGCTGGTCACGGGCCTGGAGAACAACCTCTGGCAGCTCTCTGCCTCCGATATGGAGGGGGACTACGAGGCATACGGGCGGAAGGCGGGAGCCTTCATTCAAGAGGCAAAGGGCAGGGCGCCGGTCGGGGGGATACGCGTGGGATACATCGGTGTGCCGCCGATAAGCCCGGAACTCCACGCCTTCGTCGAAGCATCCGGGTGCCACATCGTCTACAATGAGGTGCAGCGGCAGTTCTCTCTGCCTTACTTCTCGGGCGACATCGTAGACCGCTACCTCCGCTACACTTACCCGTACGGCATATTCGCCCGCATTGCCGACATAAAGGAAGAAATCGGCCGGAGGAGCATAGCGGGGGTGATACACTACGTCCAGGCATTCTGCCACCGCATGGTCGAGGACATCATAATCAGGGAGAGCCTCGAAGTGCCCGTCATTACCATAGAGGGCGACCTGCCGAAGCAGCTCGACACCAGGACGAAGACGCGGCTCGAGGCCTTTATCGAGATGCTCAGGGGGTAAGTGGATGGAGAGGGTTAGAAGGCTTATAATGAACAGGGAAGACATCGGTTTTTTCAAAGCCGTCCTCGAGTCCTACGAAGAGGTAGCGCTCCTGACCGTGGTCGACGGAAAAGGCGGTGTAGTGGAGCTCACGTACCCTGCGGCTGTGGAAGACGTTGTCGGGTCCATAATTCTTTCCGTCGGGAAAAAGGGGGTAGTATTCAGGGAGGAGCGAGATGTTCGATGAGACGAGGGTGCTGGAGGCCCTAATGTCCGGCGGCGGTCTTTACGGGGAGACGTTTTCGGAGGAGACGGCTTCGACCTTGATCCAGATGGAATCGGAAAAGATCGAGAAGCTCGAAAAGGGCGTGGATAGCGGCGTGGGTCTTCGGGTCATAAAACCGTGGCAGACATTCTTCGGCTCAACAAACTCGAAAGAGGAAGCGCATCTGGTGGACCTCGCGGCCGAGCTGTCCCGGGGCGGCCCGGGGCAGGGCGGCATGTCCGGCGGCAGCCCGGCTCGGGGCCGCTACGACTTCCTGATAATGGAACCCCCGGACGAGGCCGATGTGCGGCGGAAGCTGGACCTCGTCCGCTCGGTCGAGGCTGCGGCGCGGAAGATGGAAAAGAGGATCAAGCAGGTAAAGGTGCTCTATCGGGACGCGCGGCAGCATATCAGGATAGCGGGAAGCGACGGAACCAGGGTGGAGGACAAAAGGACGCAACTCGTGCTTACGCTCCTGGTAGTGGGAGAGGAGTCGGGGGAGCTTCAGACTGCCTATGAGGCGATCGGCGGGTTCTGCGGCTTCGAGCTTTTCACGGATGAACGGGTAGAGACTTTTGTCAGGACTACGGTCAGGAGACTTTCAGGGCTTTTGGCTGCCCGAGAGGCGCCCATGGGGGCGAGAACGGTCGTCCTCGCCTCTGAGGCGGGGGGCACCATGATACACGAGGCTATAGGCCACGGCCTCGAGGCGGATCTCGCGATGGAGGGCCTGTCCTGCTACAAAGGGATGCTCGGGCAGGCGATAGCCGGTACCATCATCGACATCGTGGACGACAAGACCCTGCCTTTCAGAAGAGGCACATATGCCTACGACGACGAAGGTACGACCTCCGAGAGGACGGTGCTCGTCGAGAAGGGCGTGTTGAAGAACTACCTTTTCGACCGCTTCCATGCGATGAAGTACGGTATGCCGTCTACGGCCAACGGGAGGCGCGAGTCCTTTCGCTTCAAGCCCATCCCGCGCATGAGCAATACTTTGATTCTGCCGGGCTCCGCCGACCCTGCGAGCATCGTTGCTTCCGTAGACAAGGGCCTTCTGGTAAAGAAAATGGGAGGGGGGCAGGTGGATACGGTACGGGGCGATTTCGTCTTCGAGATTCAGGAAGGTTACCTGATCGAGAAAGGGGCCGTGGGGCCAATGGTGAGGAACGCCACCATGATGGGGAACGGCCCGAAGGTGCTGAAGGAGATCGACATGGTGGGCAGCGACATAGGCTTCGGAATAGGTACGTGCGGGAAGGACGGCCAGGGCGTGCCCGTGGCCGATGCCCAGCCTACGCTCAGGCTTCCGGAGATTATCGTTGGAGGCAGGGGCGAATGACCTTCAGCCCTTTTTGTTGAGGGCTTCCCTGAACTTTTCCTGCCAGCCGGGGTCGTCCTTCTTGATTATCCTCGGGGCCGGCGTCTCTCCTTCTTTCTGGACGATATAGCCGTGGCGCGCCCTGTATATGGCGCACTCCTTGCAACCTATCTTCGAGAAGGGGCATTTGTTTACCGTACCGGGCATCTGTTCTACCTCTCGTGCAAAATGAAGTTATAACAATAATATTTCCGGGCGGGAAAATCAATATGGATTGGCGGCCGGGCGCGTTTCGCCCCCGACTTTGTCGCGGCGTTCAGCGCCGACCCTCACATACAATGCCGGCATAATAAACTTGACAGCCCGGTCCTGTATCATATATATACTAAATGACGCAGTATCCCATTCCTCCTTTGAGAGAGGTGCCGCTTGACCTGGTACAGATTATGGATAATGGGGAGCCCCGATAAAGGGGCAATCTAGGGCCTTAGCACCACCATAATCTCTAAAAGGAGGACAACATACTTGAAGACAATCGCTCAAATCAACGAGAAGATCAAGAAAGGCGCGGCCGTCATCGTCACCGCCGAGGAGATGGCCGATATAGTGGATCAGAAGGGGACGAAAGGGGCGTCCGAATTCGTCGACGTGGTCACGACCGGTACGTTCGGGCCGATGTGCTCGAGCGGCATGTTCCTGAACCTGGGTCATTCTAAGCCAAGGATCAAAATCGGCGGGGGCACCTGCACGCTCAACGACGTTCCCTGCTATACGGGCCTTGCCGCTGTCGACGTCTACATAGGGGCGACGGCCATCCCCGATGACGACCCCCGCAACAAGGTCTATCCCGGGAGCTTCAATTACGGCGGCGGCCATGTTATAGAGGACTTCGTTGCCGGGAAGGACCTCAAACTGGCGGTCTCCGCCTACGGGACCGACTGCTATCCCCGAAAGAAAATCGAGACCTATATAAACAAAGAGACGGTGAACGAGGCCCAGCTCTTCAATCCCCGAAACTGCTATCAGAACTATAATATCGCGGTCAACCTCTCCGACAGGGTCATTTACACTTATATGGGCATGCTGAAGCCTAACCTCGGCAACGCGAACTACTGCAGCGCGGGGCAGCTCTCCCCCCTGTTGAAGGACCCCACATACCGCACCATCGGCATAGGCACGAGGATCTTTCTCGGCGGGGGGGTAGGCTACGTATCGTGGAACGGCACCCAGCATAATCCGGCTGCTTTGCGAAGCCCGGACGGTCTGGTGAGGGCTCCCGCCGGGACGCTCGCAGTCACAGGCGACGCAAAGACGATGAGCCCCCGTTTTCTCGCGGGCGCGAGCTTCACGGGCTACGGGGCAACGCTGATCGTGGGCCTGGGGATACCCATTCCGGTGATTGACGAAGAGATGGCCTACTTTACTTCGAGGAGAGACAAAGACCTCTTCACGCAGATAGTAGACTACAGCGGCGACTATCCGAACAGGGTAGCGAAAAGCCTTGGAGAAGCGAGCTATGGCGAGTTGAAAAGCGGGGCCATCAAGGTGAACGGGAAGGAGGTCCGCACCTTCCCTATTTCAAGCTACTCGAAGGCGAGAGAGATAGCGGCCCTGCTCAAGGAGTGGATAAAGGCCGGAAGCTTCCTCCTGACGAACCCTGTGGAACCACTGCCGGGGCCTGAGGGGAGGGGGAAGATGAACTTCCTGGAGGAACGGTAGCCGGCGGCCGGTTACATAAACAAAGAATTGAAATAAAATTTGGTCAACTGATGCAACACCCGGAAGGTCGGCATGGGGCCAGGTCTCGCAATCGACCTGACCCCATGCGACACGCGCTGGTGCGCGTAAAACGTTACGGGACT
>JBEKOT010000032.1:0-19948 GCA_049521495.1 Syntrophorhabdales bacterium | reverse complement strand
GGACCGGAAGCTATGAATCCCTGAAAGACGAGACCTTCGGCAAAAGGGCGATCTATCTCTTGAAGATCAAGTGCAATCCCCTGGCGAGACATACGGGAACAGACAAGGGAGGCTTTGTAGTGAGGGCTGCTTGATGTCCTGGCTGCCGGCATCTCGGAAGGAGCGCAAGTCATGAAACATCTGGAAGAAAAAGTCGCCATTATCACGGGAGCGGCAAAGGGCCTCGGCAAGGCTTTTGCCGTCGGGTTCGCTGAAGAAGGCGCGAAACTAGTTCTTGTTACAAGGAAAGACCTGGAAGGCCTCAAGAAGGCCACGGAGGAGATAACTGCAAAAGGCTTCGACGATGTAAAGAGGATGGCCGACGAGACAGTGAAGAAATTCGGAAAAATAGATATTCTCGTCAATAACGCCGCCTATTACTTCGGCGTAGAGCGGAGGCCTTTCACGCAGATCTCGGTGGAGGAATGGGACCTCATGATGGGCATCAACGTGAAGGGGCCGTGGCTCTGCACGCAGGCCGTCTATCCCTATATGAAGGCGCAGGGAAAAGGGAAGATCGTCATGCTGACGTCCGAGGTATTCTTCACGGGTTCTAACGGCTTTGTTCACTATGTCGCCTCGAAGGGCGGCGTTGTCGGCCTGACCCGGGCCCTTGCGGCAGAGCTCGGGCCGGACAATATCACCGTCAACGCGGTGGCGCCCGGCTATACCGATACGGAGGCGAGCAGAACGATCGCGGATGTGAAGAAATACGACACATCCAGAACCCCGCTCAAAAGGCTTGGGACTGCGGAGGATATCGTGGGGGCCACGGTATTCCTGGCCTCAGACGCCGCAGATTTCATAACGGGCCAGACCATCCTTGTCGATGGCGGAAGGGCAATGCATTAAATATGGCTTTCGGCTTCAGCGGAAAAATGGTTCTTGCTGAGGGCTGTTTGGTTGTTACACAAAAACCAAAAGGGGGGAATGATTATGAAGATGTACGATTGTGTTCCGGGTCTGGAGTTCGATGAGGCTGTGGACTTTGAGGTTTCGCCGTGCTGGTTCCAGGACGCGACCCATTCCGTGCCGCCATGGACGCCTATGTTCGGCTGGTTCTGGATCAATTTCTGCCGGCACGGGATGCAGTACGGGGCGGAGAAGCTCTCTCTGCCGACCGTAAAAGGGTGGGACTGGCGGTTCAAGGACGGTGCAGGCTATCTGGCATTGCTGATCGTGAAGGACCCTAACGAGAGAAAGGCGAGGGAAGAGCGCTTCAGGGTGGCCATCAAGCCCTTTATCGACGATTTTCAGGGCTTGTGGAACGGTTTCGTAAAGGAGATGCTCGGCCGATATGAAAAGATAAAAGCCGTAGACCTCGACAAGGCAACGAACATCGAGCTTCTGGAGACCTTCGAGGAAACGATCAATACGTGCAGGCGGATGTGGGAAATCCACATGTACATGATGTACGGCGTCTATACCGCCTTCGTGCTCTTCGAGCAGATGACGAGACAGCTCCTCGGCATCGACGACACGAGCCCGCAGTTCCACAAGCTGACAAGCGGCTTCGACAACAAGAGCTTCCAGGTCGACAAGGGTCTCTTCGATCTTGCCAAGCAGGCCCAGACTTTGGGACTAAAGGACCTGTTCCTCAAAAACTCCGTCTCCGACATGAGGAGCGTGCTCCAGTCCGCTCCGAGGGGAACGGAGTTTCTGAAGCTATTCGACGACTTCATGGAGAAGGAAGCGGGGTGGAGGCTCGAGAGGATGGCGGAGATCAACGTGCCCACGTGGCTGGAAGATCCTACGCCTGCCTTCAACATCATCAAGATGGGCCTTGAAAAAGGCATCGACTACAATCTCGATGAAGAAAGAAAGAAGCACGAGGCCGAAAGGATGGCAACCGAAAAAGAGGTCCTCGAGAAGATAGCCCCCGAGCAGAGGAGCTGGTTCAAGATGATCCTCACTCTCGCCCAGAACAGCGCCTGGTTCAGCGAGGAGCACAACCATTACCTCGATCTTTACGCCCACGCAATGATCAGGCGGACCGCCCTCGGCATGGGGAGGCGCTTCGCCAAAGAAGGCACCATCGATAGCGCCGAGGACATTTTCTTCCTCATCCCGGATGAGGTGAGGAAGGTGGGCATCAACCCGGGTATGTTCAACCTGCGGTCTCTCGTCGAGCGCAGGAAGGCAGACTGGAAGGGCTGGTGCGAGCGGGGCAACGTGCCCATGATAATGAAGGAAGGCTTCTCCATCGAGGA
Source organism: Syntrophorhabdales bacterium (assembly GCA_049521495.1). GTDB lineage: Bacteria > Desulfobacterota > Syntrophorhabdia > Syntrophorhabdales > WCHB1-27 > CAWEPK01. The sequence continues at coordinate 17,699 of JBEKOT010000032.1, read as the reverse complement.
GGCGATGAAGGGACTCGTCGAGTCTCTCGACCCCATCGCCCTGAAGGTGGTCGTAGGCACCATGCCCGTCGCCCGTCCCGAGCTCAAGGCAGACCTCTACGGCGTGTGCGGCTCGCCCGGCGTCTATGAAGGGCCTGTCAAGGTCGTCTGGACGGAAAGCGAGCTGTCGAAGATCGAGAAAGGGGACATTCTCGTGGCGCCTACAACGTCTCCGAGCTGGACGCCTGTCTTCACGCTCCTGGGCGGCGTCATCGTGGACCGCGGCGCAAGCCTGTCCCATGCGGCGATCGTCGGCAGGGAATACGGTATCCCGGTCGTGATGAACGTCTTCGAGGGCACCAAGGTCCTGAAAGACGGTATGAAGGTCAGACTCGACGCGAATATGGGAACGGTCTTTATTTTGAACGCATAATGGCTTTACAGCCGGGGGATACGCCATGGAAGTCAAGGAAATTTACTGGCTAGACGAGCTTTCTAAGGAATATAACGACCTCGTGGGCAAGAAGTGCGCCAATCTGGGAGAGCTGACAAAACTGGGCCTGCGTGTGCCGAAGGGCTTTGCCCTTTCCGTGAAGGCGTACGAGCATTTCATGGATGCCACCGGCCTCAAGAACGAGGTGGGCCGGATAGTCGATGAGGGACTGGCCAGTGGAGTCGACTTGGACCAGGACGTGGACCGGGTCATGGAGGTGAGCAGGCGGATAAGGGACGTGATCGAAAGCGCGTCCATGCCGCCTGCCCTCGGTGAGCCCATCACGAGTTTTTACCGGCGCCTGGAGAAAGAGGTCGGGATCCGGGAGGTCCCGTGCGCCGTCCGCTCCAGTGGAGCGGTCAGCATGCCCGGCCAGATGGAGACCTATCTTAACGTGCAAGGAGAGGACGCGATCATCGAGCACGTAAAGAAGGTATGGGGCAGCGCCTTTACGACCAGGGCAATCGCCTTCAGGCTCCACAACAAAATGCCGGTCTCCTGGGCGCCTATCGGTATCGCCGTCATCATGATGATCGAGGCGAAGAGCGCAGGGGTCATTCTTACGCTGCTCCCCAACACGGGCGACATGGGCAGGGCGATACTGGAAGGCAACTTCGGGCTCGGCGAGAGCGTGGTCAGCGGGGAGGTCACCCCGGACTCCTTCGTGATTCACAAGGAGGAGATGGCCATAGAATCGCGGTCCATCGGACAGAAGACAAAGATGGTCGTTTACGGCGAGAAAGGCACGGTGCTCTGCGAGGTGCCTCAAGAGCTAAGGCAGACGCCCTGCGTAGAAGACAGGGAAATACTCGAGATCGTGAAGATCGCGAAAGATGTCGAACGCCATTTCGGCAACCCGCAGGACATGGAATGGGTAGTGGACAAACGATTCGCTTTTCCGGAGAACATTTTCTGGGTTCAGGCCAGAGGAGCGAAATACGCCAAAAAAGAAACGAATACGGACGAGCAGTACGTGATCGATCTGATGCTCCAACTCTTCCGAAAGTAGGAGGTCCACATGTACGTAAGAATGACTTTTTTCAAGGTATTGCAGGGAAAGATGGAGGAACTGCGCAATCACTACGTGAACGAGGTGATCCCCGCCCATGCGAACCACAAGGGCATCCGCTTCGTCCACCTCTTCGAAAACATGGAAAATCCGGAGGAGGGCATCTCGATCACGGCCTGGGACACCAAAGGGGACCTGGAAGCCTATGAAAAGAGCGGCGACTATCAGAAGATCGTGGGCAGATTCGAAAAGCTGTTCGCCGGCACCCCGGCACTCAAGTCGTACGAGGTAACGGCCAGCTCCGAACCCATGATCCTGAGGATCTTCTAGGAGGGGGGCCATGGCAATACTCTTTACGCATTACTGGGACGTGGTCGAGAACAAGGAGAAGGAATACGAGAAATTCATTCTCGGCAGATACATTCCTGCGGTTGAAAAAACGGGGCTAAGGATCGTTGGAGCGTACTATGTCGTGGTCGGCGCAGGCCCCCGTATCATAAGCGTGTCCACGACGGACCATAATGCAGCCTTTCAAAAGGCCGTGACATCGCAGGAGTATAGCGATCTTATGGAGGAGCTCTTCCCTCTTATCAGGAATTATTCGAGCAGACTTTACAGGCCGTACGGCCCTACCAGGGTCGATAGGTACGAGGTACAGATGGGGGTATGGAAATTCAACCAGTATTTCAATATCATTCCGGGCATGGAAAAAGCATACCGGAAGTTCCTGGAGGAGGAGTTCATCCCCAAGGTGGAAAAACTGGGCATAAAAATAACGAACGTGTGGAAGGTGGTGGTCGGTTCCGGACCGTTTATCCTTGTCGAAGGCACGAGTCCGAAGATAGAAGAGATCGCCACCTCGATCGCCGCAGACGAGTACCGAAAACTCACGCGGACCCTCAAATCGAAATACGTGATGGATTACCAGAGCAGGATACTCGCGCCCACCAGGAGGGTCGAGGTGCCGTATCTGGTAAAGGGGTTGACTGCAGGACTTTAAGAGCGTTGAAAATGCGGAAGGCGCCCGGCCGTTCAAGGGTCAAACGACCTTAGGCCGGGACTTCCGGGGAAGATGAGGTGAGAACATGCCCACAGTCCTGTTGCTGACAGCCCTGGACACCAGGGGCGAAGAGGCCATGTATCTGAAGGGATTCACAGAGGCCCTCGGGTGCAAGGTAATCATCGTCGACATCGCCATGCGTGCCCACGGCCAGGAGGGCGCCGATTATTCATGCGTCGAGGTGGCCCGGCAGGGCGGGGCCGATTTCAAAGAGATATCCTCTCAGAAGGGAACGTCGGCGATCACGGAACCTATGCAAAACGGCGCGATAAGTATTGCGAAAAAACTATACGAGCAGGGCGCTATCGATGCTATAGCCGGTTTTGGCGGGGCAAGCAACACGCTCTTTCTTTCGTCCGTGATGAGAGCCCTACCCTTCGGCTTTCCCAAGCTCATCCTCTCCAGTTCCGCCGCTATGCCCGCATATTCAGCCCGCTATTTTGCACATAAGGATATCGTTATATTCCATGCGTGCCTCGACATCAACGGGCTCAACAGGTTCGTGAGGGACCTGCTGCGGCGGTTTTCCGGGATGATCGCAGGCGTGGCCGGGATAGAACGGACGCAAGAGAGAGATACCAGGAAGCTGGTGGCGATTTCGGAATTTCAGTTCTCCGAAAAATGCGCCCGCGCGGTGCGCTCGCGATGCGAGGCCGACTTCGAGATTATCCCCTTCCATGCGCAGGGAGTGGGCGACCGGATCATGGAGGAAATGATCTCCGACGGCATGTTCGACGGAGTCATAGACCTTGTGCCTGCCGGCTTGTCGGAAGCCATGCTGGGCGGGAACCGTGCGGCAGGTCTCGACAGGTTTGACAGGGAGCTTGAAAGGGGGATCCCCGTAATATTGACGCCCTGCGGGTTCGACGCTCTGAGCTGCGGACCTTACTCACGGAGGCTCACCGATCCCCTCTGGAAGAAGAAGAACTTAGCGAAGCGAAAGATATACGTACAGGATGAGATGCGCGTGCAGGCCCGGACAAGCAAGCGTGAGATGGAAGAGATCGGCCGCGTTTTCGCCGAAAAACTGAGTAGGGCAAAAGGCCCCACAGCCCTTTACATACCTTTGAAAGGGTTCTCCTCCCTGGGCGTCGAAGGCGGTCCGCTGTTCGATCCGGAAGCGGACGCGGCCTTCGTCAAGAGCCTCAAGCGCCATCTCAAACCCGGCACGGGCCGTGGGGTCGAGCTCATCGAGATGGAATGCTCCATGGAAGATGCCGCCTTGGCCGATTCCATAGCGGAGAAGTTCAGCAGCATGATGGCCGCAGAGGCCGCGAATTGACGGATAAGGGGATGCCGGCCATGAAAGCGATACCGCCGTTCAAGGAAGCAATCGAAATGATCAAGGAGGCCGGAGGCGATGCATTTCGCAACTGCTTTCAGTGCGGCCTGTGCACGGCAAGCTGTCCCTGGAACGACGTAAGAACATTCATGCCCCACAAAAAGATCACGGAGTCGAAGTTCGGGCTGGTGGAGCTTAGCGAGGAAGATTGGTGGCTCTGTTCTACCTGCAATATGTGCGTGAGCCGTTGCCCGCGGGGTGTAGCCATTACCGACGTGATAAGGGCCGTCCGCAACATCACCCAGGACAGCATCGCCCGTGCAGTGCCGGCGAGCCTCCGGAGCGCAATGGCAAGCTTGAAGAGCGCGGGCAACCCCTGGGGCGGCGTCAGGAGCGAGAGGGTCGATTGGACCAAGGATCTCGCGGTGCCGATGATAAGCGAGGAAACGGAAATCGCTTATTTCCCGTGCTGTGTGCCCGCTTTCGACGTAAAGATGAGGAATGTGGCCCGCTCTGCGGCAGGGGTGCTCAAAAAGACCGGGGCAAATTTCGGCATTCTCGGCAACAAAGAGAGCTGTTGCGGCGAGAGCATCCGGAAGGCAGGGAACTACGCTCTCTTTGAAAGCCTTGCGGTGAGCAATATAAAGGCACTCCGCGAATCGGGGATCAAGGAGGTCGTCGTCACCTCGCCCCACTGCTATGATACCTTCAAAAACGAGTACCCGCCCATGGGGGGAGAATTCACCGTAGTCCACCTCACCCAGTATCTTGCCCGCCTCCTCGATGAGGGACTTCTTTCCTTCCAAAAGCCTTACGAGAAAAAAGTCGTCTATCACGATCCCTGCTACCTGGGACGCCATAACGGGATTTACGACGAGCCGCGCAAGGTCCTGGCCGGCATTCCCGGCCTGACCTTGATGGACGAGATGAAGGCCAGAGAGCAGAGCCTCTGCTGCGGGGGCGGGGGTGCGAGGATCTGGATGGAGACGAAGAAAGGGGAACGTTTTTCTGACACCCTGGTGGAAAGGGCCCTCGAAATGGGCGCCGAAGTGCTTGCCACCGCCTGTCCGTACTGTATCCTGAACTTCAAGGACAGCGTCCTTACTCTGGGAAAGGAGGATGTGCTCCAGGTCCGGGATATTTCCGAGATTGTAAGCGAGGTACTATGAGCCGGCAGCTTGATGAAATCAGCGTGAGCGAGGGTCCCGTAGACGGGAAAAGGGTCGGAGCGATCCTGGTAGTGGGGGCGGGCGTCGGCGGCATACAGGCGTCTCTGGACGCCGCGGCCTCGGGGTTCAAGGTATACCTCGTCGATAAGGCCCCCGCCATCGGCGGAAAGATGTCCCAGCTCGACAAAACATTCCCAACCAATGACTGTTCCATGTGCATCCTTTCCCCCAAGTTCATCGAGTGCGCTTCGAACCCAAACATAACCATTCTTACGAACACCAGCGTCGGCGGACTGGAGGGAGAAGCGGGGAATTTTGAGGTCCGTCTCGTTCAGGAACCGCGCTACGTAGACGAAGAGAAATGCACCGGATGCGGTACCTGCGCGGAATACTGCCCCGTTTATGTTCCGGACGTGTACAACGAGAACCTGGCAAAGAAGAAGTGCATTCACGTCCATTTCCCCCAGGCGGTCCCGGCGGTCTCCGTAGTTGATTCGGCGAACTGTCTCTTTCTCAAGAGGAAGATCTGCCAGATCTGCGTGCCCACGTGCAAAAGCAAGGCTATAAATTTCAAGATGCAGCCGAAGGAGACTACCGTGAGGGTCGGGAGCCTGATCCTCGCGCCCGGATATGAGCCCTTCGATCCCCTTCTCCAGAGCCAGTACGGGTATCATCGATTCTCGAATGTCGTCACCAGTCTTGAATTCGAGCGTATGATCAGTGCTTCTGGCCCCAATGGAGGTGAGCTTCGCCGCCCGTCCGACGGAAAGACGCCCCACAGGATCGCCTGGATCCAATGCGTGGGGTCGAGGGACGAGAGTGCCAATTGTTCATACTGCTCCGCCGTATGCTGCATGTACGCCACAAAACAGCTCATCCTGTCGAAGGAGCACCACCCGGAGATGGAGACCGCCATCCTCCATAACGATATCCGCGCATACGGCAAGGGGTTCGAGCGCTTCTACGAAAGGGCCAAGGCCATGCCCGGGGTTCGCTACATATGGAGCAAGGCCTCGCTCGTCGAGGAGCGGCCGGGCAGCGGCAACGTGGTCCTCAGGTACCGTATCAACGGCACGGCAGTCAAGGATGAGGAATTCGACCTCGTCGTTCTATCCGTGGGTTTGACACCGGCCCCGGGAAACCGGGAATTAGCCGGAAAACTGGCCGTAGATCTCAATGAGCATGGCTTCTGTCAGAGCCCCGCTTTTTCGCCCATGGAGACCTCAAGGAGCGGAGTTTTCTCCTGCGGCGTCTTCCATGCCCCTATGGACATCCCGGACGCGGTTACTCAAGCATCCGGCGCGGCATCGCTCGCCTCACAGCTCCTCTGTGAAGAGCGCGGCACCATGGTAGAGGAAAAGGTCTATCCCGAGGAGCGTGAAGTGAGCGGGGAGCAGCCCCGAATCGGGATCTTCGTATGCGACTGCGGCACGAATATCGCTAAGATCGTGAAGGTGCCGCAAGTCGTGGAACACGCCCGCGGACTCCCCGGCGTGGCCCACGCTGTGGAGGAGATCTTTGCCTGTTCCGTCGATTCGGTAAGACACATGGTGGAAACCGTACGGAAAGAGGGGCTCAACCGGGTGGTGGTGGCTGCCTGCACCCCGAGGACGCACGAGCCGGTATTTCAGGATGCCCTGAGAGAAGCCGGTTTGAACCCCTTCCTCTTCCAGTTCGCCAACATAAGGGAACACTGCTCCTTCGTGCACATGAACGATAAAGCAGCCGCGACAGAGAAGGCTAAAGACCTTGTCAGAATGGCAGCTTCGAAAGCCCTACTCCTTCAACCCCTTTACCGGGCAAACTACAACGTGACCCGCGCGGCCCTTGTAATCGGCGGAGGCGTCGCCGGGATGACGAGCAGCCTTGCTCTGGCCCGGCAGGGCATAAAGGTCCATCTGATCGAGAGATCCGAAGTACTGGGGGGCTTGTCGACCAGGATACCGGAAACGCTGGAGGGCGACGACGTGCGCGGTCTGTTGCAAGACCTCATCACCCAGGTCCGAGCGACCGATCTCATAGAGGTCTCGACACGGGCGGAGCTCGTAGAGCATTCGGGGTACGTGGGCAACTTTCTGTCAAAGATCAGGGTGAACGGGAAGGACGCACCTAAGGAAATCGAGCACGGCGTGACCATAGTGGCGGCGGGCGCCGAGGAGCTTAAGCCCCAGGAGTACCTCTACGGTCAGGACCCCAGAGTGATGACCCTTCTCGAGCTCGACGGGATGATCGAAAAGGGTGATGACCGCGTGAAGCAGGCCGATACGGCAGTCTTCATCCAGTGCGTGGGTTCGAGGAATCAGGAGAGGCCTTATTGCAGCCGGGTCTGCTGTTCCCACTCGGTAAAGAACGCGCTGAAGCTCAAAAAGCTCAAGCCCGAGATGGATGTCTATGTCCTTTACCGCGACATGAGGACTTACGCATTCAAGGAGGATTACTATAAGAAAGCCTCGGACCTGGGTGTTGTCTTTATACGCCATGAGCAAGACGATCAGCCTGATGTTCAGCCGGTCGAAGAGGAAGGAAAGGCTTTCCTGAGGGTGTGCGCTACGGAGCCAGTCCTCGGTCAAAAGCTGCAGCTCGACGCAGACCTGGTGTGCCTGGCTGCCGCTTCCGTTCCGCCGGCGGGCAACCTGGCCCTCGCCCGGATGCTCAAGGTCCCGCTGAACGAGGACGGCTTTTTTCTCGAAGCCCATATGAAGCTCCGGCCCGTCGATTTTTCCACGGACGGCATCTTTATGTGCGGCACAGCTCACAGCCCGAAGTTCATCGACGAGAGTATCGCCCAGGCCCAGGCGGCTGTCTCGAGAGCCCTTACGATATTGACGCGGAAGAACATAGAGGGACAGGCCGCAATTGCAGAAGTGGAAGAATCGCTTTGCAGCGGGTGCCGCGTTTGCGAGACCGCATGTCCTTATGAAGCAGTGAAGAAAGATGTAGAAAAAGGCGTCGCCGTAGTAAACCAGGCGCTCTGCAAAGGATGCGGCACGTGCGCGGCGGCATGCCCAAGCGGCGCGATGAAAGGAAAGCACTTCACCAGGGAGCAGATCGTGGCAGAAATACGTGCTGCCTTTGCCACGTAAAGAATCGAATGGTGAGAAGCTCACGGACGGTAAGTTCCTATAGATTGAGGTGATGAGTGGACAGGTTCGAGCCGAAGATACTCGTCTTCAGCTGTAACTGGTGCTCCTACGCGGGTGCCGATCTGGCCGGCACGTCAAGGATCCAGTACGCCCCGAACATCAGGATGATCCGGGTCATGTGCAGCGGGAGGGTGGAGCCTTATTTTATTCTCGAGGCCCTTCAGGCAGGCGCCGACGGCGTGCTTGTGCTCGGGTGTCATCCGGGAGAATGCCATTATCTCGAAGGGAACTACAAGGCGGCTGCAAGAATGGCGCTGCTCAAGAGGGTTTTGGGGCAATTCGGTGTGGAGGACGGTAGGGTCCGGCTTGACTGGGTTTCCGCTTCCGAGGGAGTTCGCTTTGCAAGCATCGTGAACGAGATGACAGAGGCGGTCAGGGCCCTGGGTCCGTTCAATCATCAAGATAACGGGGAGGCGTGACTAGCATGTTCGGCTGGAACGGCAAAATATTGAGAGTCGATCTGTCCAGGGGGACGAGCCGGGTGGAGGATATGCCTTCATACCTGATGGGCGATTACATCGGCGGGAGGGGCGTATGCGCCAGGATCCTCTTCGACGAGATAGACCCGCGCATAGACCCCCTCAGCCCGGCAAACAAGCTTATTTTCTCTACAGGGCCCCTGACGGGGAGCGGCGCTCCGGCGGCAAGCCGCTTCATAGTCTCCGCCAAGTCCCCCTTGAGCAACTGCGTGTCCAGCCCCTGCTGCGGCGGGTACTTCGGGGCAAACCTGAAGTATTCCGGCTACGACCTCCTTATATTCGAGGGTAAATCGCCCGAGCCGGTCTACGTTACTATTCGCAACGACCTGGTGGAGATAAACCCCGCAGGCTACCTGTGGGGTAAGGTATCGTCCGAGACGGAGAAGGCGATCCGCGAGGATATGCGGACGAAGCACGGCCTCGACAACTGGGCGCTCAACAGTATGGGCATCGCCAATATAGGCCCCGCGGGGGAGAATCTGGTCAGGTTCGCCTGCATCATGTCCGACGGCGGGCGGGCAGCCGGACGCTCCGGCCTGGGTGCCGTGATGGGCTCGAAGAACCTCAAAGCCGTGGCTGCTCTGGGGACCGGACAGGTGAACATCGCCGATGTGGACGGCTTTCGAAAGGCGGTCATGGACTTCTATCAGGAGGGCCGCGATAACAAAGAACTGCTGAAGCGCAGGATGTACGGCACCTGGAGCCTGCCCGGCCGGGCGAACGCGAGCAAGAGCCAGGCAGCGTTCAATTTCAAGGAAGGCTATTTCGAAGAGTTCGTAAAGTATGAAGATCCCGAAGTGATCCGCGCCCTCATACGCGTCAGGGACGAGGCTTGCTTTGCCTGCCCCTTTGCATGCGGAAAGCGAAGCCGCATCAAGAACGATCCCGAATATCCGTTGACGGCGAAGGGCCCCGAGCACGAGACCATGGCCCTGGTGGGGTCCAACTGCGGCATCGGGGATATGTTGGACATATGCCGCAACAACTATTTATGCAACGAGCTCGGGATGGATACGATCACGGCAGGCGCAGTGGTCTCCTGTGCGATGGAGCTCTTCGAGGAGGGCCACCTCCCGGAAAAGGACATGGGCTATCCCCTCGAGTTCGGCAACCGGAATATGTTCAAACTGTTGAAACAGATAGCAAGGAGGGAGGGGATAGGGGACCTCATGGCGGAGGGCGGTATCGCCCTTGCCGAGAAATACGGGCACCCCGAGCTGTACATGGGCATAAAGGGCATGGGCATACCGGCCTGGCACCCGCAGGCGTTCGATGCCCTGGGCCTGCAATATGCCACCTGCAACACCGGCGGGGCCCATACGAAGTCTACCCTGCCCTTCTACGAAGGGCGAAAGGACCCTGCCTATTTTGTGGAATTCACCAAGAAGGACCAGGACTATATCGCCGCGGCCGACTCCGGCGTCCTTTGCTGGATCATCTACCACGGTCCCCTATGGGGAGAGAAGCTAGCCGAGTGGCTTACGTATGTGACGGGGGAAAAGTATACCCCGGAAGGGGTCAACAGGCTCGGAGAAAAGATCTGGAACCTGGAGCGCCTCTTCAACATGAGGGCCGGCATCACAGGGAAGGACGACACCCTCCCGCCGAGAATACTCAATGAGCCTCGGGTAAAGAACAGGGTGATAGAACTCGATAAACTCCTCCCCCAGTATTACCGGTTGAGGGCATGGGACGAAAAGGGCATTCCCACCAAGGAGAAGCTTCGGGAGATGGGACTGGAGAAGGAAGGAACAGATTTGATATGAAGATCAAGATAGACCATAAGTTATGCACCGGCTGCAAGCAGTGCGAGATCGCCTGCTCCCTCGCCCATACACAGGCCGTCAACCCGTGGCGGTCGAGGATAAGGGTATTCATCGGCGAGGAGTTCTGCCTCCCTGTCATCGCCGGCCCTTATACCGAGGCGGCCTGCAACTCAAAAGGCACTCTCATGATCGAAGGTGTCGAGGTAGACGAATGCGTGATTTGCAGGGCCTCGTGCCCGGCAAAATCTGTATACAAGGAGCCCGACACCGAAATACCCTTGAAGTGCGACTTCTGCGGAGAGCCACCCAATCCGCAGTGTGTGCAGTGGTGCGCACCGAACGCCTTGACGCTGGTGGAGGATTGAATAGAGCTATCGACGAAAGCCGCGGCCTGGAGCCCACCTTCTTCATCGACTGCGACAACGCAGCCGTAACGGGAAAGTCGGCCGACCTGACCGCGGACCTGGAAGGGGCAAAGAAAAGGGCCGTTCGCCTCTTCTATTTCGTAAAAGACGAGATCAGATACAATATCTATGCGCCCAGGCCGACTGATTCCCACTTCAGGGCAAGTCATGTGCTAGCCGCCAAAGAAGGCTACTGCGTTCAAAAAGCGGTCCTCCTGGTCGCTCTGGCCCGGGCAGCGCGTATCCCTGCCCGGCTCAGATTTGCGGAGATCCGGGCCCACCTCACTGCCCCTGAGATCGTCAAGAAAAGGGGCAGCAACATATTTCCCTTTCACGGTCTGGCCGATCTTTATATCAACGGCCGCTGGGTCAGGACGACTCCCACCTACGATCGCGCATACTGCGAGAAAATGATGGTGACCCCCGTTCCGTTCAACGGGGAAGACGACGCGATGCTCCCTTCCCATACGGACGATGGAAGGCCGAACGTCGAGTATATCCGGGACCGTGGCTTTTTTTACGACCTCCCGATAGACGAGATACGAAAGGGCTCTCTCTCTTGGAAGTACATGAAAACCTGAACCCCCCTATCCTTCTCCTCGCCACAATGGACACCAAGGGAGCCGAAGCCCTCTACTTGAGCCGGACGCTCAGGGATCTCGGCGCCAGGCCGATGATCATGGATCTCTCTATGAGATACGGGGACCGGGAGCTCAGGCCGGAGATTTCGGCCGATGAAGTGGCACACGCCGGTGGTAACAGCCTCGAGGCCCTGAACGGTTCCAGGGATATGGCTGTAAACATGGAGGCGATGGTCGATGGAGCATCGCGCATAGCTTCGAGACTCACAATGGAAAAGAGGATCGACGGCGTGATCGGCATCGGGGGCTATACCGGGACCCTTATGATTACGGCCGTCATGCAAGCCCTCCCCTTCGGCTTCCCCAAGCTCATGGTGTCCTCTGCCGCCGCCATGCACGGTGCTTCCAACCTTTTCCTGCAAACGAGCGATATACTGCTGTTTCATTCCGTTGTCGATATCTCCGGCCTCTCCAATCCCGTGCGCAATGTGCTGGAGAGGGCCGCATGGGCCCTTTGGGCCATGCTGCACGGCCCTCTTACGGAGACCGCCATCGAGACAGAGAGAGCCCTGGCCATGACGATGATGAGTCCCTGCGAAAAGTGCGCAAGGTCCGTTCGTCAAGCCCTCGAGGCAAAGGGCTGCCAGGTGGTCGGGTTCCATGCGAACGGAGTCGGCGACCGGGCCATGGAGAGCATGATCGGAGAGCGCCTGTTCCGGGGCGTGATAGACCTCGCGCCCGGGGGCGTAGGCGAGCACCTTTACGGGTTTACCCGGGACGCCGGGCCCGGCCGGCTGGAAACGGCCGGGAACGTAGGTATTCCCCAGATCGTCTCCACCTGCGGCGTGAACCATATCACTCCGCCCCGGTCATGGCCTTCCTTCTCCAAACGGCGGAAATACGACCTGGATAAGCTCCGGACATGGCTGCGCGCCACCCCCGATGAATTGCGCGAAATCTCGGCGGCTTTCGCCTCGAAATTGAATCGATCTTCGGGGCCTGTAAAGGTCCTTATACCCCTCCGGGGGTGGTCTTCGGTCGACAGGCCGGGCAGCCCCACCTACGACCCCGAAGGGGACAGCGTATTTTGCGAGACCCTCAAGAGCGCTCTGAAGAAAGAAATAGAAGTTGTCGAAGTAGATGCCAACATGGAAGACCCCGAGTTCGCCCTGGCGGTAGTGAACGCTGCCTGCGATCTTTTTGGGCTCGGCGGATGATGCTGCGGCCGCGTTGCAGCACCGCGGGAAAAAGCCTATAATCCATATATTATTCGACATCGGCGCGTCAATAGCTCCGGGCAGGGCCGCATGTTTTTCGAGCTGTCCTTTGTCGGGCTCAAGTCCCGGGCGTCCGCCGCAGGAAGAAACGGGGCTTGCAAAAACCGAGGAAAAGGGGTGTCCCATGGGAGAGTACTACGAGAAGAAGGACCTCGAAGATTTCGAGAATATAGGGGAATACGCTGCGGAACTGGGGAGGAAGTACTTCGACTACTACGGCGAAGCCATGAAAGGCGGGCACTTGACCGAAAGGGAGAAAGGTCTCATTGCGCTCGCCGTAGCCGCCACCCAAAAGTCTCCGTACTGCATTGACGCCTACACAAACCAGTGCCTCTCCCTCGGCGTATCCCGGGAAGAGATGATGGAGGCCGTCCACGTAGGCGCGGCTATGACGGCAGGCATTGTCCTGGCCCACTCGACCCAGATGCGGAAGATCATCAAGGAAAAGGAGATGTGAAGTGACAGCGGACCCGGTCGCGCCATCGTTTGCACAGAAGGCAAAGGAGCCTCTCCGGGCGGCGGGTATAGACATTTTTCAGGTCAATATCGGCTACCGCTGCAACCTGGAATGCAGGCACTGCCATGTAGAAGGGGGTCCCCGGCGGTCCGAGGCCATGTCCGGAAAGATAATGGACCAGTGCTTGAAGGTCTTGAGAAGCCATGCCATACCCGTCATCGACGTAACGGGCGGCAGCCCCGAATTGCATCCCCGATTCCGCTGGTTCCTTGAGGAATGCGCCGCCCTGGGGCGGCGCGTGCTCGTGAGAAGCAACGGAGTGGTCCTTCTCGACAAGGAGCACGAGGGTCTCCTCGATCTTTATGCCCGTTGCAGGATCGAGGTAGTCCTCTCTTTGCCCCACATCGACCCCCGGTTGACCGACCGGCAGAGGGGGGAAGGGGTATTCGCCCGGCTGATGGAGGTCATAGGCCGGCTCAACGCAAAAGGTTACGGGCGGGACGGAAGCGGGCTCGTTTTGGACCTCGTGCATAACCCGGCCGGAGCCTACCTTCCCGGCGCCCAAGGGGGCCTGGAGTCACTCTACAGGCAAGCCCTGCGCCAACGCCACGGGTTGAGCTTCAACCGCCTGTTCTGCATTACCAACATGCCCATCGGCCGGTATCTCGAGTATCTTATTGCTACGGGCAACTATGAGGACTACATGAAACGGCTGATCAAGGCCTTCAATCCCGTGAACCTGAAGGGGGTAATGTGCAGATCCATGGTTTCCGTCGGCTGGGATGGAAGCCTCTACGATTGCGACTTCAACCAGATGCTGGGTCTGACGATAGACCACGGCGCGCCGCATCACATCTCCGCTTTCGATATGGGTCCGCTGGCTGACCGCCGCATCGCGGTCGGCGATCATTGCTACGGCTGCACAGCCGGCTCGGGCAGCTCCTGCCAAGGGCAAAGGGAATGACAAAAAGGCGAGCAACCTCAATATGTTACGAAGAGCGGCTTATCCTCTTTCTCAGGCTCCCCGCCAAAGGCTTTGTAAAAACAAGACTTGCGGAAACGATCGGAGACGAGGCTACCCTTGACCTCTACCGCTGCCTTGTCTCCGACACCCTTGCCGCGGTCCGCCGGGCCGGTCGCGCTCCCCTGGTATTCTTCCACCCCCCTGGCCTGGGGCCTGCCATTGACTGGCTCGGCGGCGGCGTTACCTGCCTGCCCCAGGAGGGGGGCGACCTCGGGATGAGAATGCTGGCCGCCTTTCGAAAGGTTTTCTCCCTTCCCGCCTGCTCTCGGGCCGTTCTTATAGGCAGCGACCTTCCCGACCTTCCGCCTGCCTTTATCGGCGAAGCGTTCGAGCGCCTCAAGTCGCAAGATGCGGTCATAGGACCGGCTCATGACGGGGGATATTACCTCATAGGCTTCCGCCGAGGGGCCGTCCTGCCGGCGGCCTTTGAGGGCATCGAGTGGGGCGGCAGGGGGGTATTCGAGGCTACTATGGCCGTATTCCGAAAGGAGGGCGTGAGCGTCCACGTGCTGCCCCATTGGGACGATATAGACGTATACGAAGACGTCAAGGCGCTTTACGACAGGCTGAGAGATCTCCCGCCCGGCAGGCTCTCGACAATCGACTACATTAGAGACCGCCGGCACCTGACATGACGATCTCGGTCGTGATACCCGTTTTTCGCGAAGAAGCCCTCATCAACGACGCGATAGGCCGGCTTCGGGGCATGGCTTTCGACAAGGCCCTCGAGATCATCGTGGTCGACGGGAGCGAGGAAGGGGGGACCCTAAGGGCCGTTGCGGACAGCAGCGCCAAAAGCATTCTCTCCCCCAGGGGACGGGCTATCCAGATGAACGCGGGAGCCAAAGCTGCGGGCGGCGACGTCCTCCTGTTCCTCCATGTAGATACCGAGCTTCCGGCGGACGGCCTTGAAAGAATCTCCTCGGCGATGGAACTGGGACATTTCGTGGGCGGCGCTTTCGACCTTGGAATAGCAGACAGGGGACTCGCGTACCGGATCATCGAAAGGGCGGCGTCCCTCCGGTCCCGCTTGACCCGCATACCTTACGGCGATCAGGCGATCTTTTTCAAGCGAGATTATTTCTTGCGGATCGGCGGATACAGGCCATTGCCCGTAATGGAGGACGTAGACCTGATGAGACGGGTGAAGAAGCGGGGAGACAGGATCCATCTGATAGACGAAAAGGTGAAGACCTCCTCCCGCAGGTGGAGGAAGGAAGGTATAGCAAGGTGCACGCTCCGTAATTGGACTATCATGGCCCTCTACCTGCTGGGCGTTCCCCCCGGAAGGCTGGCAAAACATTACCCTTGAGAGGAAGCGCCGGATATGGCTCCGGCATGCGCTTTTCCGGCCTATCCCAACTTCTTGAACGCCGTTGCCTTGATTGCGGCGTAGATCTCGCCCCCCGCTCTTACTCCGAGCTCCTCGGCCGCCTGTCCGACCACCTCCGCCACCAGGCGGTTGCCGCAACAGTCGAGCTCTATGCCGACCCTGCTTCCCGTTTCAAAGACATCGACAACCCTGCACTTGAGGAGGTTTCGGGCGCTAACCGCCTCCGGGCGTCCCCGAAAGAGGATAATGTCCCTCGAAGAAAGCTCGAAGAGGGCTCCCGGCTGATCGTTCCCCGAAGAAGCCAAAAGCCGCTGGCCGCCCCAATCGAAGGCATAGAGACCGTCGACCCCCCGGCCTTCGGGCAGCCGGAGCAGGTTTATGTAGCCTGTCTTCCCCTCCCCCATCCGGGCCCGCACGAGGCTTTCGGCTGTAGTCTGCTCTACGACGCGCCCCCCGGCCATGTGGAGGACGATGTCCGTCATGACCCGCATCTCAAGTAAGGAATGGGAGATGAAAAGGTAGGGGATCCTGAAGACCTCGCACGCCTCGTTCAAGAAAGGAACTATCTGGAACTTGAGACTGTCGTCAAGGGCGGACAACGGCTCGTCGAGGAGCAGAAGACGCGGGCTGCCCAAGACCGCCCGCCCGATAGCCACCCGCTGCTTCTCACCGCCGGAGAGGTGCTTCACTCCGCGGTCGAGCAAGTTGCCGATCTTCAATACCTCCACCACGTCGTCGAAGGCGATCTTGCGGGCTTCGGGCGGGCACCGCTTGAAGCCGTAAAGGAGGTTGCCCTTTACGCTCAGATGAGGGAAAAGGCTGGGACGCTGGAAGACCATCCCCATTCGCCTGTGCTCCGGCCGCACGTTACGGCCGGCACCGCTATCGAAGATGACCTCGTCGTCAAGAACGATGGTCCCCTTGTCCGGTCCGGCCAGCCCTGCAATAATGCCGACCAGGGTCGATTTTCCGCCTCCGGAAGGACCGAAGACCCCGATGCGCTCTCCCCTGACGCTGAAGTCCGCATCCAGCAGGAAAGCGCCGAACCGTTTTCTGGCCGCCACGCGGAGCTCCACCTAGTCCCTCCTTACGACACGCCTGCCGAGCCATTCATGGAAGACAAGCACGACGAGGAATAGTCTGGGTCACGCCGGGGATGTTGCCGGCTACTATCACGGTGGCGCCGAACTCGCCCAGCCCCCGGGCGAACATGAGCACCGAGCCTGCTATGATCCCCCGAACCGACAGGGGCACGATGACCGTCATTATGGTGTCGAGCGCCCTGGCGCCCAGCAGGCGGGAGGCATGGACGAGGCGCTCGTCTATCCCCTCCATCGCTGTCCGTATGGACCTCACCATGAGAGGAAAGCCGACCACCGACGTGGCAATGACCGCTGCCTTCCAGGAAAAGATCAGCTTTATGCCGAGCGGTTGGAGCAGCATTCTTCCGATGAATCCCTGCTGCCCGAGGAGAATGAGCAGAAGGTATCCGATCACCACGGGGGGCAGGGTGAGGGGAAGATTGACGGCCACATCGACGGCGATCCTTCCCCGGAACCGCCGGTACGTCATTATATAAGCTGCGGCAAAAGCAAAGGGAAGGGATGCCAGGGTCGCCACGACCGCAACCTTCAGCGACAAGAAGATCGCCGAGTAATCGGCGGCAGTAAAAGCGGGCATAGCTCCTACTTCACCTCGAAGCCGTGGCGCGCGATAACGCTCTTCGCCCCTCCCGACTGGAGGAACCGGAAGAAGGCCGCGGCGCTGGCTTTCTTGACGCCTTCTGCGGTCAGGCCCATGGGGTAGACTATCCTCGGATAGAGCTCCTGCGGCACGGTGAACAGGATCTTCACGCCCTTCCCGGCCTCCTCGACATCGGTCTTGTAAACGAAGGCCCCGTCCACTTCTCCCCTCTCGGCGTATACGAGACATTCGCGGGCGTCCCTGGCCATCACCAACTTGTTCTCGAGCTTTTTCTCGATGCCCGACCTCCTCAGGGCCTCAATCGCGTATTGACCGGCCGGCACGCTCTTCGGACTGCCTATGGCGACCCTCTCAAGCTTTGCCACATCCTGCAGCCCCCCCACTTTTGACTGCGGCCTTCCGGCAAAAACGAGCACGTTATAAGCGAAGGGCGAGATGCTTTTTTTGTCTATAAGCCCTCTTGCCTTGAGATAGTCCATCCACTCGGTATTGGCCGAAAGGAATATGTCGGCAGGCGCCCCATTGGCGATCTGTTTGGC
>JBEKOT010000031.1:0-19465 GCA_049521495.1 Syntrophorhabdales bacterium | reverse complement strand
CGTTCTTTTTACCGGAGCCGCCCCTATGACCTGCCCCTCTCGGTCCTGTGGCACACGGCGGCCCTTTCGTGGAGCATCCTCCCTGCCTTCTACTTCCTCTTCTTTGTCGCCGGCAGGGCATCCATACCACTCGCGACGACGATAGTCTATCTGGGGATCTGGTTCAACCTGGTCACTTTCGCACTCCCCGTCGATTTCGGGGTGCAGGAAACGACGCGGCTGATCATCTTCAATATCCTCGGCTTCAATTCGGCCGTGGGGCTAACTTACGGCATTACGCTCCGCCTGGAGCAGCTCGTCTGGGCAGGTATAGGCCTGGCCGTCTACGGGATCCTTGTCGGAACAATGAGGGAACGGAAGAAAACCCTCGCAGGCGAGGGCATGATCGAGAGCCGGAAAGAACCGGAAAACAGGGAGGTCACATGGAGACGCGGATGAGGACGCTTTTCGCGAGGCGGGGAACGTGGCTCTCGGGGTCGGCTGTTTTCTGCATCATCGTGGTCCTCTCTCTATCGTGTGTCTCATCGGGGCAGGCGGGAGAGGAAAAAATGGTGCTCGGACTGCCGCAGATAATCAGGATGGCAATAGGCGTGAGTCCGGAGATGGCGGAAAGACGCAGCGAGGCCGCGGTGGCGAAAAGCGACCTCGCCCAGGCGCGGGCGGGCTATTACCCTCAGGTAGACACGACCGCGCTCGTCGGGCCTGTAAACAATGCCAGCCGGCCCGAAGTGGTGGGCAGCCGGATTATCGATCCGTCCTCGAGTTACTGGTCCATCGGGGTCTTCGGCAAACTGAACTTGACCATGACCCAACCCCTTTACACCTTCGGAAAGATATCGAACCGGCGGGACGCGGCCGAGCACGGGGTCGTCGCCCGCGAGGTGAAACAGACCCAGACGGGCAACGAGATAGCCCTGCGGGTAAAAGAGCTGTACTACGCGCTCGTCCTCTCCAGGACGGCAATCGAGGTCGCGAAAGAAGCTGGAAGCTTTTTCGATGAGGCAAGGTCGCAAATGCAGCGCCTCCTCGGCCTCGGTTCCACCAACGTGGTCGAGAGCGAGCTCTACCGGGTCGACGCCTACCGCGCTGATGTCATCCGGGGGAAGGCGGAGGCTGAGAAAGGGGCGAGCATTTCCTATTTTGCCCTCAAAGCCCTCATAGGGCTGCCTCCCGGTAAAGACTTCGATCCGGCGGATAAGACTCTCGCCTTCAAGACGGATGAGCTGGGACAGCCCGATTCGTACATACGCAGGGCCCTGGCTGAACGTCCCGAGTTCAAGCAGCTGGAGGAGGGCCTGGCAGCCCAGAAATCGCTCGTGGAGGCAGCCCGCGCCGACAGGTACCCGTCTTTCTTTGCCGCCCTGGCGGGCTCCTTTGCCGGGGCGCCGGGCAGGGAGGCATTTCACAACCCTTATATCCCCGACGATTTCAACCACGCCATCGGCGGAGTCGTGACCGGAGTGAACTGGCACTTCGATTTCGGCATCCTGAAGGCCCGCGTGGAGAAAGAGAGGGCCGAATATGAGCGCCTCTCCCACACCAAGGCGACAGCACGCCTCAACATTCCCATCCAGGTGATAAAGTCTTACCAGGATGTTAAGCAATGGAAGGTGGCAGTAGAGGCGTACGAAAAGGGGGCTTCCGCTTCCAGGAAATGGATCGTGGCGGCCCTTACCAGTTTCCAGATGGGCACAGGCACTGCCGACGACCTCCTCAGAGGTATCGAGCGATACGGTATGAACCAGGGCAAATACCTCGAAGCCCTCTTCAATTACAACTTGTCCCTCGCCCAGCTTGAATACGCAATGGGGGTAAGGAGCTGGTGAAGACGGAAGAGCACCAGCGCACGAGGCTATGGCTGGACCGGCTTCTTGGCTTTCAGGCATCGCACCCTTTTATAACAGTAGGGTTCTGGGTAGCCCTCGCCGTTATCTCGGTGGTCTTCACTGTGGGGCGCCTCGGATTCGAGACAAGCCAGCGCTCGCTCATCTCGCCCAAGGAGCGGATGATGCAGCTTCTACGGATGGCCGACAGGTTCTCCGACCTCGAGGCTTTCGTAGTGGCAGTGGAGAACAAAGACACCCACAGGACCCTGGAATTCGCGAGAGAGCTTGCCAAAAGGCTAAAGGCGGACCACGAGCACTATGAGCAGGTATACGCGCGGGTCGACCCTGCCTCTGTGCGGCGCTGGTCCCTTCTCTATCTCAGCAAGGCAGAGCTTACCGAACTAAGCGAAAACCTTTCCGATCACAAAAACTTCATTCGGCAGTTTTCAAAATCGCCCAGCCTAGCGAGCCTGTTCGAAGAGATCAACGGCGAGATGGCCTCAGGCATGGTGGGAAAGTTATTCACGGGCTTCCTCGATAGCGACGCGGTCCGGAAGACGCCCCTTGACCTCAGCTTCCTCGTCGAGACGCTGGGCGAGACAAAAGCATGGATAGAGGGCTCCACCGTCTTCGCCTCGCCGTGGGGCGCCTTTTTTAAAGAAGGCCTGAGGGATGAGAGCGAAGAGGGCTATTTCTGGACCGAGGGGAACAAGTACCTTCTCATCTTCGTTCAGCCGATGATGAAGGGACCGGGTTTTTCAAAGAGCCGGCAGGCATTGGACGCGCTAAGGGGGACGGTGGCGGCAGTGCGAGCGGATTTCCGGGACATTGACGCCGGGGTCACAGGTCAGAAGGCGCTCGATGAGGACGAAAAAGATATTGCCCTTAGGGACATAAGCATTGCCACGACGCTGTCGCTTATCGGGCTCGCGGTCCTCCTCGTCATCTTCTGGCGCGGGATCAGGCGCCCGTTCCTGGCAGTGGCCGTTCTCGTCATCACCCTGTGCATCACCTTCGGCATTACGACCCTCGTCATCGGCCATCTTAACCTGCTCTCTGTTACGTTCGCGCCCATGCTCCTCGGCCTCGGGATCGACTACCCCATCCACTGGTTCGCTCGTTACAGCGAGGAGCGCCTGCGCTTTTTCGCGTCGACGAGGCAGGCCCTCGCTTCTACGATGGAACAGGTTGGGCCTGCGATCCTTCTTGCGGGCCTTTGCGCCTCTTTTTCCTTTTTCCCCCTTGTTCTTACCGGGTTCAAAGGGCTTTCGGAGCTGGGTATTATTTGCAGCATCGGCCTTTTGTTGGCCACAGCCGTGAGCCTCTTCCTCTTGCCGGCCCTGATCGTGCTTCTCGACCGGTTTCGCAGGGGGCTCGTCAGGAAACCTGTGACTGAGCAAGTCAAGCCCCTTCTTGTAACCAACAAAAGTCGGACGGTGTTTCTGCTGAGCCTTGCCGTGTGCGCCTGCGCCTTCTCTATTTGGGGGGCATTGAAAGTAAAGTTCGACCTCAATATGCTGCACCTCCAGTCAAAAAAGGCAGAGTCCGTGATATGGGAGAACAAGCTGATCCAGGGCTCCAGGTATGCAAGCATTTACGGCGTCCTCTTCGCGCACTCCTTCAAGGAGATCGACGAGAAGACAAAGGCGGCCGAGCGCCTTCCGACCGTTTCAAAGGTAAACAGCATCAAGAGCGTGCTCCCTTCCGACCAGGAGAGCAAGATCCGCATTTTGAGAGGGTTGGCGCCGGTTCTCGGGGACGTGAGGGCTCTCCCCATGCACAAAGACGGCGTAGACATCGAACGGCTCGATGCCGTATTCTCACGGATCCGATTCAAGATGCTCGCTTCGGGCTCGTCCGAAAGCGGCGTCCCCGCCCCGCTTTTTGCACAGATGCGGGACGTAAGGAAACTGATCGACGCCATAAGGCATGACTTCCGTTCCATCAAAGGACCGGTGCTGCAGGAGCGCCTGGAAGGGTTCGAGGCAAGGATTATAGCGGACTTGAATGACAAGCTTTGTCTTCTCTGGGAAAACATCGAGACGAGACCGCTCAGGCCCCGGGACTTGCCCAAGGCCCTGCTCGAACGGTTCGTCGGCCCGGACAACCTTTACATAATCCGCATCTTTCCAGCCGGGAACGTGTGGGACCCTCACTTCCTCGACAGGTTCGTCAGGGACCTCAGGTCGATCGATCCGGAGGCAACCGGCGATCCCGTGACGCTCTCCGTTTTTACAAAGACATTTCGCGACGCCTGCGTCATGGCCGCTATCTACGCAGTCATCTTCATCGTGCTGATCCTCACGGTCACGCTGCGCAGTCCGGTCCCGGTAGCGGCAGCCCTTGCCCCTCTTGTTTTGGGCACTCTTTGGACCTTGGGATTGATGCACGTCTTCGGTATCGACCTCAACCTTGCCAATACGATCTTCATGCCCCTCGTAGTCGGCGCCGGCGTGGAGTACGGGATTATTGTCGTCCAGCGTTGGAGGCAGGCGAGCGACCGGCTGAGGTTCAGCCTCCCCATCACCACCGGTACCGGCGTCATCCTGGCCGGCCTCTCGACAACGGTCGGCTTTTGCAGCCTCATCATATCGTCGCACGAGGGCATACATAGCCTTGGCTTGCTCACCACCATCGGGAGCCTCTGCGTCCTTGCCGCAGCTGTACTTTTTCTGCCCGCGCTGCTGCACGCGGCAACAAACGCGCTCGCCAAAGTGGAAAAGCCTCCGCGCGGCGAGGAGGCGGAGGACAGGACCGAGAGCGACCGCCTATGAAAGGAGGACCTATGAAAGCTAATGTAGCGCTTCTGTCCGTTCTGGCCGCCATCCTGTTGATCCCCGGCCAAGCCCGGCCTGCCGGCGAAGCGACCGGTGTAGTCCGCAAGATGCTCGATTCTGTAATAGCCGTACAGACGGACCCGGCCCTTCAGAGCCAGGCGTCGCGTCCGATAAGGAGGGCTAAGATCAAGAAAGTGATCCTCGAGAACTTCAATTTCGAAGATATGGCGCAGCAGTCCCTCGGCGATTACTGGAAAGAGCTGAGCGCCTCCAAACAGCAGGAATTCAAGTCGATTTTCCAGGACCTTTTTCTCGATTCATACTCACGGCTGGTGCTCGATTTTGTGCGAAAGGAGAAAATCGCTTATCTGGGGGAGGAGGACGGGCAGAACAAGCTGATGGTGAAGACCCGCATCCAGAGGGTGAATGAGGAGATACCGGTGGACTACTACCTCGCCGAGGCCAAACACAGTCTGCTTGTCAACGACGTGACGATAGACAGCGTGAGCATCGTCCAGAACTACCACAAGAGCTTTTCCCGGGTTATAAAGCAGGAATCGTACGAAAGTCTACTCAAGAAAATGAGACTCCAGCAGAAGGCCATGGAGAAGGGATAGGATGGTCAAGGCCGCTATTATAGTCGACCGGGACGGGACCGGGTGTCGTCCTATTTTCGGGGTACCCGCTGTGAGGCGGCTGGTGCTCGCGGCGCACCGGCTCGGCATCGATACAATCCGCGTCCTTGGACGCGACAGGGCACTCCGCGAAGTTCTTTACGACCTCGTCCCGGAAGATGGGTTGAGAATGATCGGCGACGAGACGGACCTCGGCAGGGCCGCCGACGGGCTCGACCTGGGCGACAGCGACCAGTTGTTGATAATGCTCGCAAATCATGTTATCGACGGATGGTCGCTCGGGAAGCTCCTCGCGGCAGGCGACGGAAGCGACCTTTATTGCGCCGGCCACGGCCTGAACTGCGCCGAGCCGGTTTACCTCATCAAGGCATGCCGGCTGGACCAGGTGCTTCGAGGCCTTTGGTTGCCCGGCCGGGGCTTTCCGGCTGACCCTTCCTGCCGGGGTGTCACTCTTTCGGACAGCCTCCCCTTCGTCCTCACGGACGAGCCGAAGGCAACCGATGCCGCAGAACGGTCGCTGGTTGCCGCCCTTGGCGCCTCCACGGCATCCACGGACAGCTTCCTCTCCCGGTCCATTCACCGGCGCCTTTCCCGCCCTATCAGCAGACGGCTGGCTAAGACTGCCGTAACACCCAACATGTTCACCTCGTTCCACATTGCGGTGGGACTGGCGGGCGCCTTTTTTCTCGCTAAAGGCACGTACGCTTCGCAGCTCGCAGGGGCCCTTCTCTTCCTCGCATCCACCATCCTGGATGGCGTCGACGGCGAACTTGCGAGACTCAAGCTCGAGGAGAGCAATTTCGGCCACTATCTCGACATCATAGGCGATAACGTCGTCCATGTCGCCGTATTTCTCGGCATAGCCTTCGGCCTCTACCGCCGGTCCCAAGATCCTCTCTACCTTGCTGCATCGGGGCTGCTCCTCGGCGGCTTCGGCCTCTGCGCCCTTTCGGTACATCTCTTCATGGGGCACGCACCCGGAGAGCAGGGGTCGAGGCAGACGCACTGGCTGGCAGCCCTCGCCGTGAACCGCGACTTTGCCTACCTTGTCTTGCTCCTGGCGCTGGTAAATCGATTGTCCTGGTTTCTCTTCGGAACGACGATCGGCGTCTATGTCTTCGCCGTTGTCCTTTTCATCCTTCGAATGCGGCAGCGACCCGCTCCTCTTCTTCGCTGACGCGGGCGACTCGGGGCCTCTCGATGTCCCTTTTCTACTAATTACGGCCGGAAAAAACGGGTTTTACTTTGCGCCTTTCCTGGGGGCGGGTTTTGCCGACCCGCCTGCGGGAGATGGCGCTCTCGACACGGCCTCTTGCCCCTTGGTCGCCGGCACTTTTTTAGTCGTTGCTTTTACCGGCTTCGGCGCAGTAACGGTTTTTGCCGACTTTGGCCCGGCTTCCATTTTCCGGGCCGCGCCGCTCGCGGCCTTCTTCTGCTCTGCCCCGTGTCGCTCCCTCACGATCCTTTCAGCCTCCAGCCAATGCTCTTTGTCTTTTCCGTGCTGCCTTCCATCCTTTTCGAAAAGCTCGTAGGCGACTTTTTCGATCTCATCTCTCAGATCCATGCGTCCTCCCAGAAAATTCCATGGTCCAACCGATCGGCTGTCCAATAGAAAAGATAGTCGTTTGCACGGGTTCCTGCAATGACCGTCGGCCTTTCTCTTCTGATGGCTATTATAGCAAAGAAAAGAGTCAAGAAGAAATCGTTTTCGCGGGCTTTTTTCTTGCGGCCGGAAAGGTGCTGTGATAACGTAGACCTAATATGAGGGCGCTTTTTTTTGACGGCTCGCTCCATTACGACCATCAAGCGCCGGTGCCCGAGCCAGGCGAGGACGAGGCCCTGATCCGGGTGTCGATGGCCGGCATCTGCGGCACGGACAGGGAAATCCTCAAAGGTTACAAAGGCTTCACAGGCATTCCCGGCCATGAGTTCGTCGGCGTCGTCGAGCGGGTGAACGGCGCGTACTCCGGCCTAGTCGGGAAAAGGGTCGTGGGCGAGATCAATTGCGGGTGCGGCGTGTGCGAATACTGTTCGAAGGGTATGGACAAGCACTGTCCCTTCAGATCGGCCCTGGGGATTGCGGGCAGAGACGGCGTATTCGCCGAATATGTCACCCTTCCCTTGAGGAACCTGTGGGAGGTCCCCTCCCACCTGCAGGACGAAGAAATAGTTTTTGCGGAGCCCCTCGCCGCCGCCTTTGAGATAACGGAGCAGGTGCACGTGAGGCCGACGGACCGCGCCATCGTCCTAGGAGACGGGACCTTGGGGCTGCTCTGCGCTTTCGTGCTCAAAGGGGCCGGCGCAGATGTGACGCTCTGCGGCAGGCACAAGGCAAAGCTCGCGGTGGCGGCCGCAGAAAAGATCAAGACGAGAAAGAGCGACGAACTCAAAAAGAAACGGGCTTACGACATCGTCGTCGAGGCTACGGGCTCTGAAAACGGTTTGGAGACGGCCCTCGACCTCGTGCGCCCGAGGGGAACAATCATCCTGAAGAGCACCGTTGCAGCAAAAAGGAAAGTAGACCTCTCCGGAATCGTCGTCGACGAGATCACCCTCGTAGGGTCGCGCTGCGGCCCCTTCGCCCCGGCCATCGCCGCCCTGGCATCCCGGCGGGTGCCGGTGAAAGGCCTTTTATCGGCGGTCTACCCCCTGGGAGAGGCCCAGGCCGCGTTCGAAAAGGCGGCGCAAGCCGGCGCGATCAAGGTCCTCCTCGATCTCAGAGGCGGGTGAGCCTGCCCCGGCCCTTTTCTATTTCTCGAGTGTGCCGCCGTCTCCGAGCTTCAGGGAGGAAAAATCCTTTTCGCCGACCGAAGGATAGACGATGCAGTTCGTGCCGATCCTCGTATTGGGTGGCACAAAGGCCTGTTTGCCGATGAGCGTGAGGCCCGAGTAAAGGTGGTCGGGAAATCTCGAATTGGCTCTTTTCGCGTTCCCATGGCCGACAGCGGCGTTTTTCCCGACAAGGACCTCTTTGTCGATGATCGACCTCTCGATGTGTGCGCCCTCTTCGATCACCGTGTCGTGCATGATGATCGAGTCCCTCACTGAAGCACCCTTCTCGACCTGGACGCCCGGGGAGAGGATCGAGTTTTCTATAGCGCCCGAGATGATACAACCCGAGGAAACGGCAGAATTGACGGCCCGCGCAGAGGCGCTCACCCTCGCGGGCGGGCGGTCATAGG
Organism: Syntrophorhabdales bacterium; assembly: GCA_049521495.1. GTDB lineage: Bacteria > Desulfobacterota > Syntrophorhabdia > Syntrophorhabdales > WCHB1-27 > CAWEPK01. Next base: position 11,045 of record JBEKOT010000031.1, on the reverse strand, counting down.
GAAGCCCCTCGGCCTCGTGGTTCGTCCGTATGTTGGACGCCTCGGGCAAAAGGCCGGAATCGGCTTTCAAAAGGTCCATATTGGCGTCCCAGTATGCCTGGATGGTCCCCACGTCGCGCCAGTAGCCCTCGAAGGGATACCCATAGACGCGCGCCTCCTTCAGGGCCCTCGGGATGATCTGTTTGCCGAAATCCTCATCCCTGGTCTTTCCGAGGGTCTTCACCAGGTACTGCCTGTCGAACACGTAAATTCCCATGGAAGCGAGGTTCGACCTCGCCTTGACTGCCTTTTCCTGCCAGTCGACGATCCTCTTTCGCCCGTCTAAGGTCGCTGTTCCGAAGTGGCGAGTCTCCTCCGGAGGGACAGGTATCATCCCTATCGTGACGTGGGCTTTTTGTCCCCTGTGGAAGTCTATGAGCGGCCAGTAGTCCATGGAGTAAACATGGTCGCCCGAAAGGACAAGGACGTCCGAGTACTGGTCGGAAGAAATGAAGCCCAGGTTCTGGCGGACCGCATCCGCGGTGCCCTTGTACCAGTCCCAGTCTTTTTCCCCGGTCTTTGGCGGGAGGATGCTGATACCCCGCGTTCTGCCGGCCAAGTCCCACGCCGAACCGTCGCCTATATGGTCCATGAGCGACAAGGGCTTGTACTGGGTGAGGACGGCGACACGCGTGAGTCCGCTGTTTGCTATGTTGCTCAGGGTGAAATCGATGATGCGATAGATGCCCCCGAAGGGCACGGCCGGTTTCGCCCGATACTGGACGAGGACGTTGAGCCTGCTTCCCACGCCGCCTGCGAGTAAAAGGGCAACCACCTTTCTCATTTGATTATTTCACCGCTCTTGTACTCGCTTCTCGCGAAACGGCTCGCCTCCACGTTCGGGTAGACGGTGACGCCGGGCTCGATCGTCACTCCGTCGGGCACCGTGCTCTCCATCCCTATGACCGATAGCTCGCCGCCCTTGCCGCCGACCCTCGCCTGCGCCCCTATCCGCACCCCGATGTCTGCAATAGTCCTTGCGATGCGGGCCTCCCTGCCTGCCACAGCGTCGAAGAAGAGTATGGAGTCCTCCACCACTGCGCCCTCCTCGACATGCACGCCGGGAAAGAGGAGGGAGCGGAAGACCTTGCCCCTTACCTCGCAGCCCAGATAGATCAGGGAGTTCTCAATGACTGCGGAGGGCCCCAGGATAGCCGGCTGCCGGTCCCTGATCTCCCCGTGGGCGAGATTTGTCCTGACCTGCCAGGCCTTCAGGTCGATCCTCGGGCGGCTTCCCAAAAGGTCCATGCTTGTCCGCCAGTATTCTTCGAGGGTGCGCGTGTAGCCCCAGTAGCCCGGGTGTTTGTAACCGTAAACCCTGGCCCTGTCGACGAGGGAGGGTATAATGTTCCGGCCGAACTCGTGCGATTCTTCCCGCGCGTTTTCGTTCAGCGCGTCCATGAGGACGGCGGGGTTGAACACATATATCGTCAGGGAGGCCCAGTTGAAGAGGGCCTTCCGCGGCTTTTCCACGTACCTGACGACCCTGCCGCCCCGTCGGTCTTCATCCTCGATAAGGCCCTGGCCGAAGCGGTCGGCCCCTTCCCCGGGGACGCTCGTGAAGGCGATGGTGAGATCGGCCTTCTTCTCGATATGGAAGTTGATGACGTCCTGATAGTCCATCCTGTAGATGTGGTCGCCCGAGAGGATGAGCACGAGGTCAGGGTTGTACATCCTGATGAAATCGGTGTTCTGATAGACCGCGTCGGCTGTGCCTTTGTACCAGTCCGAGGCCTCCCTCCCCTTGAAGGGCGGAAGGATAACGGCAAACCTGTTTCTTCCTACCATATCCCAGGGCTGGCCGTGGGCCACGTGGTTCATGAGGAAGAACGGGCGGTATTGAGACAGAATGCCTACCCTTTCTATGCCCGAATTCATCAGGTTGCTCATGGGGAAATCGATGATGCGGTACAGGGCCCCGAAAGGCAGCACCGATTTCGGACGCAAAAACGTGAGCACGTCGAGCTCGTCGACCCGGCCGCCCGCCAGGATCATTGCCAGAACATTCTTCATGGTCACGCTACCTGCAAAATTACTAAAACAAAGGTAACGCCTTCATGCCAAAAAAGCAAGCCGGACCATAGGGGCCGGGCCCTTTCCGCGCCCGGCCTTGTCATCCTCGATGTCCCTCTCGCGGTTGGACGACGCCAAAGATGCGCTTAAGACGCCGCCGCTCCTTTTAAGACCTTTGAAACTTCTCGTTGAGCAACCTTTTGAATCGAGGCGCATAGATGATGTCAAAGGTCTCTTCCTTATCGGGAAAAAGGCTCAGGGCAAACCGCTTCACCCCCTCCACAACGAGCAGGGCCTGGTCATGGGATAGTTTCTGCGTCCCGATGTATTGGAGGGTAAAGTCGACCATGAAGCGAAGGCGCCTCACTTTTTTGTTCTCTTCCCGCAGCTCGTCATTCACCCTTCATCCCCCAGCGTCCCTCCGCTTTTGGCCCTCTCCCGTAAAGAGCTGGACGTAAAGCCAAAGACCGATGCCGAAGGTGATGGACATGTCGGCGACATTGAAGGCCGGCCAGTAGTATGCTTTGTAAGCCACGAGGATGAAGTCGACGACGGAGCCGTAACATATCCTGTCGTACATGTTGCCGAGGGCCCCCGAGAGCACAAAGGTCAGGGAAAACCTGGTCCAGGGGGGCAGCCGGAACCTGATGAGATAGTACGCCAGCCCCGCGATGACGGCCAGCGGGAGAAGCAGGAATACGTACCGGCCCGCTTCATGGTGCGACATGAGCCCGAAAAGGCCGCCCTTGTTTTGCCAGTGCACGATCGACAGCCATGAGGAGACGCGCAAAGCCCCGCCCGTGGGCAGGCCGTCCTGAACCAGTAGCTTCGTCCACCGGTCCAGGAGAAGAATGGGAACGATTATAAGGAGGTTAGAGTATCTCTGCATCGGCCGCAAGTATTGGGATACATCCCGATAGCCTCCACGTCGGTCTCATACCGCCAGCACCGCTCGCATTTCTCACCTTCCGCCCTCAGGACCGTAATCTGAAGCTCCTTGCCTCTTGTCACCTCCGCCTGGGAGACAATGAGCACCTCTTTCAGCTCGCCCCCCAGTCTATTCAATATCTCGAACTCACGCTCGGGCGCTGCCAACACCACTTTCGCATCGAGGGGGTGGCCCATAACCTTCTGCACGCGCTTTTCCTCGATCTTCTTGTTGACCGCCTCTCTGATCTCCCAGATTATCTCCCACTCAGCCTCCAGTTCGGCTGCTACGTAGGCGGGGTTTACCTCGGGAAGGTCCGCCAAATGGACCGATTCCTCGGGAACGAGCGGCCGCAGGTACGACCACATCTCTTCGGTAGTGAAAGATAGGATGGGCGCGGCGAGCTTCAGAAGGGTGATAAGGCTCTCGAAAACGACGGTCTGGGACGCCCTGCGCTTTACGGAATCCTTTCTTTCGACGTACATCCTGTCCTTGATGATGTCGAGGTAGAGGGCGGAAAGGTCTATCGTGCAGAAGTTGTGAATGCTGTGGTAGATCACATGAAAGGCGTATGTCTCGTAAGCCCCTCGCACCCTTTCCACCACCCTCTGGAGCCTTGATAGAAGCCACCTGTCCAGGGAAGAGAGCTTTCCGTACGGCACACTATCCCCTGGAGGATGAAAATCGTCGCCGACGTTCGCGTGAAGGAACCTGAAGGTATTCCTGATCCTCCTGTACGTCTCGATGATCCGGTCGATAATCTCCTTGGAGATTCTTATGTCGTCCCTATAATCCTCATAGGTCACCCATAGGCGCAGTATCTCCGCACCGTACTTGTCGATCACCTCTGAGGGGGCGATAACGTTGCCGACTGTCTTTGACATTTTTCTGCCCTTGCCGTCTACGACAAAGCCGTGGGTCAGCACAGAGCGGTAGGGAGCCCTTTCCTCATTTCCGACCGACACCAAAAGAGAGCTGTGGAACCACCCCCGGTGTTGATCGCTACCCTCCAGGTACATGTCGGCAGGGAATCTTAGTTCCTTTCGCTCCTTCAGCACTGCGGCGAAGCTGGAGCCGGAGTCGAACCAGACGTCCAGGATGTCCTCCTCTTTGCGGAAGGCGCAGTTACCGCAGTGGCAGGCCGTATCTTCCGGAATAAAATAGTCCGCATCCTTCTCGAACCATATATCCGCGCCGTGCAAACGCACTTCCTGGATGACCTTGTCGAAGGTCTCCCGGGTCCAGTAGGGCTCCCTGCACGTGTCGCAGTAAAATATCGTGATCGGGACGCCCCACGTCCTCTGGCGCGAGATGCACCAGTCCGGCCGGACGAGGAGCATGTTGTAGATGCGATCCTTTCCCCAGGCGGGTATCCACTCAACCGTGTCTATTGCCTCCAGGGCGGCTTTTCGCAGCCCGTTCTTATCCATCGACAGGAACCACTGCTCGGTCGCCCTGAAAATGACCGGCTTCTTGCACCTCCAGCAGTGGGGGTAAGAGTGCTCGATCTCCTCGGAGAGAAGGAGGACGCCCATATCTTTCAGCTTGTCTATTATTACAGCGTTGGCCTCGAAGACGTTGAGCCCTCCGAAGAACGGCACGTCCGGGCTTAGTCTGCCTTTTTCGTCGACAGGCGAGTAAACTTCCAGCCCGTACTCGAGACCCGTCGCGTAGTCCTCTTCTCCATGCCCGGGCGCTATATGGACCGCGCCGGTGCCTACATCCTTGGCCACGTAGCCGGCAAAGACGACGACCGATCTTCTGTCGATAAAGGGGTGGCGGAAGGGGGTTTCCTTCAGGGTCTCCGGGGAAATCTCGCCGACGATGCGCCAGTCCTTTATGCCGGCTCTGCCCATTATGTCCGCGGCGAGCTCCCTGACTGCTATGAAGATCTCTTCCCCTGCCTCGATGGCTACGTAAGTAAATTCGGGGTTGACGGCGATGGCGAGGTTGGCGGGCAGGGTCCAGGGCGTCGTCGTCCATATTAGCATGGATATCGGCTTGTCCGGATAGTCCTTGAAGAACTTTTCCCGCGACATTAAGGGGAACTTGACGTAGATGGACGCCGACCTATCCATCTCGTATTCGATCTCCGCTTCGGCCAGGGCGGTCCTGCAGTTGATGCACCAATAGACGGGCTTCTTCTTCCTGTAAGCATCGCCCCTTCCGAAGAACTTCGCCATCTCTCCGATGATTGCGGCCTGGTAGGCGTAATCCATCGTTATGTAGGGATGGTCCCAGTCTCCCACGCCTCCCAGCCTCTCGAATTCCTCTCGCTGGATCTCTACGAACCGCTCCGCGTAGGCCCGGCAATATGCCCTGATCTCCATCTTCGACATTGCCGCCTGCCTGGACTTGATCTCCTTCTCTGCCTGATGCTCTATGGGCAGGCCGTGGCAGTCCCAGCCCGGGACGTAATCGGAGCGGTAACCGGACATGAATTTCGACTTTACGATTATGTCCTTGAGGATCTTGTTGAGGGCGGTACCGAGGTGGATGTGGCCGTTCGCGTAAGGGGGACCGTCGTGCAGGACAAACTGCCGCCCATCCGCGTGCAGCTTCGTCAGCTTGCCGTAAAGGTCGATCTCTTTCCAGAACTGGAGTATCTGCCGCTCCTTTACCGGCAGATTGCCTCTCATGGGAAAAGGGGTCTTCGGGAGGTTGAGCGTCGATTTATAGTCCATCCTGTTTCCTTTCTTTGAACCATTCCAGATTCAGGTCGTCGAAAAGCGCATCCTCGGCCTCTAGGGCGCCGAGCTCCTGTATGTCGGCCTCTCTCAAGATCCCCGTCTTCGTGTAGCGGCCGAACATGCGGTAGAGCTCCTTGCATGCGTGCCAATGGCCGAGGAACCTCGATTCCCCATAGTCGCCCGCCGTCTTCGTGGAGATAAGGAACTGCCAGTCGGACGACTGGGCAAGGAGAAGCTCTCTCGCCATCTGCTTGAGCAATCGCGTTGAGGTCCCGTCATCCCCAGCCTGCGTTACCGCGCGCCCCAGGTCCCGCTCCGCCTCGTAAAGATGCTGCCATGTCCACGCTGTCTCTTTGTTATGCCAGAGAAGGTGGCGGCCGCCTTGCCCCCAGGACCCTTCAGGAAGGCTGACGGCGCCGAGAGGATTGACGCCCTTTAAGGCCGTTGAAGCCTTCTCTATTGTAACATAAGTCGTATCCAGAGCGGAAACGAGCGCGCCAAGCCACCGGATTCCTTCGAACCACCAGTGACCGAAGAGTTCGGCGTCGAAAGAAAGGGTGAGCACACCCGTCCTTCCCGTGCGCTCATGGTACTCATGGAGCTTTTTTTCGAGAAGCGCGGCAAAGTGGCCGGCGTGCTCCTTCATCCTTTCTTGCGCCTTTTCCGGCTCGTAGACCATTTTTGCGCCGAGGTCGCTCTTTTGGTCGGTCACGCGCCAGTATCTGAGGCCCCCCGGGTCCCGCTTCTTGTGGAACTCCAGGTACCAAGGGTCGCCGGGATATCCTAAGCTGCTCCATACCTGCTCGCTCGTCTCCGTATCTCGGATGAAGAAAGAGACCCGAGCGCCGGGTGCGCCGGTTGCGTATACGCCGTATATGTCGATCTTCCCTTCACTTTTCTTTATCTCCGACAGCGCATCGCTACCGAACATCCCCGCATCGCCGGACCATGACTGGTATGCTCCGGGTCCCGCATGCACGGGCGCAAGGCCGGCCTCGACCCTGTAGCTGCCTGTGCAGCGCTGCTGCCACGTGAGATGGCGGCCGTCGAGGAAAAAATACTTCAGACGGTAGCTGGCTAGAAAATCCTCGATTCCACGCCTCGCAGGGGTTTGGGCGCGCCCGACCGATGCGGACTTTCGCGGCCGGTATGCGCACTCGGGAAGCCACATGCCCTCGGGTTCGCGGGAAAAATGCCTCCCATAGGTTGCAATCCCCTGAGCGATTTGGGCCTCGATAGAGCTGTCAAGGCTGAGGAGCGGCAGGTAGGCATGGGTGGCGGCCGAGGCGATCATCTCGATCTGCCCTTCTTCCATGAACTGCCTGAAAGCCCGCAACAGATCGCTCCCGTACCGGTCCGTAAAATCGGCGAGGCGGGACGCGTAAAAGCCCTCCCAGCCCTCAGCCAAGGCGGCCATGTCGCCCTGCCCCCGGGCCTCGAAGACGCGCCGATCCAGCGATGCGGCCTGCATCTTTTCATGCACGTAATCCACGAACACGGACCTGAATAGAGGGGATGCGAGCATCTCGGAAAGGACGGGAGTGATGCCTAGGGTGAAGTGCGCTGCCTTTCCCTCCGCTGAGATCTGCCCGAGCAGATTGAGAAGGGGGATATAAGACTCGCACGCCGCTTCACAAAGCCAATCGGTGCCGTGGGGCCACTTGCCGTGGGAGAGGACGTACGGCAGATGGGCGTGGAGCACCAGGACCACATATCCGGGCATAACTATCCTGCTTTCGCGATTTTACTAAAAGTAGCATAAAGCAATCGAAGCGTGCAAGGCAAGACTTGCATACGTCGGCGGAAAGAGCGGTTGCCCCGCGCCTGGAAGGGGCTTGGAAAGACCTAATCCCCGACAACGATTACAAGCCGGGGTTTGCCTTGTCGCGGCAGGCGAAGGGAACGGCCGGCGGGGGAAGGACGATTATCTTTTTCTGAAGATAAGCCTTATCGGGGCGCCCCGGAAGCCGTATTTTTCCCTCAGCCCATTCTCCAGGTACCTTCTGTAATGCTCTGGAACACGGTCGGGGTAGTTCGAGAAAAGAAGGAAAGTGAGAGGCGGCGACTTGAGTTGGCTGGCGTAGAAGATCTTCACCTGCCTCCCCTCGGCTACGGGTGGGCTCAGCCTTCCGGTAAGCTCCTCCAATGCCCTGTTGAGCTTGGGCGTAGGGATCGTTCTGGTCAATTGCGTGTAGATAGCCGTATCTATGTCGAGTATCTGCTCCACGTTCTCTCCCGTGAGAGCCGATGTAAAGATGACAGGCGCGAAATCCGCGTGGGGGAGGCGTTCCCTTACCGCCTTACGGTGCCGGTCCTCAGCTATGCTTCTGTCCATCAGGTCCCGTTTGTTTACGATAACCCCTATCCCCTTGCCCTGTGATACTATCAGGTGGGCGATGGTCGCATCCTGATGGCCGATCCCTTCCGCGCCGTCTATGACGAGGTTTACCACGTCCGCCCGCTCGATGGTCCTTAGGGCGCTCACCACCGAATACTCCTCCACCCTGGCCGATATCCTGCTCTTCTTCCTCAACCCTGCCGTATCGATTACGGTAAACGTCTTCTCTCCGTGCCGAATGACCGAATCTATAGAGTCTCTCGTCGTTCCCGGCGTGTCGCTCACGATCATGCGTTCCGAGCCGAGAAGCCTGTTGACGATGGACGATTTGCCCGTATTGGGTCTACCTACGACGGCGATCCTGATGCCCCGGCCTTCCTCGTCGAAGGGGCCCGCATCCGCCTTAAGGGCCATGTCATCGAGCAGCTCGACCAGGCCGCGACCGTGGGCGGCGCTGACCGGATATAACTTTTCCACGCCGAGCGCATAAAAGTCGGCGGTCTCGGCCTCCCTTTTCTGGGAATCGACCTTGTTGATAACGTAGAACACGGGCTTATCGTATCTGCGCACGACCTGCGCTATTTCACGGTCGTCCGGGGTAAGACCGTCTTTCGCGTCCATGAGGAAGATGATCATGGAGGACTCTTGGACGGCCTCCAGGATATGGCCTTTTACCAGCGACGTAATCCTCTCGTCGGCGCCGGGCTCGAAGCCCCCCGTATCCACAAGGACGAAAGATTTTCTGCCGTGCTCGAACTCGCCGTAGTTTCTGTCCCTCGTTACGCCAGGCACGTCCTCGGTAATGGCCTTCCTGTACCCGATAAGGCGGTTGAAAAGGGTCGATTTGCCTACATTCTGGCGTCCTACGATGCTGACGATCGGTTTCATCTCTGGCCGTCTCGCCCGGGCGGATATCTCAATACCAGGCTTAGCAAGAAGCCGGCGACCGGCAGTATGGCTATCGATCTTAGGGCCGCCTCCACACCGAAGCGGTCGGCAATTACGCCGAGGAGCGTCACCCCAACGCCGCCGACCCCTATGGCGAACCCCGTCATGAGGCCCGACGCGATCCCCATGTTTCTCGGCAGGAGCCTCTGGGCCATAACGACGGTCACTGAGAAGCTCGATACGAGTATGGCACCGAGCACAAAAAGCACCACGAAGAGCAGTGTGCCCTTTATCAGCAAAATAAGCGGAAAACAAAGGGCGGAGAGGAGCATGCTCAACCGCAGCAGGAACCGATGGCCGAACCTGTCGGCGACAGGCGCCCCGGCGAGCGTGCCCGCCGCGCCCCCCGTAAGGAAGACCGTTACCAGTTTTGCCGCATATACCGGGTCGCCCTTCAAGAAGTTTATGAAATAGAACGGGATATAAGCCATGATGCCTACCTGTACCCAGGACCGCATTATGACCACGCAGATCGTGAGGACAAGAGAAGCATATGCCCCTTTTGCAGCCGCCTGGCCTCCATCTCGTCTGGCCGCTTCCGCGATTGCCGGCGGGGCAACCGTCTTTCTCAGGGCGATGATTGCGCCGCTGAAGAGTAGCGCGGGCACTACGACAAGGGGCAGCGCGCTGAAACCGAAGCGGGAGATCGTCCATATCGCGACGACCGGCCCAAGGGCAAGGCCGAGGTTGCCGCCCACGGAAAAGACCGACATTCCCGTGGCCCGCCTTTCGCCCGTGAAGTAGCCCGCGGTTTTATAGCCTTCCGGGTGATAGGAGGCGATGCCTATGCCGCTGACGGCCACAAGGGCAAGGACCGGCAAGTAGCTCGACGGAAGCGAGAGGAGCGAGTAGCCGAAACCCGCGCAAAAGGCTCCGAGGGGCAGCAGGAAGCCCTTCTCCTTCTTGTCGGAGAGCAGCCCGAAAAGAGGTTGGAGAATGGAAGACGCGAAATTTGCAACGATCATGATGAAGCCCACCCCCGTATAGGTCAGGCGAAGGTTTTCCTTGATGAAGGGCAGGATTGCCGGAAGCGCCCCCTGATAGATGTCGCAAACCAGATGACCCAGCGAGAGGAGGAGCAGCGCCTTGAAATTAAACCTTCTCATCTTCGAGGATGCGTCTCAGCTCCAAAAGTAGCTTGCACGTGGCCCCCCATATCCTCTCGCCGTTGTAGCGTATAGCAAAGACCTCGAAGGCCTTTCCTTTCTGTTCGCTAATGGTCACTTCCGGCCGGCACGACATAAGGAAGGGCAAGGGCAGCCAGATGAGATAGTGGACCTCTTCGGGATTCAGCCTGAAGTTGTAAGGGTATGGTATGACACCTACGTAGGGGGTTATCTCCTCGCCGCATTCCCTTATTGCGGTGCGCACCGTCTCCCGGTCGTACTCCTCGTACATGCCGCCGGGGAAGGAGATCTCCCCTTTATGGTACTTCACGCTGGTCGTCCTCCGCGTCAAGAGGATCCGGGTATCGCCATTTTCCGCGGCGATCGGTATTAGCACGGATGCTCTTGTCTTCATTTGAGAACGGAGCGAGGCCGGTCTGTATGCGGACAGCTTTTCTCTTAGTCTTGGAATCATAGCCCTCATTGTAACAACTTGCCCCGTCGTAATCAAGAACGCCCCTCCCGGGCCTCAACGGGCCATCTCTTTCACCCGGCGGGCCTGCCCCCGTGATTCCCCTTTGCATTGACAAAGCGGGTGGGGGTGACCATGTTTCCAATAAGGACGCAAGGACGGACCGGAACAACTTCTTGCTTCTGCTATCGGTTTATTCGGACTATCTTCCAGATCGGCCAGCCCACGGTCCGCAGAACGGCGATTCTTGAAAAAGGCATGACGCCCGCGCGAAGCTCGGGCCGGCGGGCGGCCGGCCACCAAGATCAAGGCTTGTGCCGAGGCCCGGGGCCGGCCTCGAATGTTACACCAAGGAGGACTACATGAAGCAGGTATTGGCAGTATTTTTGGCAGTCGTTTTCGCAGTGGCCTTTATTACGGCCGCGCGAGCGGCTGAGCCGACGGAGGGCATGCAGAGGTCCGAGCTGATCACGGCAAGGGCGACCATACAATCGGTTGACCTCCAGAACCG
>JBEKOT010000030.1:0-18996 GCA_049521495.1 Syntrophorhabdales bacterium | reverse complement strand
GCCGCAGCATGATAATGTCCTCCCCAGCCATCCTGCCTCCTTGGAAAAAGAAGCAGTGTAGCATTCTCGGAATAGGACATTTCTACTTTGCGCAAAGAGGACATTATCATTTTGCGGTAACACGCAACAACTATGTGTTGATCGCGAGGGGGATGTATGTTAACTTCATCACATGGACGAATTTTACCGTATTTCAAGGCTGCCCCCCTATACGTTCAATATCGTGAGGGACCTTCTCATCGATGCAAGGCACAAGGGGGAGGACATTATCGACCTGGGCATGGGCAACCCCGATATACCGACCCCGAAGCACATAGTGGCCAAGCTGATAGAGTCCGCGTCGAACCCCCGCAACCATCGCTATTCCGTAACGCGGGGCATCCCCAAGCTGCGCAAGGCCATCGCCGACTGGTACCGCCGGAGGTTCAAGGTCTCGATAGATCCGGAGACCGAGGCCATAGTGACCATGGGCGCCAAGGAGGGGATCGGCCACCTCGTGCTGGCTACCGTCAATACCGGGGATGTCGTCCTCGTGCCCGACCCGACTTACCCGATCCATACCTACTCCGTGGTCATCGCAGGGGGAGACCTTAGAACGATCCCCCTTGCACCCATTGACGGCTTCATGGAGAGGTTGTCAGTAGCCGTCAAGACCACATGGCCCCAGCCCAAAATGCTGATCCTCAGTTTTCCCAACAACCCGACGACCGAGGTGGTAACCTTGGACTTCTTCGAGCAGATAGTTGATTTCGCCAGGGAGCACCGCCTTATGGTCACTCATGACCTCGCTTACGCGGACCTCGTTTTCGACGGCTATACCGCCCCGAGCTTCCTCCAGGTAAAGGGGGCAAAGGACGTGGGGGTGGAGTTCTTCACCCTTTCGAAGAGCTACAGCATGCCCGGCTGGAGGGTGGGCTTCGCGGTGGGGAACCGGAGGATGATCGCGGCGCTGACGAGGCTGAAGAGCTATTTCGACTACGGTGTTTTCCAGCCCATACAGATCGCCTCCATCATAGCGCTCAACGAAGAGAGCACGTGCGTGGACGATATCAGCGGGGAATACCGCAAAAGAAGGGACGCCCTTTGCATGGGGCTCAAGCGGTGCGGGTGGCACGTGCCCCCGCCGAAAGCGACCATGTTCGTCTGGGCGAAGATCCCCCCTCAATTCGAGTCGATGGGCTCGGTGGAGTTTTCGAAGATGCTCCTGCGAAAGGCCAAGGTCGCAACCTCGCCGGGCATAGGTTTTGGCGAATACGGTGAAGGGTACGTCAGGTTCGCCCTCATCGAGAACGAGCACAGGATCAAACAGGCGGTAAAAGGCATCAAGAGCGCGCTGGCAGCAAAAGAGCCATGATCCGGGTCGGCATCATAGGTCTCGGCACTGTAGGCCGGGGCACATATCGCCTCCTCAGGGAACACCGCGGCCTTATCGCCGACAGAACGGCTCTGGACATAGAGCTGGCGGGTGCGGCGGAAATCGATCCGGCGAGGCGACAGGACCTGGGGGAGAGCGACCCCGCCTTTTTCCGGACCGCCTCGGACCTCATTAACGACCCGTCGATAGACATAATAGTAGAGCTAATAGGAGGCGTAGAAGAAGCCTATCGTCTCATCACGGCCGCCTTCGAAAAAGGCAAGTGGGTCGTCACGGCGAACAAGGCTTTGCTTGCCGAGAGGGGCAACGAGATATTCCAGGCGGCGGCGGAAGCCGGCTGCGATATAGGTTTCGAGGCCTCCGTGTGCGCGGGGCTTCCGGTGATAAGGGCAATCCGCGACGGCCTCGTGGGGAACAGGATCGACTATATACTCGGCATCCTCAACGGGACGAGCAACTATATCCTTACGAGGATGAGCGCTGAAGGGCTGCCTTTCGAACAGGCCCTGACGGAGGCGCAGGCTGCCGGCTTTGCCGAGGCGGACCCTACCCTTGACGTCGAGGGCATAGACGCGGCCCACAAGCTCTGCATACTCGCCCGCCTCGCCTTCGGCTATCCCCTCTCAATGGCCGATATAGGAAGGGGGGGCATCTCGAGGATAGAGCCCATAGACGTGGCCTTCGCCAAAGAGCTGGGGTACAGGATCAAGCTTCTAGCAGTGGCAAGGGAAGAAAACGGGGCCATAGAGGCGAGGGTAGAGCCGGCGATGCTCCCGGCCGGTCACCTCATGAGCAGTGTTGACGACGTCTACAATGCCGTCTACATCATCGGCGACCGGGTCGGCCCCAACCTGTATTACGGCAAGGGCGCAGGGGCGGACCCGACCGGCAGCGGGGTGGTGAGCGACATCGTGGACATGGCCGTAAGAAAGTCCGAAGAGTGCGCCAGGCCGGCTTTGCGGTTCAGGAAGGAAGGAAGAAGGATCAAGAGGAACAGCGAATCAGTGGCGTCCTTCTATATGAGGTTCAAGGCGGAGGACAGACCCGGCGTCCTTTCGAGGATATCGGGGATACTGGCGGACCACCGCATCAGCATAGCGGCGGTGACGCAGAAAGGGCGCGGCGAGAATGAATACGTGCCCATCGTCATGCTCACCCACGAGGCCGAATACGGCCACCTGGCAGAAGCAAAGGCGGAGATCGACAGGCTCCCCTTCATCGGGGCCGAGAGCGTCCACATCCGCATCGAGCGGGGAGTCTTATGAGCGGCGCCCGTCCCTCGAAATACCTGGCCGTCATAGGCGACGGCATGGCCGATTTCGCCATAGAGGAACTGGGAGGAAAAACGCCGCTGATGGCGGCCGAAAAACCGCACATTGACCGGGTAGCCAGGGAGGGGTTTTGCGCCCAGGTGACGACTGTGCCCGAGGGCTTTCCTCCGGGCAGCGACGTTGCCTGTATGTCGCTTTTCGGATACGACCCGGTAAGATTCTACACCGGCCGGGCGCCCATAGAGGCGTACGGCATGGGCATCGCCCTCGACGGCACCGACGTAGCCTTCCGGTGCAACCTGGTCTACCTGGACGTGCGTCCGCCCAGGGTATTGATGGGCGACTACAGCGCCGGGCACATCACTACCGAGGAGGCAAGGACCCTGGTCGGAGACCTCGGCTCGGCCATCGGGAACGAAGAGTTCAGGTTCTTCCCCGGCGTTGGCTACCGCCACCTCATGGTCTGGAAGGACGGGGAGGCGGACATGGCCACGATCCCCCCTCACGACATACTTGAAAAAGAGGTCATCGACTACCTGCCGACCGGCAGCGGGTCGAAAAAGATCATCAGGCTCATGAGCGACTCCCAGATATTTCTCAAAGACCATCCGGTCAACAGGGCCCGCGTGGGCCGGGGGCTTCCGCCTGGGAACAGCATATGGCTGTGGGGACAGGGCAGGCGGCCGGCCTTCCCCGGATTTTACGAGACATACGGGGCGAGAGGGGCAGTGGTCGCGGCGGTTGATCTGGTAAAGGGCATCGGGGCGCTGGCGGGCTTCGACGCGCCGCCCATCCCGGGGGCGACCGGCTATCTAGACACAGACTACGGAGCCAAGGCCAGATCGGCCCTCGCCCTTCTCGACCGCTACGATGTCGTGTACATACACGTGGAGGCGCCCGACGAGGCTTCCCACGAGGGAAGCCTCCCGGACAAGATAAAGGCCATAGAGCGCATAGATGAGGAGATCGTAGGCTATATTCTCGAAAGGATAGGAGGGGACGTCAGGCTCCTGGTGGCTACGGACCATGCCACCCCTCTGTCCCTGAGGACCCATTATGCCTGCCCGGTCCCGTTCGCAGTCTTCCAGAAGGGGCAGACTCTCGGTCCTGGCGGCGCCTACGACGAAAAAAACGGCGGCAGGATGTTTTCGGGGGAGCAGATGGTGGCGTTCTTCATGAAAGGATCGGAACTATGAGACAGAAGTTCATCTTCGTCACAGGGGGAGTCGTATCTTCACTCGGCAAGGGCCTCGCTTCCGCTTCCGTGGGCGCCCTTCTCGAGTCTAGGGGCCTCACGGTCACGATCAAGAAGCTCGACCCCTATATAAACGTGGACCCGGGGACAATGAACCCCTTCCAGCACGGGGAGGTCTTCGTCACCGAGGACGGGGCCGAGACTGACCTTGACTTGGGCCATTACGAGCGTTTTACAAATGCGGAGGTCTCCAGAAGGTGCAACTACACCACCGGTCAGGTGTACGATTCCGTAATATCGAAGGAGCGAAGGGGCGAGTACCTCGGTGGCACCGTACAAGTAATACCCCACATCACCGACGAGATAAAGTCGATGATCCTGGACGTCGACGAGAGGATCGACATAGTGATCGTGGAGATAGGCGGCACAGTGGGCGATATCGAGAGCCTCCCCTTCCTGGAGGCCATCCGCCAGCTCAGGAACGACCTGGGAAAGGAGAACACCCTATTCATCCATCTCACCCTTGTGCCCTTCATAAAGACAGCCGGGGAGATGAAGACGAAGCCCACCCAGCACAGCGTAAAGGAACTGCGGGAGATAGGCATCCAGCCGGATATACTCCTGTGCAGGACGGAGGAGTACCTGCCGGCAGCGCTCAAGGACAAAATCGCCCTCTTCTGCAATGTCGAGAAAGACGCGGTCATCACCGCAAAGGACGTCGACACCATCTACGCTGTGCCGCTCATGTTCAACCGGGAAGGCCTCGACGAGAAGATCACCCAACTCCTCAATATCTGGGCCAAGAAGCCCGACTTGAGCGAGTGGCAGAGCATAGTGGACACCATCACTGCGCCCAAGAAGCAGGTCGAGATAGCCATGGTCGGAAAGTACGTGAAACTGACCGATTCTTACAAAAGCCTCAACGAGGCCCTGACCCACGGAGGCATAGCGAACAACTCCAAAGTCGTTATACGCTACGTAGACTCGGAAGAGCTGGAAAAGGACGTAGTCAGAAACCTGGGCGGCGTGGACGGGATACTGGTGCCCGGCGGCTTCGGCTCAAGGGGGATAGAGGGAAAAATCAATGCCATCACTTACGCAAGGGAGAACAGGATACCCTACTTCGGCATCTGTCTCGGCATGCAGCTCGCCGTCATAGAGGCGGCAAGGAACCTGGGCAAGCTCAAGACCGCCCACAGTACCGAGTTTCACGAAGAGACGGATTGTCCGGTCATCTACCTCATGGAGGAGTGGATCGACCGGGAGAAGAATCTCCAGACGCGCGACGCATCCTCGGATAAAGGCGGCACGATGCGGCTCGGCGGCTACCCGTGCAAGCTGAAGGCCGGCAGCAACGCCTTCAAAGCTTACAACCAGGAGCTGATCCACGAGAGGCACCGTCATCGCTACGAGTTCAACATGCGATACAGGCAGCGCCTCGAGGGCTGCGGCTTGGAGGTCACGGGCATTTCGCCGGACGAGACCCTGGTGGAGATTGTCGAGCTGCGGGACCATCCCTGGTTCCTCGGGTGCCAGTTTCACCCGGAGTTCAAGTCGAAGCCCTTCAAGCCCCATCCGCTTTTCCGCGAGTTCGTGAAAGCCTCGCTCAAGTACAAGCAGGATAAGGCAAGATGCCGAAAGAAGTGACTGTAGGCGGACACGCGGTCGGGGAAAGGCCCTTTACCTTCATCGGCGGGCCCTGCGTGATCGAAGGCAGGGACGAGACCCTCGCGTTGGCCTCACGGCTGGCCGCAATAACGGAACGGCTCCGGATCCCCTTCATCTTCAAGGCTTCCTATGACAAGGCAAACAGGACATCAATCGGGGCCTTTCGGGGACTGGGGATCGAAGAGGGCCTGAAGGTCCTGCGGGAAGTCAAGGACCGGTTCGGCGTACCCGTCCTGACGGATGTCCATTCGCCCCATGAGGCAGCCGTTGCCTCCGAAGTGGTCGATGTCCTTCAGGTGCCGGCGCTCCTTTCGAGGCAGACGGACCTGCTCGTCGCGTGCGGGAAAACGGGCAAGACGGTAAACATCAAGAAAGGCCAGTTCCTCCCGCCCGACGACATGATCTATGCGATCAGGAAAGTCGAGTCCACGGGCAATACCAAGATACTGGTCACCGAGCGGGGGACGAGCTTCGGCTACCATAACCTGGTGGCCGACTTCCGGGCGCTGCCCATTATGCGCGCCTTCGGATACCCCGTCATCTTCGACGCTACCCACAGCGTGCAACTGCCCGGCGGGGCAGGCGGGTCTTCGGCCGGCCGGAGGGAGTTCGTCTTCCCCCTTGCGAGGGCAGCCGTAGCGGTCGGCGTAGACGGGGTTTTCATGGAGGTCCATGAGGATCCGGTCAAGGCCCTGTGCGACGGGGAGAACTCGGTCCGCCTCGACGATCTGGGGGGGATTCTCGAGGCACTCAAGAGGATAGAGGAGGCCCTGTGGGAAGGCATATAGGGACGGGCAAGGAAGTGCTGGAGAAGGAGGCGCGGGCAATCCTCCATGTGATGGAACGGCTCGGCGACGACTTCGACCGGGCAGTCGACGCCATCTGCGAGGTCAGGGGAAGGGTCGTGTTCTCGGGGATAGGCAAATCGGGTCTCATAGCCAAGAAAATCGCCTCGACTTTCTCGAGCGTGGGTATACCGTCCATATACCTCCACCCCGCAGACTCACTGCACGGCGACCTCGGGATCATCCAAAAGGACGACATCTTCTTCATCATCTCCAACAGCGGCGAGACGGACGAATTGATCAAGATGCTGCCGTGGGTCAAGAGAATGGGCATGTTGACGGTGGTCGTCACGGGAAACAGGTCTTCCACAATCGCGGGCTACGGGGACATCGTGCTGGATGTAAAGGTCGAAGAGGCCTGCCCCTACAATCTCATCCCCACGTCGAGCACGACGACGACGCTCGCCCTGGGCGACGCCCTTGCGGTAGCTCTCATGAAGGAGAGAAACATTACCGTGGACGATCTTGCCCTCCTTCATCCGGGGGGGAGCATCGGCAGGAGCCTGATCTTGCGCGTCGAGGACTTGATGCACGACGGCAATGCCTTCCCCAGGGTCTACGAGGACATGCCGATGAGGCAGGCGATAATGGAGGTGACGTCCAAAAGGCTCGGCATGACGGGCGTCTTCGACAGAAGGGAAGAGCTCGTGGGCGTCATTACCGACGGAGACCTGAGAAGGGCCCTCGAGAAATACCAGGACATGCTTTCCGTGAGGGCCGGCGACGTGATGGTGAGGGACCCGAAGGGCATAGAAAAAGGCGCGCTGGCTGCCTACGCCCTGAAAAAAATGGAGGAGTTCTCCATAACGTCCCTGTTCGTTTTCGACGGGGCCGAGCGGAAGCACCCCATCGGCGTCCTTCACATACATGACCTTCTGAAGGCCAAAATAGTATGAAAGGAAAGAACAGGGCCAAGAACCTGTTTTTAGCCAAGTATCCGTCTTGATAGGTCCTATAAGACCTATACGACTTATAAGGCTTATAAAGACAGTTTTTTGGTGCACGAGACGACACCGCCCTATGAACCGCAATACCATCGTCTATATAGCCTTCGGGTTCATCATCGGCATCATCCTCCTTTCGGGTTACTTCTTCCTCAAAAAGCCGGAAAGGGCTACGTCCAACGTTCGGGACGAGGGCCAAAAGTTCATCGTGTTCAAGGACGTAAAATACTCAGGCGAGAAGAAAGGCGTGGTAGACTGGGAAATAAAGGCCAAGCTCATGAGGAAGTACATCGACACGCCCACGGTGGAAATGGAAGGCATCCAGGGTATATACAAGCCTAAGCCGGACACCACCGTGACCTTCACGGGCGTGAAGGGAAAAATGGACACGGCCAAAGAGATCGGCAGCGTACAGGGCGTAGAGGTTTTCTACAAGGGCGAGTACGTGATAAAGAGTCCCTCCATGGAGTTCGATTTCAAGAAGTCCCTTGCCTGGACACAGTCGCCGGTCGACCTGCAGGGAAAGAAATTCACCATGAAAGGCATAGGGCTAAACGCGGACACTAAGGAGCAAGTAATCACGGTGGAGAAGGACGTGAGCGGGACGGTACAGGAGGAGAAGGGCAAATACACCTTTACCGCCGAAAAATTCGTCTATCTTCTAAAGGATAACACGTACATATTTGAGGGCAACGTGGTCGTCAAGGGCGAGAAGATGGACATGTTTTGCGACAAGGTCTACGTTTACTCCAGCCAGGACGTGATGGAAAAGATCGATGCGACGGGACAGGTGCGGATCGTATCGAAAGGGACTATTGCCAAAAGTCAGCGGGCAGTATATTATTTTAAGGAAGATAATGTTGTCCTAACGGATCAGCCGAGGATTATCAGGGACAAAGTGGAGATGGTAGGAGATACGATAGTATATAATCTGACGAGCGATAAGTTCTCGGTAAGCGAGCCGAAGATGAAAATTGAGCCCAAGGCCCGGTGACGGTGCCTGAAGGATGACGGTACAGGCAAAGCCGCATTCGGTGCTCAGCGCGTACCACCTTTCGAAGTCGTACGATTCGAGGAAGGTGGTCGACGATGTGGCTATTTACGTGGACACCGGAGAAGTAGTGGGTCTCTTCGGCCCGAACGGAGCGGGTAAGACGACCAGCTTTTACATGATAATCGGGTTCATACGACCCGATTCCGGGGAGATAAAGCTTGACGACGATGACCTCACGAATCTTCCCATGTTCCTCAGAGCCAGAAAGGGGATTACCTACCTGCCTCAGGAGCCGTCCGTTTTCAAGAAAATGAGCGTAAGGGACAATCTCAGGTCCATCATGGAATTTCACGAGGGCGACAAGGTCGTGATGGAGCACAAGATCCAGGAGGTCCTCGAGTCGTTCAGGCTGGTGCACCTCGCGGACAACAGCGCCGACCTCCTTTCCGGGGGCGAGCGGAGGAGGCTGGAGATAGCGAGGGCCATGATGATAGCGCCCAAGTTCATGCTCCTTGACGAGCCTTTCTCGGGCATAGACCCCATATCCATATCGGACCTGAAGAAGATTGTCCTGGGCCTGAAAAAAAGAGGCATAGGCATTCTTATTTCCGACCACAACGTGCGTGATTCTTTGCCGATTTGCGACAGGGCGTATATAATAAGCGACGGCAAGATCCTCATTGAGGGCGATCCCTTCGAGATCGCGAAGAGCAGGCTGGCCCGCGAGGTCTATCTTGGCGAGGAGTTCTACATAAATGCTGGAACTTAGGCAGACCCAGAAGCTTGCGCAGCAGTTGGTGCTGACGCCTCAGCTTCAGCAGGCCATAAGGCTGCTCCAGCTTTCGCAACTCGAGCTTATAGAGGCTATAGAGCAGGAGATCAAAGAAAACCCCGTCCTGGAGGTCCGGGAAGAGGAGGTGGAAGAGAAGGAGACGCAGAAAAAGGAGGAGGTGCTGGAATGGCTCGACAGGTACTCCCCGTCCGAGGACTTCATCTCCCGCGACGATAGGGATTATCCCGACTGGGAGAA
The DNA here is from genome assembly GCA_049521495.1 of Syntrophorhabdales bacterium. GTDB lineage: Bacteria > Desulfobacterota > Syntrophorhabdia > Syntrophorhabdales > WCHB1-27 > CAWEPK01. Next base: position 9,674 of record JBEKOT010000030.1, on the reverse strand, counting down.
TATCGTGAAGAAGGTGGCGGGCCTGCGCGACTATCTTCGCTGGCAGGTGGGGCTTTCCGATTTCTCCGGGGACGAGCGGGTAACGGCCGAATGGATCATCGAGAACATCGACGATAACGGTTATCTCTCGTCGGCGCTTGAGGAAATCTCCGGGATGTCCTCTGTCCCCGTGCCCTACCTGGAAGGGGTGCTGAAAAAGGTCCAGAGGCTCGATCCGGCAGGGGTCGGCGCCCGGGATCTCCGGGAATGCCTGCTCATACAATACGGTGAGACCGGCGAGAAGGACGATGTCTTCGAAGACGTCGTCAATAACCATTTCGACCTGTTCAAGAGAATGGACCTCAAGGAGATTGCGAAAAAGACGGGCCATTCGGTACAGGAGATCAGGCGGGTATTCGAGAAGATCAAGAGTTTCGACCCGAAGCCCGGACGGAATTACGAAAGCGACCAGCCGATCTACGTCGTCCCTGATGTACACGTGGTAAAGGGGGAGGACGGCTTCGAGGTATATCTCAACGACGACGACCTTCCCGACCTGAAGATGAATAGATACTACGTCAACCTCTTTGCCAGCGAGAAGGTGAACGGGGACGCGAAAGAATACATCAGGAAGAAGATCAAGCAGGCGGAATGGTTCATGAAGAGCCTTCAGCAAAGGCAGAAGACGCTCTACCTGGTAGCAAAGAGCATCGTCGATTTTCAAAGCGAGTTCTTCGATAAAGGCGTGCGGTGCCTTAAGCCCCTCATATTGAAGGATGTGGCAAACTACGTAGGCGTCCACGAATCGACCGTGAGCCGGATAACGAGCAACAAATACATGGGCACCCCCTGCGGGGTCTTCGAGATGAAGTTCTTCTTCACCACCGGCATAGGAAGCGAAAACGGCGACGCCCAGTCGGCGAACGCCGTGAGGGACTGCATCTCGGAGATCGTCACCGGGGAGGACAGGCATAACCCGCTGAAGGACGAGGAGATCGTGGCCCTGCTCAAGGAAAGGTTCAGCGTAAGGATAGCGCGGAGGACCGTCGCCAAGTACAGGGAGGTCTTACACATCCAGTCTTCCCGGGAACGGCGCAGGCTGGAGTAGGCGGAGGGGAGTTCAAGATCCGGACGCGGGGGGCAGCGCGCCGCCGGAAGGTCCGATAAAGACAACAAATTGACAAGATTTCTGCCATCTGATAGCTTTTCTTGCTGGGGTCGGCCAATCGAGGACCGGTCTTAAATCGTTTTGTGTTGGGGGTAACATGGATATCACTATCAGCTTCAGGCACGTAGCTCCCGATGAAAGCCTGAAAAAATACGTGGAGGAAAAACTCTCCCGGCTGCAAAAGTTCGTGGAAAGCCCGATCGATCTCCACGTTGTCCTCTCCCTTGAACGCAAGTACAGGCAGCGGGTAGACGTGATGTTTACCCTCAACGGAGTGGTGATCAACGCCCATGAAGTAATGGATGACATGCGCGCGGCCGTTGACAGGATCCTGGACAAGCTCGAGACCAGGCTTTCACGGTATCGCGACAAGATGAAGCAGTACCGCGAAAGCAAGCCGAAATACGTGACTGCCGCCAGCGAGGGGAAGAATGCCGGCGTAATAATGCTTCGGACCATCGATGCCAAGCCGATGGACCCCGAAGAGGCGAGAATGCAACTGGCCGCGTCGGGCGACGGGTTTATAATATTCCGTGAGATAGACAGAGGCAACGTATGCGTGATGTACAAGCGGAAAGACGGCAATTTCGGCCTCATAGAAACGACGGGAAGGGCCCTATGAACATGAAGGACGTTCTGAAAGAATCTTGCGTGATCGCCAACCTGAAAGGCGTTACAAAACAGGAGGTTCTTACAGAACTTACGACCTCTCTGAAGACGGCCGGCCTCATACAGAACGTCGGGGAGGCCGTCCAGGTAATTCTGGAGCGGGAGAAGCTCGGCAGCACAGGGATAGGCGACGGCGTGGCCATACCTCATGGGAAGATGAAAGGCCTGACCAACATATTGTGCGCTTTAGGCAGGTCGAAAGACGGCATCGACTTCGACGCCGTGGACGACAAGCCCGTCCATATCGTTTTTCTGCTCCTGGCTCCCGAGGATTCCGCGGGGTTGCACATCCAGATGCTATCCCGGATTTCACGGGTATTGAGAGACCCTTCATTTCGAAAACGGCTGATCGAGGAGGGCAGCGACACGGACCTCTACGCGGATATCGTAGAAGAGGATAAAAAATTCGGTGGATGAAGGGTATAACGGTTCAGCAGATCGCCCAGGATAAAGCGTACGGCCTCGAACTGGAAATCATATCGGGCTTCGAGGGCGCATCCAAGAAGATATACAATCCGAGGATTCAGAAGCTCGGACTCGTAATAGCCGGCTACATGGTCTACCTCCACCCTCACAGGGTTCAGATCCTCGGCTACACCGAGATTTCCTATCTGAGGGACCTCAAGGCCGAAGACAGCGAGAGGATCGTGCGCGACCTCTGCAGCCGGGACGTGGCATGCTTCATAGTCACTCGGAACCTGAAGGTCCCGGAGTTCTTCCTGGCGGAGACCGAGGCAAGGCAGATTCCTTTTCTCCGGACGAGACTCGTCACGTCCGTCTTCATAGAGCGGATGACCCGCTTTCTTGAGGAGATGCTCGCTCCTTCGGGCATAGTCCACGGCGTTCTGATGGAGATCATGGGCGTCGGCGTGCTTATCGTGGGGAGAAGCGGGATAGGCAAGAGCGAAAATGCCCTTGACCTGGTTATGCGAGGCTACTGCCTCGTGACTGATGACATAGTGGAGGTAAAGAAGATAGGAGGTCTCGAGCTTATAGGGGAGGCCCCGGAAATGCTCAGGAACCTCCTCGAAATTCGGGGTGTAGGCATCGTCGATATCCGCCAGCTTTTCGGTGTTGCGGCGGTCCGGCCGAGCAAGAGGATAGATCTTGTGGTCGAACTTCTCGACTGGGACTCGAGCGAAGACTATGAGAGGGTCGGTTTGAAGGAAGACAAGTATCGCCTTCTCGGCGTAGACCTGCCGTTGATGCGCGTCCCCATCAGCCCCGGCAGGAACGTTTCCGCGATCATAGAGCTGGCTTGCAGAAACTATATACTCAAGAAAGAGGGGATAGACACGGCCAGGGACCTGGAACAGAAGGTGCTCACGTCTACCCTAAAAGGGGTTGAGGAATGAAGACCCTTATCCTGAGCGGCATTTCGGGGTCGGGAAAGACGACTTTCCTGAAAGCGCTCGAAGACGCCGGCTATTTCTGCGTCGACAATTTTCCCCTGGTCCTCTTGCGCAGTTTTCTCGACCTCTCTGCCGGGGCCGAATCGAGGCTAGCAAGGTCGGCCTTCGTCGTAGACATACGGGAAAGGGAGTTTTTCGAGGAAGGGAAAGGCGTTTTGGAAAAGATCAAGGAGAAGTACGGGGCCGAGCTCATATTCCTCGAGAGCTCCGATGAGATTCTCTTCAGGCGGTTCAAGGAAACCAGGAGGAGCCACCCCTTCTATGACGTCTCGAACATAAAAGAGGCCCTGGACAAGGAACGGGAGCAGGTGAACTGGATCAAGGAAATATCGGACAAGGTTATCGACACGTCGCTTTTCACTACCAACGGCCTCCGCAACTTCGTCATAAGCACTTTCGGCGGAGGGGACAAGAGAATGAGAATCAACCTCATCTCTTTCGGCTACGGCTACGGTATACCCCTGGAGGCCGATATCGTTCAGGACATTCGCTTTCTCCCGAACCCGTACTTCGTCGACAGTTTGAAGGGCAAGTCCGGCCTCAGCGAGGATGTGGCGGCCTACGTGAAATCGAGCGAGATGTATGACAAGTTCTTTCCCATGCTGCTCGATTTCTTCGTCACCCTCATCCCCCTTTTCGAAAGGGAGGGAAAGAGTTACCTCACCATCTGCATCGGGTGCACCGGAGGACGACACAGGTCGCCGGCGCTCGTGAACGAACTGGAAGGGCACCTGCGAATAATGGGCTATAACGTGACAGTCCTTCACAGGGACATCGACAAGGAGGAGCGATGATAGGGATCGTTGTCGTGGCTCATTTTAACCTGGCCCGCGAGATGGCTGCCGCCACCGAGCTGATAGTAGGAAAGCAGGAACAGTTCCAGTATGTGGACATCTTCCCCGATGAGGACGTCGAGAAGATAAAGAAGAAACTAACCGAGGCCCTGAAAAATGTCGATACGGGTCAAGGAACGGTAATCCTCACCGATATGTTCGGCGGCACCCCTTCAAATATAAGCCTTTCCTTTCTCCAGGAAGGCAAGGTGGAAGTAGTGACGGGAACGAACCTGCCCATGCTTATCAAGCTAGTCACCTTCCGTCAGGGAAAAAGTCTGTCCGAGCTGGCTAGCTTTATCGCAGGTTACGGCAAGAAGAACATCTACCTGGCCACCGACGTGCTCAACATAAAGAAGGCGGAACCGAGTTGATGGAAGGTATTTTTGTGATCAGGAACAGGCTCGGCCTCCATGCGCGGGCCGCAGCCCAGTTCGTCAAGAGGGCCTCGGTGTACAAGGCGGAGGTATGGGTGGAGAAGGACGGGCAGAGGGTAAACGGGAAGAGCATTATGGGCCTCCTCATGCTCGCCTGCCCCTTCGGCGCGAAGTTGACCGTCAAGGTTAACGGTATCGACGAGCAGGAGGCCCTTGCGGACGTGGGCCGGCTCATTGAGGAAGGCTTCGGTGAGACATGAACAACGATAAGACGGCATATGGGGAGTTGCGCGGCACGCCCGTTTCATCGGGCATTGCCATAGGCAAGGTGTACCTCCTTGAACGGGGGAAGGTGCATGTCTCGAAGTACCAGGTGAGACAGGAGCAAGTCGAAAAGGAGATAGCAAAGTTCAGGACGGCGGTCAAGACCGCGGTGGAAGAGCTTTCCGGGATCAAGGAATCCATACCAGATGACGAGGTGCGAAAGCATGCCTTTATCATCGATGCCCATTTACTCATGCTCCAGGACTCCTACTTCTCTGGCGACGTCTTCGATATCATCAGAAAGCAGCGCATCAATGCGGAATGGGCTCTCGAAATAGTCGTTTCGAGGTTCCTCTCCAGCTTCGATAAGGTCGAGGACCCGTACCTGCGTGAGCGGGGGCAGGACCTCAACCACATTTACCAAAGGCTCCTCAGGATAATGGTGAAGGGTAAGGTGTCCGGCGTCGACGCGAAGGGCATTAGGGGGAAAGTCGTAATCGTCGCCCACGACCTGTCCCCGGCCGATACCATCCAGCTTGACCTCCACAAGGTATCGGGGTTCGTAACGGACGTGGGCGGCCGCACGTCCCACACCTCGATCGTGGCGAGGGCGCTCGAAATACCGGCAGTCGTCGGCCTCGCAACCATAACGGCCCTGGCAAAAAACAACGACACCATAGTAATAGACGGGGACCGGGGGATAGTGATGATAAACCCCACGGCCGACGTCCAGAAGGATTACCTGGTCAGGCAGGCCCACCATAATGCGCAGAGGAAGGAGTTCCTCCGCATCGCAAAGCTGAAATCTGAAACGAAAGACGGTTTCAGGATAAGGGTCGGCGCGAACATCGAGCTTCTCGCCGAAATGGACATAGTGGAGCGCTATGGCGCAGAAGGCGTCGGTCTTTACCGCACCGAGTACATCTATCTTTCCCGCAAGACACTGCCCACTGAAATGGACCACTACCACATTTACAAGAAGCTCGCCGAGAACAGGAAGGTGAAGTACACCACGATACGAACGCTCGATTTGGGGGGGGACAAGTTCGCCTCCAAGATAGAAGTGCCGAAGGAGATCAATCCGGCAATGGGCCTGCGGGCCATCCGGCTCTGCATAAAGGAGGTGGACATATTCAAGGCCCAGCTCCGGGGCCTTTTGCGCGCGAGCGCCTATGGCCCGTTGAAGATAATGTTTCCCATGGTATCGGGGATGGACGAGGTGAAGAGGGCTAAAGGCGTGCTCCGCGAATGCATGGAGGAGCTGAGATCGGAGAAAATACCCTTCGACGAAGGGATTAAGATAGGTATCATGATTGAGGTGCCCTCCGCGACGATGATCACGGACCTCCTTGCCCAGGAGGTGGACTTCTTCAGCATCGGCACCAACGACCTGATTCAGTACACCCTGGCAATAGACCGGGTCAACGAGTACGTCTCCTATCTCTATGAACCCCTTCACCCTGCCGTGCTGCGCATGATCAACAGGACCGTCGATGCCGCCCACGCCGGAAAGATAGAGGTGTGTCTGTGCGGGGAAATGGCCGGTGAGCCGCTATACGTGCCGATACTGCTCGGGCTTGACATGGACGAGCTGTCCATGAACGCCTACGCCATCCCGAGGGTCAAGAAGATCGTCAGGGGGTTGGTACACAGCTACTGCAAGGATTTGGTCAAGGAGATTCTTTCCAAAGAGTCGGCGAAGGAAAGCGAGGACTTTCTGAGAAAGGAAATGTTGGGGCTTTTTCCTGAAGATTTCGCATAGGCAGACAATTCACAAGGAGGTAGTTGAATATGAGCATGTCCAGGTTCCTTTTCACGTCAGAGTCGGTTGCCGAGGGGCATCCGGACAAGGTCGCCGACCAGATCTCCGACTCCGTACTGGACGCCATCATCGCCCAGGACAAGAAAGCGAGGGTGGCCTGCGAGACGCTGGTAACGACAGGGCTCGTCCTTGTGGGCGGCGAGATTACTACCAGCTGCTACGTCCACATCCCCGATATCGTGAGGGAGACGATCAAGAACATAGGCTACAACAATTCGTCAATGGGGTTCGACTGGGAGACTTGCGCCGTCATTACCGCCATAGACGAGCAGTCGCCGGATATAGCCATGGGCGTCAACGAGACGGGCGATCACGAACAGGGGGCGGGGGACCAGGGACTGATGTTCGGCTTCGCCTGCAACGAGACTTCCGAGTACATGCCCATGACCATCATGTTTGCCCATCGGCTGGTGAGGAGGCTCGCCGAGGCGAGGAAGGACGGGACGCTGCCGTTCCTCCGGCCCGACGGCAAGAGCCAGGTCACGATCGAATACGTGGACAAGGTGCCGGTACGGGTCGACTCCGTCGTTATTGCCGCCCAGCACAGTCCCAAGGCAACGCCGGGCACGGTGCGGGAAGGGGTTGTCGCAGAGGTCATCAACAGGGTGATACCTTCGGAGTTGATGGACAAGAACACGAAGATTTACGTCAATTCGACAGGAAGGTTCGTAGTCGGAGGACCCAAGGGAGACTGCGGCATGACGGGCCGCAAGATAATCGTCGATACTTACGGAGGGGTGGGCAGCCACGGCGGCGGGGCCTTTTCCGGTAAAGACCCGTCCAAGGTGGACAGGAGCGCTTCCTATATGGCCCGCTACATCGCGAAGAACGCGGTCGCCGCAGGCCTTGCGGACCGGTTGGAGGTGCAGCTCGCATATACCATCGGGGTGGCCCAGCCCGTGTCCGTAAACGTAGATTCGGAAGGAACGGCGAAGATCAGCCCCGACCGGATCGCGCAGATCGTCACGGAGCTCTTCGATCTAAGGCCGAGAAAGATCATAGAGAAGCTCGATCTCTTGAGGCCCATATACGCTAAGACCGCCTGCTGCGGCGCCTTCGGCAGAAACGACCCCGATTTTACATGGGAAAAGCTCGACATGGTGGACGAGATCAGAAAACGAGCCGGCCTGTGAGCCCGGAGGGCGAAATGGAATACGACGTTAGAGACATAAAATCCGCCGATACCGGGCGGGACAAAGTGGAATGGGCTGAGCGCCGGATGCCGGTGCTGCGTAAGATACGGGAGAGGTTCCGAAAGGAGTTGCCCCTGAAAGGCGCGCGCATTTCCTGCTGCCTCCACGTGACCACGGAGACAGCTAATCTGGCGGCCACCCTGAAGGCCGGCGGCGCCGAGGTGCTCATATGCGCCTCGAACCCCTTGAGCACCCAGGACGACGTGGCGGCGAGCATAGTGAAGCACACGGGCGTGCCCGTTTTCGCAATAAAGGGCGAGAACGAGGACCAGTACTACACCCATATCATGAAGGCGCTGGCATTCGCGCCGAACCTTACCATGGACGACGGCGCAGACCTGGTCGGCGCGCTCCACATGATCGCCTTCGAGCGGTACGAGGCCCTCCATCCCAAGGTGAAGGACTGGGTGACAGGCCTCAAAACTGCCCGGAAGAAGGCTTTGATAGAAGGAGTGATAGGCAGTTCGGAAGAGACGACCACAGGTGTCATACGGCTGAAGAGCATGGAAAGAGAGGGGGTGCTCAGGTTCCCGGTCATCGCCGTAAACGACGCATCCACAAAGCACATGTTCGATAACCGGTACGGCACGGGGCAGAGCACAACGGACGGCATACTGCGGGCCACAAACATGCTGGTCGCCGGGTCCAGGTTCGTCGTAGCCGGTTATGGCTGGTGCGGCAAGGGTGTGGCCATGAGGGCCAAAGGGCTCGGCGCCCACGTGATCGTTACCGAGGTCGATCCCTTGCGGGCGCTGGAGGCGCTCATGGACGGCTTCGAAGTCATGGAGATGGCCCAGGCGGCCAGGACGGGAGATATGTTCGTTACGGTGACCGGCGATATTCACGTTCTACGCAAGGAGCATTTCGAGCGCATGAAGGACGGCGCCATGGTCTGCAACTCGGGCCATTTTAATGTCGAGATCGATATAGGTGCCCTGGAGTCGATGAAAACATCGAAGAAAAGACTAAGGCCGTTCCTTGACGAGTACACGCTCGCGGGGGGCAAGAAGATCTATCTTCTGGGGGAGGGCAGGCTCATCAATCTGGCCGCAGCCGAAGGCCACCCTTCCGAGGTAATGGACATGAGCTTCGCTAACCAGTCCCTCGTTGCCGAGTACATGTGGAAGAAGGGCAAGAGCCTGGAGACGAAGGTCCACGGCGTGCCGGCTGAGATAGACAAGGAGGTGGCTCTTTTGAAGCTGGCCACGAGGGGCGTTATTATAGATAAGCTGACCAGGGAACAAAAGAAATACCTGTCGTCTTGGGAAATGGGGACCTAGACTCCCCCGGCCGGGTTCGGGGTACCCGCCGCCTGTATACTTCTCCTTGCGGTATCCCGGGCTTTAGCGATCGGCGTGTCGATAATGTGAGCGGGGCCATCGACCGAAAGGAAAAAAGAGGAGGGGCGCATGAAGCTTCCGGAATATATAACGGCTTATGAGGTGCGAAAGGTGTGCAAGGAGCTCGGGATCAGAGACTGGACGGCCCTTCCGGAACCGGAGGCCGAGCCGGAAGAAGCGGCGCGGATCCTGGCAGAGGTGAACACCGAGAAAATGCCTATCGATCCGGAGCAATTCAGGATCGGCCTCGGCGTCGAACTGGAGCACGGAACGCGCTTCAAGGACGCGAATGTGACCAACAACCACCCTGTCGTGACCGGCATGATCGTCCTGGCCCACATGAAGGAGTCTCTAGACTATTACCTGCTCCTCGATGTAGCGGAAGCCGAAGGGGACCTCACGAAGGCCGTGGCTTCCGGCAACGTGGAGAAAATCAGGAAGTATTACAGGAAACTCTCACAGGCGAGGGCAGCCCTGTCGGATGCGGAAAGCAGGCAGGTATAGCCTGCCGTTCCGGTCCCGGGCCGCTTTGCGCCCATGACGGCACGGCAGCGGCTGCGACGGCGACAAAGAGAAAGGCGGGCAGAGCCTTCTTCCAGCCTTTAAGCATCGATATT
>JBEKOT010000029.1:0-20850 GCA_049521495.1 Syntrophorhabdales bacterium | reverse complement strand
ATGTAATCACTGCGCACCTCCTTGTTTAATGGTTTAATGCTATGCCGGTACAGATTGCCTTAGTCGGAAGCCGGCTGTCAAGCGATTTCTTCCAGACGAAACGCCCCGCCTGCCGGGCCACCTCCTCTACGTTACTTCGTTGAAGACCGATAACCGCCCTTCGTCCAGCTCGAGGGCGTACTCCAGTTTCTTTCCGGTCCTGAAGCCGGACAGATTTCCGCCCTTTCTCATCCACGACTCAAGATCATAAGGGTAGCGAACCCTTTTTCCTGTCTCTACATGGGGGAAATCGGGCAACCTGTCGAAGCACATCTCGATGACGTCGCCCATGCCCTCCCTGTCGGCGTCGGGGGAGCGGGACGCGCAGAATCTCTCGAGTGCGCCGGAAAGATACCCTTTGAAGCTCTCGAGTCGCCCTTTCGATGACAAGAGCTTGCAGAAATGAAAGACGTTCTGATCGACGCTCTTTTCCCTTATCTCATTCACCTCTGCCCTCGTAAATCGGAATTTGACGGCCTCTTTTGCGACCAGCTCTTCCGCCGAGGCGCGCTCCAGAGATCGCAGAAGGGCTTCGAGGCCGGCAGGCCGGTCGGCACGATCATCCGCGAGGAACCTCATGAAGGCGGCAACATTGAGCCCCTCTCCCCTCATGAAAAGCACCAAGTCCCCGAAAACCGGCTCGGAAAAGAGGTAATGAAAGAAAAGGACGAGGCGGACCCTGGCGAGGTCGGCCCGGCTGAACTTCGAGTGGGACACGATGACTTCTTCATACTCTGCCGAGCCGATCTCCCCGTAGGTTCCCGTATATCTCGGCATCACCCTGAAGGCCGACCTGATTCGGTATCTTTCCCTGAAGCCCTTTGAGGCGATCCTTGTCCCGGTGATGAGAAGAAGGGGGTAGACGGATATCCTGATGTTCTCCTCGTAGGCCCTTTCGAGCCCGTCTAGGAAGCTCTCCAACGACTCGCCCGGAAGTCCGTAGATCAGCTCGCAGTAGGTGCTCACGCCCATGCCCCTGAGCCTCGAATAAAAGCGGCCGTACTCCCCCTCCGGGATGTTCTTTCTCCCTATTATCTTCAGGACCCCGGGGTTGAGCGTCTGCTTCGACATGGTCACGTCCGTGAGGTCCTTCAGTATCCCGGCGATCGCTACTATGTCCTCGTCCGTATTCTTGTTGAAATAGATGCAGATGTTCCGGAACGACCCGGTCGCTCCATTGATTTCCTTGAGCTTGCGGGCGATCTCTATGTCCCGTTTCAGGATTCCGAAATTGCTGTCCGCAATATATAAGGATTTCATCGGATTTTTCGTCCTGGCCGATATATACTCCAGCTCGGCCAGCACCGTCTCGGTCCTGAAGGGCCTTACCCTTGAGTTGGTCGAGCTGCCCCAGCAGCAAAAGGCGCAAGAATAAGGACACCCCCTGCTCGTCTCTATGATCGGCACGAAACGGGGATCGTCCAGGAACGCATCGAGCGCGCCGCTCAGGTAAGGCGACGGCAGGGCCTTGCAGTCGCAGTGGCCCGTGTCCGGCCCCCGGCCCCTCAGGACGGTTCTCTTTCTCCTGTCGAAGCCGACTATAGTCTCCGGTACTCGCTCCCACACTCGCCGCACGTTCGTCCGGCTCTCCATGACTGCCCTTGCGAGGGCAGCGAACCTCTGCTCCCCCTCGCCGACTACATAGAAATCGAGGCCGGGGAACGCGTCGAAGAGGCTCTCGACGCCTTCCTCCGAGGAGGCGTCGATGTTAGGGCCGCCCATAACGGCTATGATGGCGGGGTTTTTCGACCTCACCATCTCCATCAAGTTCCTGTTGAGGTTGAAGTTCCAGGCATAGTTCGACAGGGCCAGGCAGCCGTAGGAGCGGGGGTCGGCCGAGACCGCGTTGTACAGCCGCAGAGGGTCTTTGAATATCTCTATCTCCGGCGCGTCCGCCTCCTGCCGCAAGTAAGCAGCAAGATATGCGACGTTGAGCGGGACCGTCTGGGCGGCATCATCGTTCGAAAGGTAAGTAAGGTCTGCCAGCGCTATTTTCATCACCCTCTTATAATACAACGTCGGCCCTTTTTCCAGATTATTCTCGAAACCGGACGAAGTGACCGGAAAGCTCCGCATTCGCCGGGAGGTATCGATGCAGAAGGAATCGCAATAACCGCAAGAAGAAAGATTTTTGCCGTCCCCGGCAGGCTCGATGTAATATAATAATAGCAAAGTACGGGGTCATAATAAGGCCATAATCGGTGCCTGTCACAATGGAATACGATTTCGACCGACATACGGCTCGGGCAAGCTCCGACAGCCTCAAGTGGCTGAGATACGGGAGCGAGGTCATCCCTCTATGGATCGCCGACATGGACTTCCCTTCCGCGGACCCCATCGTAGAGGCCCTGCACCGTAGGGTGGACGAGGGTGTGTTCGGTTACGTGGAGCAGCCCGGACAGTTGGCCGCCGTCGTCGTGGACCGTTTGAAAAGGCTCTACGATTGGGAAATCGAAGAGCAGGACGTGGTCTTTCTGCCCGCCGTCGTGACCGGCCTAAACCTCGCTTTCCGACTTTACACGGAGCCGGGGGAGGGGGTTCTCATCCAGCCGCCCGTCTATCCCCATTTTATGGACGCCCTGGCCCACGGCAGGTTCCTCGCCGATCCGCCCCTCGTGCAAAGAGGAGGACCCTACGAGATCGACTTCGCCGCCCTGCGAGAGTCGATCACGGACCGCACGCGAGTCTTTCTCCTCTGCAACCCCCATAACCCCGTCGGCCGCGTATATGGGCGGAGCGAGCTGGAGACCCTTGCCGAAATCTGCCTCTCCCGCGATATGATCATCTGTTCGGACGAGGTCCATTGCGACCTCCTCTACCCCGGCCATCGCCACATACCTATCGCAAGCCTGGACAGGGAGGTGGCCCGTCGCACCATCACCCTGATGGCCCCGAGCAAGACCTTCAATCTGGCGGGCCTCGGGTGCGCCTTCGCCGTTATCGAAGACCCCGCTCTCCGCGATATATGGACAAAGGGCAGCAGGCACCTTATCCCCCATGTCAACATTATGGGCCTTGTAGCGGCGCTGGCGGGCTACACGCAAGGGCAGGAGTGGCTCGACCAGGTCCTCTCCTACCTTAAAGGCAACAGGGACTTCCTCGCGAAATTCGTGCAAGAAAGGCTCCCCGGCATAAGGATGACGCCCATGGAGGCGACGTACCTTGCCTGGCTCGATTGCAGGGAGGCGGGCATACCGGGAAACCCGTTCAGATATTTCCTCAAGCAGGCGAAGGTGGCCCTCAACGACGGCATTGAATTCGGCAAAGGCGGCGAAGGGTTTGTAAGGCTCAACTTCGGCTGCCCGAGGGACACTCTGGAAGAGGCGCTCCAGCGGATGGAGCAGGCGCTTTAACGCATGGGAAGGGCGCTCTTCCGCCGTCTCCCTCCGGGAGAGCGCACGACCGTTGCAATTTTCGCCCGCCGGTTGTATCCTTGCACTGAGGATAAATGAAAAAAGAACCGGCAGACAGCCTCACCGAGAAAGGGCTCCTCGAACTCTTCGAGAGGGCCAAGCGCCCCCTGTCCATGAACGACCTGAAAAAAATGGTCGCTTTATGGAAAGAGCGCAAGAACGAGCTGAAAAAGCTGCTCCGGGATATGGTCAGGGCGGGGTCTCTCATCAGGCTCAAGAACGACCGTTTCGGAATCCCCGACGAAATGAACCTCCTTCTGGGCACCCTCTGGTGCACCAGGAGCGGAAACGGCTTCGTCGTCCCCGACAGGGGCGAAGGGGGCGACGTATTTGTCCCTGCCCGCTTTATAAAGGACGCAATCCACGGGGACAAGGTGGTGGTGCGGATCGAGCACGTGAGGCAGCGCAGGCGGGAAGGCCGAATCGTGAAGGTGACGGAGAGGAAGACAAAAAACATAACCGGCTTTCTGCGGCAGCACAAGACGCTTTTCTTCCTGGTCCCGGATGACGAGAGGATATCCGCCCACTTTATAGTGGAGCCGGGCAAGAAGACAGGCGAGCTTCGCGACGGGGACTTGGTAGCCGCGAAGGTGACGAGGTTTGCCGACGGGGGCGACCCGGAATGCAGCATACTCAAGCTCTTCAGGAACCTCGACAGCATCGGAAAGATCACCCAGTTCGTCACTTACAAGCAGGGCCTTTCCGGCCGGTTCCCGAGAACCGTCGAGAACGAGACAAAGCAGATGGGGCTCGACATTTCCACCGGGGGCAGGGTGGACCTGAGGGCACTCGATCACGTAACTATAGACGGAGAATTCGCCCGCGATTTCGACGACGCCGTTTGCGTCGAAAAGACGGGGAAGGGTTTTGTCCTCTATGTATCCATAGCCGATGTCTCCCATTATGTGCGCCGTGATTCGGCCGCGGACAGGGAGGCCTTTGCGAGGGGCACCAGCGTCTACTTTCCCGGCGCCGTCATCCCCATGCTGCCCAGGAAGCTTTCGAACATCGTTTGCAGCCTCAACCCTGAAGAGGAAAGACTGACAGTCACCGTCAGGCTCAGGTACGATCGAGCGGGCAACCTCCTTCAGGCCTCTTTCGACAGGTCCGTCATAAGGAGCAGCCGGAGGCTTACGTACCACCAGGTAGAGGACGGACTGGTGAAAAAAGAGGCGAAGGCCCGGCGCGCCCTCGGGCCTCTTCTGCGCCGGCTCGAAGACATGGGCGAACTGGCGCACATTTTGAAGGGACGGCGCGAGGACCGGGGGAACCTTGATTTCGACCTGCCCGAGCCGGACCTGGTCCTTGACATGGAGGGGGGGATAAAAACCATACTCAGGTCGGAGCGCCTGTTCTCTCAGAGCATCATAGAGGAGTTTATGATAGCGGCCAACGAGGCCGTCGCCCGTTTCATAACGGAGCAGAAGGTCCCCCTAATCTACCGCGTCCACGAGCATCCCGAACGGGAAAAGCTGGCCGATTTCGAGCGGCTCTTGCGGACCCTCGGCATCGGCTGCAAGACAGATTCGAGGGGCAGGCTTCCCCTCCAGTCCATATTGAGGGACGCCAGGGAGAAGGAGCACGAGTTCCTGATCAGCCGCATCCTTTTGAAATCGATGAAGCAGGCAAGATATTCGGCCCTCAACAAGGGCCACTTCGGCCTGGCCCTCGACCTGTACAGCCACTTCACCTCTCCCATCCGCCGCTACCCCGACCTTGTCTGCCATCGTATCCTCAAGGCAATCATCGGCGACGGGGGCAAGGGGAAGGCACCGTACGGAGAAGAGGACCTCGAGAGGATGGCTATCCATCTTTCCGAAAGGGAGCGGGCTGCAATGGAGGCGGAAAGGGAGACGGAAGACCGCGTAAAGGTGCTATTCATGAAAGAAAAGGTCGGCCGGGAATACGAAGGCATTATCTCACACATAACGTCATTCGGATTCTTCGTCGAGCTTTTCGACGTGTTCGTGGAGGGGCTCGTACTTCTTTCCAGCCTGTATGACGACTACTACACTTTCGAAGAGCAGAGGTTCCGCCTGGTAGGCAGGAAGACCCACAGGGTCTTTCGCATAGGCGATCACGTAAGGGTCGGGGTCGAGATGGCGGACCCCGAGAAGAACCTTCTCCACTTCGCGCTCCTGAAAACACCCGGGGGCGGCCGGCCGGCCACCTCCCTCAATAAGACGAGACGGACCGACCCTCTGTAGTGATGAGCGGCAGGCCTCACCTGAAGGAGGCAAAGCGGTCGGACAATCGGTCGGGCCTGCCGCCCGTAGTAGGGTCCTTTAGATATCTCGGGAAGGGCCGTTCCCTTCCTCTTTACCTCTTCCGCGTCATGCCGTCCACTGCATCGGCCGTCAGATAGACGCGGGGGAAAGGCGATGAGGGGATCAATAAAAAGAGGAGCTTATCTTATAATAGCCGGCCATATCCGACAATATCGGCTGATCTCTCGGGACGGCCCTCCTGTCGACGTTTTCCCGGAAGAAATAGGTCAATTTATCTTCAATCTGCTTTAACAGTTTGGCGATCACTTTCCCTGTTTCTGGATCGGAATTCTTGTTGACGTCTCTCGCTTCGAAAAGTGCCTTCATCAAAATCCTGAGAATTTCATTCGATTCCTCGGTATTGATCCTGGAGCCCATTTGCCCTCCTTCGGTATAATTTGAAGAAGCCCAATAAAGCCCAATATCTCCGATCAGCGTCCCGCTTCGTATCATGACCTGCAGGCGGTTTTTGCCGGCCCGCGTCCATGCGGCACGCCGACTCAATCAATATGTTTATCGGAACTTGCTGCAGGAGCCTTAAGCGGTATTGAAAATTATCCTAAGATTCCCTTGTCCTTCCTTCTTTTAACGGGAGGGGGGTTTACGAAAGTGAACGAAAGTTGACGGTTTGGACCCTCTTTGACGATGGGGCGAAGCCGACCGGTTGGACGAGGCCTTGCGGCGTTCCGGGGGAAAAGCGGCGCCAGAGGTTCGCGCGCCACCGGCAGACACGGCAAAGGCGCGACACGCAAAGGGGTGCCCGAAGCCGGCCGCAGATGAACGCCAGGCGCTAGGCGAACAGGTATTTGCTGGTCCGCTCCAGCATCGCCGTCCCCTTGATCTCCGTCTCGAAGAGGGGGGTGATCGCCCTCACCTTGTCGCCGAAGATGTTCCAGATCTCCGCCATGTGCTCTTCCTGCATGGCTATCCTGTTCCTCACGAACTCGACCGTATTGGCGCTCACCTGGTCCTTCTGAATCAAGCCGTTGACGACAACGCCTCCGACGGGTATGCCGAACTCGTAGAACCAGTTTATGAAGCGTGTGATCACCGCTATGGGCAGGCTCTCCGGGAGGGTCACGAAGAAGAAGGCGGTAAGCGCCTTATCGGTGAGGAGGTTCTGAGCGTTCGCCATCCTGTCCTTGAAACCGAGCAGGTAGTCCATGAGGGGGTCCTTTTCCTTCTTTTTCGTAAAGGAGAGCACCTCACGGAGAGACTTCGCCTCCTCCCTGCTCTTCAGCATCTTTTCCACCCAGAGCGAGTACACCTTGGACATGCCGAGGAGTCTGCGCGCGTTGGCGGTCGGGGCAGTGTCGAAGACATAGAAATCGTACTCGTCCTTGAAGATGATGTCCATCATGTTCTCGAACATCGCCGACTCCTCGAAGGCCGGGTTCATTGTGGCCGACTCTATGAAATCTTCGGCCTTCGTCGTGATATCCGCGAACTTGAGAAACCAGTTTATTTTTTCCCGTATCTCCTGCTTGGACCGCTCTATCGTGTCCCGCGTATCGATCTCGAAGGCAAAGCACCGGTCTTCATTGCACACGACGACCGGCTTCCCGAAGACATCCTCGCCGAAAAGGTTCGAAAGGCTATGGACCGGGTTCGTAGAGGCGAGAAGCGTCCTCTTGCCGCCTTTTGCCGACCACAGGGCAGCGGCCCCCGCCATGACGGTCTTTCCCACGCCGCCCTTCCCCCCGAAAAAGATGTACTTCAACCGGGGGTTGTCCTCCATAAACTTCCTCATGCTCACCGTTATGCTGTTATGTATGCCGAGCGTGTCCATCTTTTCCTCCCCTCCCCTACCCTTGGAACATGACCGATGCAAGCTTTTCTATCATGGGCAGGCCGGTCACGTCCCTCTCCATCTCCGGAACCGATGCCAGGATCTCTCCCTTGAACGTGTCGTTGATAACGCCCAGGTAGTGGTCCTGCATGATGAGCCTGTTCTTCAGGTATTCCGGGATGTCCTGTTCCTTCAGCGAATCGGAGAGCACCCGGTTGATGATGTAGCCGCTTAAAGGGACATCGAACTTCGCAAAGAGCTGGCCGGCCTTTACCGTGTCGTTGATCACCATCTGCTCGGCGGTTATGACGAAGAAAAAGGCGGTCTTCTCCTTGTCGGTGAGGATCCTGGAGGATTTGTTGATCCGGTCCTTGATGTAGAGCAGCTCGTTCAGTATCGCGTCCTCGTCCAATTCCTTCTCGCGGCGCATGACGGCCGCCACCTGGTCGTACTCCCGCATCTGCTCGCGCAGTCCGGTGATCTTGCCGATCCACGCGTCGTACACGGAAGCCATGCTCAGGTAATAGAGAGCGTGGCCGAGGGGCACAAGGTCGTAGATATAGTAATCGTAATTGCCCTTGACGACGATATCGACGACCTCGTCGAAAATGGCGCTCTCTTCCATGGCTGGCTCTGCGGCAGCCGCCTGGATGTAGCTTTCTATCTCCTCGGGGATCTGGTCCATACCGTACATATCGATGATCTTCTGCCGTATTTCCTGCTGGTATTCCTTGATCCTCCTGTCCGCGTCGATTTCCTGAGCATAGAGGTTGGGTATGATCTCCGTCGGACCCTTGCCGAAAATGTCCCTCTGGAAAATGTCGCTCAACGAGGCCTGGGGGTCCACCGAAAAAACGAGGACCCGCTTACCCTGTTTCGCCAGGTAATACGCGGTTGCGGCTGAGAAGGTCGTCTTTCCGAGCCCCCCTTTCCCGCCGAACATGATGTACCGCCTGTTAGGATACTGTTCGAATATCTTTACAAGAGAAATGGCGCACCTCCAAAAATGCGGTGTTGAGTTTTAAGTTTTTAGTGTTGAGTTAAAAGATTCTTTTCACTCAACACTCAACACTGCCTTAAACTTATGCCAGACCGTCTGTCAGGTCCTTCTCCCTCAACATTCTCCTTTTCCAGGTTGCAATCTGGGGGACCACGTACGGCAGCAGCCTCAGGGAGTAGTAGGGCGGGAGGATGGGCACGCCGAGCATATCGCCCATGGTTATGAGAATGAAGAGGTGCTCCATACTCGCCCTTGTCTTGAGTGCAAACCGCGCGGAATCGTGGGCGGCCACGCCGTACACAAACTCCTTTATCGCCCCGAATATACCGCCTTTCTTACCACCTTCGCCCATGGCTGAAGCCTCCTTTGTCCATAAGCCCCTAAGGGGGGCAAAACAACCTTTACGCCTGTGCCGGCTTCTCCTTCAGTCCTCCCCTGGCGGCCCGGTACCTGCCGAAGGCCTTGACACCTTCCACGCCGAGAGCGAGGGCAGCGAGAACAAGGAAGAAACCCACGAGACCCATCAGCGTATTGCCGACGACCGCCTCGCCCTTCACGACGCCCGATGCGACTTTCCAAAGGAGGGAGTAAGACGTATAGCAAAGGGCGGCTATAGTCGTCACGAACATGAAGATCATCGGATAGAAGGACCAAGCGTACGGCTTGCCCTCAGACATGAGCCAAGCCGTAACCAGCATGAGCGCAAGGGAAGCCATGAGCTGGTTGGCGCCGCCGAAGAGTATCCAGAGGTACTGCCACCACCCGGTCATGATGAGGACGAGGGTCAGTATTCCCGCGATGAATGTGCCTATATGGGGGTTCCTGAAGACCGAGCTCACGTCGCTCAGGAGCTCCGACGTCGCGACCCTCATGAAGCGGATTACGAGCTGCATGATGGTAATGGCAAGGACCACCATCATTACGCTTCCGTACGATTTGCCCAGGGCAGCGGGCATGCCGAGGACACCCAGGAACTTGGAAACGCCCGTCGCAAATATAAGGCCCGGGCCAAGGGCCGCCGCAGCCTTGTATTCCGCACCCGAGGCGTAGATCGTGCCGGCTATGACGAGAGCAAAGAGGGCGAGCATCATCTCTACGAACATCACGCCCGCACCTACCGGGCGCGCATCCGTCTCGTGCTCCAGCTGGCGCGCCGTGCCCGAGCTCGATACTATGCTGTGCCACCCGGAGATCGCGCCGCACGCTATGGTGACGAACATGATCGGCCAGACGGGGCCGATCGCTATCGTGAAGGACGAGACGGCGGGAAGGGTAAAATTGGGATGGAGAATGAAAACGCCTATCATGCCGAAGAAAAGCCCCAGGAAAACGATGTACGATGCCACGTAGTTGATGGGCAGCGCGAATCTCCAGATCGGCAGTACGGCTGCGAAGTAGCAGAAGACACAGGCGGCGAGCGCCCAGAGAAGCCTGCTGTTCGCAAGGCCGGCGCCGATGACCTTGTCAGAAGGCGCCACGGTGCCCAGAAAGATGCCGATGAGGGCTATGATCACGCAAACCACAGTCGTGAGGATGATGTCCTTCTTCCACCTGTAAATCATCTGTCCGGCGATGACCCCTCCGATCGTCAGGAAAAGCCACGCCATGGGCGCTGCCTTCAGGGAGACGGCCGTGCTTACTACGACGTTGCCGAAGGCCCCCGCAATCAGGAGCAGGTAAAAGTAGATGAAGGAGAGCAGGATTATCCTCGCCCTAGGCGAGATGAGTCGATGGCTCAGGGCGCCGAAGGAAGCCCCCTCGTTGCGCATGGAAATCATGGCGCTCGAATAGTCCTGGACCCAGCCGATGAACAGGGCGCCGCCCAGTATCCATAGCAGAGCCGGCAGCCAGCCCCACTGGATGGCAATGATGGGACCGATGATCGGCGCGGCTCCGGCGATCGACTTGAACTGGTAGCCGAAGAGCACGTTCTTGCTCGTCGGCATGAACTCCACCCCGTCCATGTACATCTTGGCGGGGGTCGCCTTCTTCGCGTCCGCCTTCATCACGTTCTTATCGATGTAACGGGCGTACCAGCGATAACCGATGAAGAAGACGATGAAACCCAATACAAGAACTAGCACTGCGTTCATATCTCTCCTCCCGTCGCCGAAATAGGTGCGGGGAAAGGTTCGCCTTCCCCTTCAAACCCTTGTCGATGCGGCTATGTGCCAGAGACCGTTGAACATTATATCATTATATGAATACCCGCGGGACGTCAAGGAAAAATTTAAAGCCTCAAAGGCCCCCAACGGCAGTGGCTTTTGTCGCAGGCACCTCCTATCGCGAGGGTCCGGGAGACCGCTCGGCGATTGCCGCTGCAACACCGCCGATCACTTCCGAGGAAACCCGTGCAAGGCATGCGCTCATGCCCCTGGCAAAGGCGGCCGGCGCCTGATCCGCAAGAGGTTCTTCAGCCTTGTACCGCCTCTGAAAGACGACCCTTGCGTCGACGGAAGGCTCGCTCCGGTCGAGAAGGGCCACTTCGAGGGCGAGGACAGCCTTCCATCCGTCAGCCTCCCTGGATTCGAGGAATTCTTCGACCGCTCCTTCGACCTCGAACCGCGCGCCTTCCCGCTGCCGACCGGTAAACACAGCCTTGAAGAAGCCCGAAGACCGGAAATCGCGGGCAAGGTAGTCGGTTACCAGATCCCCGGGGGTTACCCTCCATTTGTGGTATTGGTAAACGGCCAGCTTGTACTCTTCCGGCTTGTAGACCATGGCCGTGCTGTTGTAAACCTGCGCGACGGAGAACCTGTTCATCCTCACCACCTGGTCGAGGGGGGCACCCCTCAAGACGGGAGGCGGATAGTCGAGCGTGTAAAAGTCGATTTTATAGGGGGCCCTGTTCCCGGGAAAACAGCCGGCGAGAAGAAAGAGAAAAGCCAGGGATACGAGGACGGATGTGATGGCGGCCTTCATGGGTAACTATTCTCCTTTGGGAGGGCGGCTGAAGATTAAAGCCGAAGGGTCGGCTCTAAGCCGGTCGGCAAGGTCTTCGACGGACTCTGCGGTCCGGCGGAGGGTCTCGGCGGTAAGCTCCACTTCCGCAAGGGCGGATTCCACCCTTCCGGAGGCGCCTTCCACGAGCCGGTCGACCCTGGCCGTCGTCTCTCCCACGTTCGCCCGCTTCACTTCGGCCCGCACCTGGGCTATCACTGACCTGGCCTCGTCGACGGCCTCTCTGGCGCTCGCGACGACCCCTTGCGCCGATCCGCCGGCAAGGAAGTTGTCTATCTTCTCTGCTGCAGCCGCGAGCCTGCTCGATGCTGCGTCCGCGTTCACCACGATGCGCCTCGTCTCTTTACTGTTCACGAGACTGTCGATCGACCCGGCAGCCCTCATAATCTGGTTCGATAGTGCGGTGAAATCGACCGCGCTTATGCGCTTCATCACTTCGTTGATGGCGCTTTCGATCTGCTTTATGTCCGAAGGGGCTGAGGGTATGACCGGATATGGCGGCCGAAAGGCGGTCGGCGTCAGACTCGGCTCGCCGGGCTTCTTCCGGTCCAGCTCCACGTAAACTATGCCTGTTATGCCGGCCATCGTAAGCTTCGCCACCACCCCGCTCACGTTGAAATCCTTCACGTCTAACTTCATGACGACCTCGACGAGCCGCTGGTCCGGCGCAACCCCTATCTTTCGGACGGTCCCGATATCGACACCCCTGAACTTGACTATCGAATCCGCCTGAAGCCCCTGGACCGACTCGTCAAAGTACGTCGCGTACATCAACCCTTTCTGAAAATACTTGGAGGCGCCCAGCCATATGACGGCCGCCGCCCCCAGGAGCACGCCGATGGTGACGAACAGCCCTACAAGAAAATATAGCCTTCGCTGCCCCATCTAAACCCCGTGATCCTCCCCTTCGTTCTTTTCTTCGATCTCACGGTTAAAAAAATGCCTCACCTGCGGGCTCGGCGGATTCTCCTTCAGAACCTTCGGATCGCCTTCAGCAATTATACCTTTTTTGCCTTTGTCCAGCATCACCATTCTTTGAGCCAGGCGGAAGATGGCCTCAAGCTCGTGGCTTACGATAACCATGGTAGTCCCCATGCCCTGGTTTATCCTTTTCACGAGGAGCTCGAGGCCGGCCGAGGTAACGGGGTCGAGGCCGGCGAAGGGCTCATCCAGAAAGAGCATGTCCGGATCGAGGGCCATCGCCCTCGCTATCCCCGCCCTTTTCCTCATCCCGCCCGAAAGCTCGCTGGGCAGATGGCCCTCATAGCCCGAGAGTCCTACCATGGCGAGCTTTACCCGCACTATAGTCTCGCGGATCGGTACAGGAAGATCCGTGAACTCGGACAGGGGCAGGTCGATATTCTCAGCCAGCGTCATAGAACCGAGAAGGCCGCTCGACTGAAAGAGCATTCCTATGCCCTTCCTGACTTCCCTCAGTTCCGCCTCGGAGGCGCTCGTTATATCGATGCCGTCTATCAGCACCCTGCCCGAATACGGTCTGGCAAGGCCTATCATGTGTCTGAGCAGCGTCGATTTGCCCGAGCCGCTCGCCCCGGCGATGATTACGATCTCGCCCCGGCGCACCTCGAAGCTCACGTCGTCCAGGATGACCTCATCATCGTACCGGACGGAAAGGCCCTCCACCATTATCACCCGCTCCGCCCTTTCGTCCATGCTTCACCAACTCACGTAGTTGAAGATAACGGCAAAGGTCGAGTCGGCCACGATGATGAGGAAGAGGCCGGATACGACTGCCGAAGTAGTGGCATTGCCCACTGCCTGGGCCCCTCCCCGGACGCTGAACCCCCTCTGGCATCCGATCCCGGCAATGAGGATAGCAAATACGATAGACTTGATCACGCCGTTCATCAAGTCGGTCACGGTAAGCGCCCATGAGGTAAGCTCGGTATAGGTGTGGAAGGTGAGGTCGAGGCCCAGTATGCCGACTGTCATGCCGCCTAGGATGGCAAAAAGGTCGGAAAAGAACGTGAGGAGGGGCACCGTGAGGACGGCGGCAAAAACCTTGGGGACCGCGAGGAACCTGATGGGGTTGAAGCCCATGGTCGTCAGGGCGTCCACCTCTTCGTTCACCACCATCGTCCCTATCTCGGCGGCGAAGGCGGAACCGGACCTGCCGGCCACCAGTATGGCCGTGATGATCGGCCCCAGCTCCCTTACCATGGCTATGGCCACCAGGGAGGCAACGTACATGTTCGCCCCGAATTGTTTGAGCTGCAGCGAAGACATGAAGGCGATGATCAGGCCCATCAGGAAACTGATGAGGGCCAATATGGGAATACCGTCGACCCCCACCTTTTTCATGTAGACTATCACGTCCTTCCATCTCACGGAGGAAGGGTGCATGATGGAAAGCACGATCTCGGAAAGGAGGGTCCCCCCGAAGGTGAGGGACTGGCCTATATCGTCGAAAAAACCGAGGCTCGTCACCCCCACCGCCTGGAAGAAGCCCTCGGACCTGGCGGGCCTTACCTCAGCTCTTGCCTTAATGGCTTTCCGGTCGAGAAGGTCGATTATACCCCGGACGCCCGGCGGCATATTGAGGAACTCGAAGGGTGTGGAGCGCCTCCGGGCCTCCTCCTCCGTCTCGAGGAGAAGGAGACCCCCTGCGCTGTCCGCTTTTTCCAGTCCCCCAAGATCGACGGTGAGGCTCTTGGGCCCGGCGGCGAAAAGGGCGTCCACCCTCTCTTTCATCGCTTTAAGATCGCCGAGGCACAGGCGGCCGCCAAAACTGAGTCGCGCCTCCCCTTTCTCCCCCATAGAGATCGCTAGGGACCCTTTTTTGTTTTCCCTTTCGGCCTCTTTCATTCGCCCCCGGTTGGTCCTGTCTTCCCTACCCTCTCCTTTATCTCCTCAATCGCCAAGGCGAGGCCCTCGGCAAAGCCCTGGAGGGTGCAGTAGTTCGCGTAATCCATACTTTCGTCGTACTCGTCGATCATCCTGCGCGCTCTGTCGAGCTTCTCTTCCAGCACCCCCAGCAGTTCCTCGAGCGGCCCCATGTCCTTCCCTCTCTTTCCCTTTCAGGCAGGAGGCGGATGCCCCCTGCCTTTGTTTTCCGCAGCTATTCGCCCGGCGTTATGAGATCCGGGTCGGTCACAACGCCGAGGTTGCGGAACCTCCCGTTCTTTACGATCTGGAAACTTGGGGGAGTCGGCGCCTTCCTCGCCCATGATATGGGTCTTCATACCCATCTCACGCGCCTGCTTCACTACCGGGCCTGTATGGAAATAGTAGCCGAACCTTTCCTTCATACTGTATACCATGTTTGAGCGTAATTTGGAACTTTGTGCTCTAGGGAGAAAAGGCGCCTACCTTTTTCGCCGCTACCGTAGTATACTTACTTTAGACATCCCAAGGAGGTAGGAAAATGAGACGATTTCTCTTGATAGCCCTGCTTGTGCTCGTCGGCGTCTCCGTCGCCATGACCTCTCCGTCTTCTTCATGGGGACATGGAGGTTGGGGCGCCGGATGGTTCGTCGGCGGGCTCGCCCTCGGCACAGCCTTAGGCGTCGCAGCAAGGCCTTACTACTATTATCCTGCCCCCGCCTACGCTTATCCGCCGCCCGTCTACACTTATCCGGCGCCGGCCTACGCTTACCCCCCGCCCGTCTACGCTGCCCCTCCCCCTCCGCCGGCATACGTCTCCAGGCCGGCGCCTGCCGCTCCGGAGCCTGCACCCTCCACCGGAGCCACAGGCCAGGGCCAATGGGTCACCGTCCCGGGGCAGGAAGTCAACGGCAGATGGGTCCCGGAGCACAAGGCCTGGGCACCGGCTCGGTAACCGGCAGCAGATTCAGGAGAAAGCTCGATCGCTAAGCTCGCCTCGGGCCAACTGGCCGGCCATTGCGGCCGGCTTCCGGGGCGGTATCAGGGGGGAGACGGGCGGGATCTTCCGTTCCCATGGCCGGCTTGCCTCAGGGGCCGGCCGCTTCCGGTAAGTTCAGTCGTAATTTGCAACTTTCTCTTCCAGGGTAGCCGAGAGAAGGGCCGACGCCTCGGGCATGCGCTTTTCAGCCACCCGCACCCAAAATAGGGTTCCACCCCCCGCGACCCCGCCTTCGTAAGTTTGGGCGAGCTCTCCCGGCACGCCCATATCGGCCAGGCCGCGAGCCAGGCCCTCTGTCTGCCCGCCCCCTGTGGCTCCGACGGCGGCGGCCGCAGCCTTGCCTGCCGCGTATGCGGCGCCTATGCCCGGTATAATCACCGGCTCGCAGCCCGACAGAAGAAAGTCCAGACCGCGCGGGCGCCCCTTTCCAGCCCTGCCGGCGCCGTCAGCCCGAATTCTCTCGGGACCGGCCTCACTTTCGCTCTCCAAAGCTTCCCTTTGGACGATAACGTTCATCTCTTCCGGGCCGAAGCCCCTCAGGATCAACTCGTCCACGGCCGTCACCGCTTCCCGGTACTCGCCGAACAGTACGAAAATCGTTCTCATCGGCCCCTTCTCCTTCGCGGCTTTGCGCCCGCCTTTGATCGCCCACGGGGGCCGGCGACTCTCCCCGGGTCGATACGCACCGATCGCCGCCGGCCCTCCGTCTTCTGCATTCCCGCTTCTTTCGGTCCCGTAAAGAAAATGCCCGGTATTCCCCTTCACCGGGCGGACGGACAAGGAGGGAGACCGGACGCCGAAAAGCCGACGGAGGCCCCTCTCCCGACCCCACATTTTTGAATATAAGTATTGCCCACGGCCTGTCAACGGCTTGGGGGCGGCGGAAAAAACCGCTATTGACAATTCCATCGGGTAGTGGGATAAAAATGTTCAAGGAGCAAGAAAGATGAAAAGGTTAATGCTCGTTCTCGCAAGCATCATAATGGCGGTGGTTCTTTTGGCCCTGCCCATAACGGGCCATGCAAGGGGAGGTCGTGGAGGGTTTCACGGGGGTTTCCACGGCCGCTACTACGGAGGGTTCTGGTACGGTCCCAGGGTGATTGTAGGCCCGGGGTATTACTACCCCTATTCCCCTTACTATCCCTATTATCCCCCGCCCGCGTATGGAGCGCCGCCGCCGGCCTATGGCGTCCCTGACCCGGCCTACGCGGTCCCCGACCCCGGGTACGGATACCCCGATCCGGCAGCGGCGGGAGCGCAGGGGAGCGCAAATCAGGCGGCCGCTCAAGGAAACATCGTGACCGTGCCGGGCCAATGGGTAAACGGCACCTGGGTGCCCGAGCACCAGGTGCAAATGCCTCCCGCCAGGTGACCGGAACGCCCGGATGACCGGCTGCTTCCTTTCTCAAGGAGAGCAGCCGGAAGGTCTCTTATTTTTCGAACATCGCCCTGAGGGTTGACGCGTTCGCAGGGGCGTGGCCTTCGAAGTCGTTGTCGAAGTAAACGTAGGTCTCCCTCCCCCACGACTTTATCTTCTCCTTCCAGTCGCGGAGCTCGTCGTCCAGGTAGCTCGAGGCATACAGTTTCTCCCTCCCGTGGAGCCTCACGTAGACGAAGTCCGCTGTCACCGCCTCCCGGTAAGGATAGCGCCCTGCCGTCTCCGAGATGCACCACGCTATATTGCGCTGCCTCAAAAGGGAGAAAAAGGCTTCGCTGACGAAGCTTTCGTGCCTCGCCTCGACGCTGTACCGGAGCCCGGGGTCGAGGGTCGAGAAGAAGGTGGAAAGGAGACCGGCGTCGAAGGCCAGCGTCGGGGGGAGCTGGATGAGGACGACCCCGAGTTTGTCGGAAAGGATTGAAACGCCGCCGAAGAAGCGCTCAATCGAGTCACGCTCCACTTTGAGCCGCCTGGTATGGGTAATGAACCGCGACATCTTTACCGAGAAGAGAAAACCGTCAGGCGCCGCCCCGTGCCATTTCTCGAAGGTGGCATCGCTCGGCTGGCGGTAGAAGGTAAAATTCAGCTCCAGCGTGTCGAAGCGGCTGCAATAGAAAGAGAGCCAATCTGCCTGCTTCAGCTCTTTCGGGTAAAAGACACCTTTCCAGTGTTTATAGTTCCATCCGGAGCAGCCGACGTGCGCCTTCACAGGAGCCTCCTTTTCTTAACATAGCAACGCCGGCAGTGAATCGGCAACCAGGTAACCCAGGCGGGAGGGAGCGACCCTATCGCCCCGCACCCTTACCAGACGCGCCCGCCTCAGCTCCGAAAGGGCGGGAAGGGCCCTGGCTCCAAGGTCTGCCAGCTTTATCCCGCGCCTCGTCCGCAGTCCTAAATAGAGCATCTCCAGCTCTGTCTGCTCCTCGGAAAGCGTCTCGTGCCCCGCGACCGGCCTTTTCCCCCTGACCGCCGCTGCAAGGTAACGGCGAAGGGACCGGTGGTTCCACCACCGTGTGAGCCCGTCGAAGGAATGGGCGGAGGGGCCAAGGCCAAGATAGGGAACGCGGCGCCAGTATTTCTCGTTATGCCGGCATAGCCGCTCCCGGGAGGCGGCGAAATTGGAAACCTCATAATGAATAAAGCCGGCCGACTCCAGGAAGCGGGAGGTCGTGAGGAAGAATTTCCGCGCCTCTTTTTCCCCCGGCAGGACCAGCCCGCCTCCCGAGACCATCCGGGAAAGGGGCGTCCGCCCTTCAACCGTTAGTTGATAACAGGACAGATGGGCCGGCTTGAAGGAGAGGGCCCGTTCCAGCGTAAGGCGCCAGCTCCTTTCCGTCTGTCCGGGAAGACAGTAGATAAGGTCCAGGCCGATGTTCGAGAACCCGGCTGCGATGGCCGCCTCGACGGCGCCGGCGGCCCCCTTCGCGTCGTGCCTGCGCCCCAGCAAAGCAAGCTCTCCGTCGTCGAAAGACTGGACGCCGAGGCTCAGGCGGTTGCAGCCGAGCGACTTTAGCATCCGGCACCGCGGCCCGTCCAGGTCGTCGGGGTTCGCCTCTATCGTGACCTCGCAGTCGGCGTGAAAGGTCAGGTGCCTGCCCAAGATCTCGAATAGCGCAGCGAGCTTTCCGTCGTCGAGACAGGTCGGCGTGCCGCCTCCGACGTACAGGGAGCTGAATCCGCCGAAGCGGTCTTTGTAAAAGTCGATCTCCCGCCTTATGGAAGCCAGCCACGCTTCCTCCAGGCCCTTTTCGGTCACCGAGTAAAAATCGCAATAAAAGCACTTTTTACGGCAGAAGGGGACATGGACGTAAAGACCCGGCAGGAGCGACGGGCCCGGCTTACTCCTCATCGCTCGTCCTCAAGGCCGCCATGAAGGCGCTCTGGGGTATCATGACGGCTCCCACCTGCTTCATCCGCTTCTTGCCCTTCTTCTGCTTTTCGAGGAGCTTGCGCTTCCTGGTGATGTCGCCGCCGTAACATTTTGCCGTCACGTCCTTCCTGAAGGAGGAGACGGTCGAGCGGGCGATGATCTTGCCGCCGATTGCCCCCTGGATTGCAACCTTGAACTGGTGCCTCGGTATCTCCTCTTCGAGCCTGTCGCATATCTTGACCGCTCGCTCCCTGGCGCGCTCCCTGTGGACGATCACGGAAAGAGCATCGACCTTCTCGCCGTTCACCAGGATGTCGAGCTTGATCAGGTCGCTCTCGCGGTAATCGATGATCTCGTAGTCGAAAGAACCGTAGCCCTGGGTAATGCTCTTGAGCCTGTCGTAGAAGTCGAAGACGACCTCTGCCAGCGGCATGTCGAAGGTGATCTCCACCCTGCCGGGCGTGGGGTAGGACATGTGCGAATTCACGCCCCGCCGCTCCATGCAGAGCTTCATCACCGACCCGACGTACCGGTCGGGAATAAGGATGCTCGCTCTTATGAAGGGCTCCTCACACTTTTGTATCGAAGCCGGGTCCGGGTAGTACTGGGGGTTGTCGACAACTAGGACCTGCCCGTCGGTCAGAAAGAAGCGGTACTGCACGCTCGGCATGGTCATCACGATGGACTGGTCGAACTCCCGCTCCAGTCTCTCCTGGACTATCTCCAGGTGGAGCAGCCCGAGAAAGCCGCACCGGAAGCCCTGGCCCAGGGCAGCGGAGGAATCCTTCTGGTAAGTAAGAGACGCGTCGTTGAGCTTGTATTTTTCCAGCGCCTCCAGAAGCGACTGGTAGTCGTCGGAAGCTACGGGGTAGATCGATGAGAAGACAACGGGCTTTACTTCCTTGAACCCCGGAAGGGGCGCTTCGACGGGGCTTGCGTCGAGGGTGATCGTGTCCCCTATCCTCGTGTCGCTCACCGTCTTTATCCCTGAGATAATATAACCGACCATCCCTGCGGTAAGCTCCGGCCGCGGCTCCCTGGCAAGGTGGAAGATGCCCGCCTCCTCGACCTTGTATGCGGCTCCCGTAGACATGAGCTTGATCACGTCGCCAGGCGCCACCTTCCCGTCGAAGACGCGGCAGGTGACGATGGTGCCTCGGAACGAGTCGTAGCGGGCGTCGAAAATGAGGGCCGAGAGCGGCTTCTCGGCGCTGCCCGAGGGGGGCGGGATGCGGTTGACTATCGCCTCGAGAACGTCCTCGATCCCTATTCCCTCCTTGGCCGAGCAGAGTACGGCCTCATCCGGGTCGAGCCCAAGGTCGTGATCTATCTCATTCTTCACCCTTTCGATATCGGCCGAGGGCAGGTCGATCTTGTTTATCACCGGGACTATGGCAAGATTGTGCTCCATCGCTGCGTAAAGGTTCGCGAGCGTCTGCGCCTCCACTCCCTGAGAGGCGTCAACGAGCAGCAGGACCCCTTCGCAGGAGGCGAGCGCGCGCGATACTTCGTAGGAGAAATCGACGTGGCCGGGCGTGTCGATGAGGTTGAGCTCGAATTCGGCGCCTTCCCTGCTCGTATAGGGAAGGCAGATAGTCTGGCTTTTTATCGTGATCCCCCGCTCCCTCTCGATGTCCATGTTGTCGAGGATCTGGTCCCTGAACTGCCTGTCGTCCACGAGGTGGGCGTGCTGGATAAAGCGGTCCGCCAGCGTCGATTTTCCGTGGTCGATGTGCGCGATGATGCTGAAGTTCCTTATCTGTTTCATGAAAGGGGCCGGGTCCCGGAAAGGGTGAAATATAATACTCTATTCTTCCGACTAGGTAAAGCCGCCGCGGCTCGCACCCTTTTCTCTTTACTTCTGTTAAAGGCCCCCGCCAACTACCCCCCGGCCGCTCGCACCTTAATCTTCCGCTCCCTATGGTAGCCGGGTACCCGCCGTCCACAGGCGGGTGGCAACCGGCCTTACCGTAATCGGGGCTCCCCGCTCGCACCCCTTCCTCTTGTTCTCCAATGGTACCTGGTACAGATTTGTGCAAGAACCCCCCAGGGTCATACCGTTTTCTCTCTGTTAAAGACCAAATCTCCCCCGGCCGCTTGCACCTTATTCTTTCGCTGACCCGGCGCTCCCGGACTTACCCGTAATTGGTGCTCCTTCCACTCAAATCCGGAACTCGCAACATATGTGGGTATCTCGTTTGATTCGTGGTCCCTGGAGCTATTTAAAAG
>JBEKOT010000028.1:0-21463 GCA_049521495.1 Syntrophorhabdales bacterium | reverse complement strand
CCCCTTATCTGCCGAGCGACGGAAAGGAGTGTGCCGTCGCCGCCCAGCACTACGATGAGATCCGCGCCGTCCGCCACGTGCTCGAGCTCGAAAGCCGTCCGGTGGCCTATACCGGATGCGGAGTCCTCGTCGAGGGCGATATGGAAGGATGAACCGTACCTCTCGATAATCTCCCTGGCGGCGGCCAAAGCGGCCGCCTTTTTCCTCTTGCATACGATGTTCACCCCTTGCATACGCTTCCCTTCCTTTTCCCGTCTCCTATCAATCCTCGGAACGGCTCGCTTCGCGCCACCCGAAAGCCGCTACCCCCCGCCGGCCCCCCGCAACCGCAGATCAGCCGAGGCTCCGGCCGGCCCTTCCCTTCTCTCCCATCCCGATCATAGCAGGCCCCTCTCCTTCAGACTCGTGTAACATTGCCTGGTAATGATGGGTCGTCCGAAGGATGGTTGTGCACGAGTATGATCGAAGAGGCGCTGTGTCTTAAGGCATCCTTGAACACCTCTCTGGGATGGACCAAGCTTGAGTTCAACGTCCCCACGGAGATAGTCGAAATGCCGATAATTCTGTTCCTACTGTTCAATAGAACAAGCTTGAAATGTTCTTTTGCCTTCTCTTGAATGCCTTTTCGAATTGCCTTCACGAGCCGCGAGGGATCGCTGATGCTGTACTGGGCTAGGTCCGGCTCAAGGTCCTGGCGCTTGCCCAGCTCGAAGGCCGCTCTGATCTGGGTGGCTTTTGCAAGGCCTATCCCTTTTACCTGTGAAAGTTCTTCGATCGTCGCCTGGCTGACTGCGTGGAGGTTCCCAAAGGTTGTGAGAACTTCCTGGGCGATATGGACCGCAGATTTGCCGGGGATGCCCCTGCCGATTATCAGGGCAAGTAATTCCTGGCCCGATAGCGCTTCCGCCCCGAGTGTTTTGAGCCTTTCCCGTGGCCTTTCGGCTCTGGGAAGATCGTGTATGGTAAATGAGCCACTCATGAATGACGCTAGAGATTATACAAATTAAGCAGGGAATTAGAAATATGATTTTGGCGGCCACGGGCCGGGCGTGTAAAACTATTCTTCCATTGACCTTAATATTTCCTTGGCAACGGCCCGATTGAAGCCCTTCATTCCGGCTATCCCCTCGACGCCCGCGTTCCTCATTTCTTCGAGGGAAGGGAAGGCGGCCAGGAGCATCTTCGCCCGCTTCTTACCCACTCCGCGCACGGCCTCGAGCCGTGAAGCGAGGTCTTCCCGTCTCTTCCGCTTTTTGTGCGAAGCTACGGCAAAGCGATGGGCCTCGTCCCGCATCCGCACCACCTCTTTAAAGATGGGCGAGGACCTTGGGAGGAGAAGGGGGTTCTTCCTGAAAGGCAAATAGAGAAAATCTTCCATTCTCCGTCGCCTCTCGCCTTTGGCGATGCTTATGACGTCGATGGCGAGCTTTCTCTCCCTGACAATGCCGAGCGCGGCAGCCAGCTGGGCCTTTCCTCCGTCGATGACCATCAGGTCCGGCCGAGGGCCAAGGCGCTCGTCGTCGAGGCGGCGCCTCACTACCTCGCCGATCATGGCCACGTCGTCCTCCTTTGACGCATCTCGTATATTGAAGACCCTGTACCCCTCTTTTTTTGCCTTGAGGTCCTCAAAGACTACCATGATGCCGGAGGGACTCTGGCCGTGGATATGAGAAATGTCGTAGACCTCGATCCTTTTCGGGGTCCTCGCGAGGCGCAGGACCTTCCTGAAGGCCTCATCCAGCGGCACGGCCTCTATCTCGTGGAGGTTCTCGACGGCGAGTCGTATCATGTCGGCCGTGCCGTGAGCAGACGGGCCGAGGACTCGCACGGCTCCTTCCTTCTTTTCCTTAAGGGCCTGCTGGAGCAAATATCCGTCTTCAATCTCCTCGGAAAGGATGACTTCTTCGGGGATAGGCCTCGTACTATAATACTGGAAAAGAAATGAGGGGAGCGATTCGTCGAGACCGGGCGCAGAGGACCCCTTGAAGGTCCTCTTCGAGATCAACACACCCTTTCTGAACGTGAGGACGACCATCTTGACCCGCCCCTCTTCAGCGAGGACGCCCCAGACGTCCCTGTTTATCCCCATGTGCTCGTGGACGTGCTGCTTTTCGACGAGTCGCTTTATGGCTGCGTATTTCTCCTTCTTTGCCTGGGCCTCCTCGAAGTTCCACGACCGGGCCGCCTCCTCGATCTGAGCCTCGAGTTTCTTCAGCAGCTTCTCGTTTTTACCCTGGAGGAAGTCCGCGATCTCTTCGACAATCGCGCGATAAGCCTTTTCGTCTATCTGCCCGACGCATGGGGCAGGACATTTTTCGATCTCCGAGAGGATGCACGGCCTGGCCCTGGATTCAAAAACGGAATCTCTACACCTTCTGATGGGATAGAGCGACTGCACTACCTTCAGGAGTTCCTTCGCGTCCTTGGCGTAGGGATGGGGCCCGAAATAGAGTGCCCCATCGTTTTTGATAGTCCTCGTAATGCCGAGGCAGGGAAACTTGTCCTGAACGCTCAGTCTTAAGGAGACATAGGTCTTGTCGTCTTTCAGGATGATGTTGTACTTCGGCTGGTGTTCCTTGATCAGATTGTTCTCGAGGAGAAAAGCCTCTTTTTCATTCCCCGTGAGAACAAAGGATACGTCCTCGACATGCCTGAGGAGCCGTTCGGTCTTGCTGTCCTTTCTGCTCTTCCCAAAGTAGCTCTTGACCCGCTCCTTTAGGCTTCTCGCCTTGCCTACGTATAGGATCTCCTTCGCGGCGTCCCTGAAAAGGTAGACACCCGGGCCGTCAGGCAGATTGGAGATATATTCGTCGGTGATCACTCTTTAGATCGCGAGCTCCATCTGCTCGAGCCTCACCAGCCGGTCCCTCAGTTGGGCTGCCCTCTCGAAGTCCCACCTCTTTGCCGCCTCGCCTATGTCCTTTCTAAGCTTTTTCACCATCCTCGACAGCTTCTTGGGGTCCACGCCCTCCTCGGCGGGTCCGTCCGCATCGACCGTGTAGTAGTCCTTTTCATAAATAGACGAGAGAATGTCGACGATCGACTTCCTGATGCCTTCGGGGGTGATGCCGCGGGATTCGTTATACGCCGTCTGGACAACCCGTCTCCGGCTGGTCTCGTCTATGGTCCGCTTCATGGAATCGGTAAGATGGTCTGCGAACATGATGACCCTCCCGTTGATATTCCGCGCTGCCCTGCCGCAAGTCTGTATGAGCGAGGTTCCCGAGCGCAGGAACCCCTCCTTGTCCGCGTCCAGAATGGCCACGAGCGAAACCTCCGGCAGGTCGAGCCCCTCCCTGAGGAGGTTGACGCCCACGAGGGCATCGAATTTCCCCAGCCTCAGGTCGCGGACAATCGCAATCCTTTCGAGCGTGTCAACCTCCGAGTGAAGATACTTGGCCTTTATGCCGGCATCGAGAAGAAAGTCGGTAAGATCCTCGGCGAATCGCTTGGTTAAGGTAGTTATGAGGGTCCTTTCCTTTTCCGCTGTCGCCTTCTTCACCTCCGCCACGAGGGCATCCACCTGGTTGCGGGCGGGCTTCACGTCGATGGTCGGGTCCATCAACCCCGTGGGCCGCACGATCTGCTCGACCACGTGCCCCTTGGCCCTTACGAGCTCGTAAGTAGCAGGGGTGGCGGAAACATAGACCACCTGATTAACGCGCCCCTGGAATTCCTCAAAGGTCAAGGGGCGGTTATCGAGGGCCGAGGGGAGGCGGAAGCCGTAGTCGACCAGCGTCTCTTTGCGCGATCTGTCCCCCCGGTACATGCCTTGTACCTGGGGAACTGTCACATGGCTCTCGTCGATAATGACGAGCGAATTCTTCGGGATATAGTCCATTAGGGTGGGAGGCGCCTCCCCGGGCCGCCTCCCGGTCAGGTGCCTCGAGTAGTTCTCGATGCCCTGGCAATAGCCGATCTCCCTGAGCATTTCGAGATCGTATTTGGTCCTCGCCTCGAGCCGCTGAGCCTCGAGCAGCTTGCCTGCCCCCCTAAACTCCCGCAGCCTCTGGGCGAGCTCTTCCTGGATAGTGATGACGGCCGCATCTATCCTTTCCTTTCCCGTGACATAGTGCGTTGCAGGATATATTGTGCATCGCGTCAGCCCCTCAATGATCTTCCCGGTGAGGGGGTCGATGGCAAATATACCCGAGACGGTATCGCCGTCGAGCACGATCCGTACGGCCCTCTCCTCCTCGTAGGCAGGGAAGATGTCTACGTTCTCCCCCCTCAGCCTGAACCTTCCCCTGTAGAAGTCAAGATCGTTCCTCTCGTATTGGCTCTGGATCAGCTTGTCGAGGAGGTCCCTGCGCCCCACCCTGTCGCCCTTCTCGACGGAGATGAGCATGCCGTAATAGGCCTCGGGCGAGCCCAGACCGTAGATGCAGGAGACGCTCGCGACTATGAGCACGTCGTCCCTCTCGAAGAGCGCGTTGGTCGCGGAGAGGCGCAGCTTGTCGATCTCTTCGTTTATGGACGAATCTTTCTCTATGTATGTGTCGGTCGGCGGCACATAGGCCTCCGGCTGATAGTAGTCATAGTAGCTAACAAAGAAGTGGACGGCGTTCTCGGGGAAAAGGGTCTTGAATTCCGTATAAAGTTGGGCGGCGAGTGTCTTGTTGTGCGATATGACGAGCGTCGGCCGTTGCACCCGCTCGACTACGTTTGCCATGGTAAAAGTCTTGCCCGAGCCGGTGACGCCGAGGAGCACCTGGTCGGAGACGCCCGACAGCAGATTCTCGGAAAGCTTCTCGATCGCCTGGGGCTGGTCCCCCGCCGGCCTATAATCGCTCTTAAGCCTGAACATTGCCACAGCCCGAATATTCTAAACCCGGTATGAAGCGTTGTCAAAAGGGGGTGAGGGCACAAGCGGCCGCCGCTCTCCGCCTGCATGCAAGCTTCATTGCGTGCAAACTACCCTTGACAGTTCCTTCTCCCCATTGTAAT
Source organism: Syntrophorhabdales bacterium (assembly GCA_049521495.1). Classification (GTDB taxonomy): domain Bacteria; phylum Desulfobacterota; class Syntrophorhabdia; order Syntrophorhabdales; family WCHB1-27; genus CAWEPK01. The sequence goes on along the minus strand of JBEKOT010000028.1, from coordinate 16,516 downwards.
ATGATTGCGGTTTTATAGATTGAAATGGAAGCCCGCTGCATGGAATGAATAGCACGAAAGGCACGGCAGTATAAAACAAGAGGAGGAGGTAATTCTATGAAAGGTTACACAAAGGCTTACATTCCTTACGGCGGCTATTACTCGACACCGTTCAGCCGCTGGCAGGGGAGCATGCAATATGACAACGCGATAAGCCTTGCCGCGCTTACGGCGAGAAGGTGGTTTCTCGAAAAGAGACAGCTCGATCCTACTATCGTAGATTATCTTTTTCTCGGGTCTACCGTGGCGCAGAACCATTGGTTTTGCTCCCACAACTGGGCGGCGGCTTTATTGACCGACGACAAGAGGTTTGTCCCCGGACTTTTCATTAACCAGGCCTGCTCCACCTCGACGACGATCCTGAATCTCGCGGCAAAGGACGTCGAATTGGGCGTGTACGAAGTTGCCTACGCCCTTATGGCCGACCGCTGCTCCAACGGGCCCCACACTGTGTGGCCCGATCCCCTTGGGCCCGGCGGCCAGCCGGATAGGGAAGACTGGAATATGGACAACTTCGGCGGCAACCCGAAACATCGCTCCCCCATGGTGCAGACCGCGGAGAACGTGGCGGCGGAGATGGGCATAACGAAAGAGGAGTGCGATGCGGTCGCCCTGAGACGCTATGAGCAGTTCATGGAGGGAAGGGCCAACGACAGGGCCTTCCAGAAGCGATACATGTTTGCGCCTGAACTGACGGTTACGAGGAAAAAGACCAAGTTTCTAGAAGAGGACGAGGGTTGGACCCCCACAACGGCCGAAGGTCTGGCAAAGCTGAAACCGGTGGTGCCGGGGGGCTGTCTTAGCTTCGGCGCCCAGACTTTCCCCGCCGACGGGAACTGTGGGATAATCGTTACCACGAGAGAGAGGGCCAGGGAGCTTGCCACAGATCCCAAGATAGAGGTACAGATTGTCTCCTATGGCTTCGCGAGGGTGAAGCCGATGTTCATGCCGGCTGGGCCTATTCCGGCCGCAGAAATGGCCTTGGCGAATGCAGGCATCAAGCTCGCCGACGTCAAGGCCGTCAAGACCCATAACCCCTTCGCGGTCAACGACGTAGCCTTCTCTAAGAAAACAGGCTACGACGTCATGAAAATGAACAACAACGGCTCCTCCCTGATCTACGGCCATCCCCAGGGACCGACAGCGGGAAGGGCGGTCATGGAATTGATAGAGGAGATAACGCTCCTCGGCGGGGGGTACGGTCTATTCACGGGATGTGCTGCCGGCGACGCAGCCGCCGCCCTCGTAGTGAAGGTAGGATAAAGGCCTTCCCGGTTCCCTCGGCAGAAGCTCAAGGTCACAGAAAAGAAGGGCCGCTTCCAAATTGGAAGCGGCCCTAATGCTTCCACGGTTGTCAAAGCGGAATAGGGGCACTATATTTTCGAAGTGATCCTAAAGCGCAAATCCACGCGGGCGACCATTCTTGTAGTGGACGACGACGAGCGCTTCACGGACATGATGGAGCAGAGCCTGACCCAGCTCAACTATGCCGGGGCGACCTGCAACGACCCTGTTGAGGCACTTAACCTCTTCTCCCGAATGCCAGAGAGGTTCGACGTAGCAGTCGTAGACGAGAACATGCCGAACATGCGGGGCAGGGACCTTGCCATCGCCCTTCTTCGCATCAAGGACGATCTTCCGGTCATCCTGGTCAGCGAACAGGCAGCCCCTTCCCCTGAAACGGTGCGTGAGGCAGGCATGCGTGCGGTCCTGGTGAAGCCCGTGCTGAAGGAGGAGCTGCGGACGACCCTCGACAAGGTCTTAAGGCTCAAGAGAGCGAAAAACAACCGCAGTGGTTGACTGGAAGCCTTCCGCAAGCCCCGATGAAAGGACTTCCTTCCGATTATTTTTTAGAGATATGCGCCGATAGGTAAATAATGGAAGGCTGGAAGGTGCTTTGGGAGGCTTATAGGGGCTGGAGCCTGCTTTTCAGCTTCTTCACGCTCCAGCCCCAATGATGCTTTTTCTACTTATTCACCGGCTCGAAGGCGAAGAAGACCCTCTCCGCCGTTATAGTCCCCGCCTTTCCCTTTTCGATAGGCATGGGCGGCACGTCGAAGACGACGAACTGCACCTCGTCGCCGCGCTTCAGGGCGCCTACCGGGCAGTTCACGATCTTGCTGATCATCCTCTTGACGGGTCCGTCAAACTCGATAACCGCGTGGATCAGGGGCGATTCGTAGCCGAGGGGAACACCCTTCACCTCTTCGGAAAGGACAACGACCTTGCCCTTTTTGGGCAGGTCGACGTACTCGAGGTTTTCAGAATAGCAGGCCGGGCAGATGACGCCCCTCGGAGGAAAGGCGATGTGGCCGCAGTCCTTGCACTTTGTAGTGGTGAATCTCCCCTGCCTAAGGTTCTCGTAGAAGGGCCACACCTTGTTGAACTCCTTCGCCTCGACGGGCCACAGGTCCATAGACACAGGGTATAGATTGTCAAGTATAGGGATTCCTACTACGGGCATTGTTAGACCTCCTTATTTTACTGGTTCTATTCCGTATATGAGGATCGTATGCTCGGCGTTGGCGCCGCTCAGGTTGTGGGTAAGGCCGATATCCGCACCCTTTACCTGGTTGCGCGCCCTCCCTTGGAGCTGCTTCATGATCTCTACGCCCTGTCTAATGCCTGTTGCGCCGAAGGGGTGTCCGACGGCGAGAAGGCCGCCGTCCGTATTCACGGGCACCTTTCCGCCTATCTCGATCTGCTTGGAGCTGCAGAACGCGCCCCCTTCACCCTTCTTGCAAAAACCCAACTCTTCCACCTCGATGACCTCGGAAATGGTGAAACAGTCGTGCGTCTGGGCGACCTTGACATCCGAGGGGGAGACCTTCGCTCTCTTGTAAGCCTTTTCTGCCGCTACCCTCATATGCTTCCAGTCGGCCAGGTGCTCACCGGGAAAGTTGACGGAAAGGCTGGAGAGCGATACCTGCGCGCAGCCCCGTAAGTATACAAGGGGTCTGTTGGTATATTTCTTTGCGATCTCGTCGGTGGTAATGATGCAGGCCGCCGCACCGTCAGTAATAGGGCAGCAATCGTAGAGCGTGAGGGGCGGCACAACCGAAGGTGCGCTCATCGCCTCTTCCAGGGTCAGCCTTTTCTGCATCTGAGCGACGGGGTTTTCGGCTGCGTAGTTGTAGTTGGCTACCGAAACGGCCGCCAGGTCTTCCTTCTTCGTCCCGTAATGGATCATGTGTTCCTGGGCCGTCAGTGAGAAGAAGGGCGGCGGCAGGCCCATACCGTGGGTAGCTTCCCAGTCGTGGTCGACGGATGCGAGCTCGCTGTAAAATATCTCCCATTTCTGCGGCGTATAGAGCTTCTCTCCTCCGGTAACCATGACGATATCGGCATTGCCCGACTCCACGAGCCCTTTAGCCAGGATAATGCCAGTACTGCCCCCGGCGCAGAGCGTATCGCACCTGGTGCATATCGATGTCGGTTTCAGACCGAGCCTCTCCGCGACGACAGGCGCCGTATTGACCTGGAAGGAACACCTGCCGGCATAAGACGTGGCCACGATGAGCCCGTCAATATCGGCCGGTTTGAGCCCGGGTATATCATCGAGACAGACCTTCCCTGCCTCCTGGAACAGGTCCATGATGTGGGCTTCTCTGATGCCCCACTTGCACTGACCCCCTCCCAATATTACTGCATTTCTCGACATAGAATCCTCCTTGGTCCTTTCTATTTCCCTTTGAAGGTCGGTTTTCTCTTTTCTATGAATGCCGTGAAGCCCTCTCTGCCGTCCTCCGACACATAGGTCGTGAGGAAGCACTCATTCTCGAAGGTAAGGGCCGAGGTGAGGTCCATATTGATCCCGTTGTCGATGGCGCTCTTCAGCGCGCTCATGGCCACCCTCGGCTTCGAAGCGAGCTTCTTTGCCCAGGCCTTTGCCTCGTCGAGCAACGCTTCCTTTGCCACAACCTTGTTGACGAGACCTATCCTGGCCGCCTCATCTCCGCTCACCGTATCGCCCATGTACAGGAGCTCTTTCGCCTTGGCGACCCCTATCAGCCTGGGAAGCCTCTGAGTGCCGCCCGAGCCGGGAATGATTCCCAGGTTGATCTCCGGGCAGCCTATGTTGGCGTCGTGCGAGGCTATTCTCAAATCACAGGCCAATGCAAGTTCGCAGCCTCCGCCGAAAACAAAACCGAAGAGAGCTGCCACTGTAGGTTTGGACACAGCTGCGACCTTATCCACGCAGCCCCTTGAGATCCTTCCGAAGGCATAATAATCCGGTATCGACTTTCCGGCCACTTCCTTAACGTCCAGACCGGCCGCAAAGGCCTTTTCACCGGCCGCTGTCAGGACGATGGCCTTGACGGAGTCGTCCTTCTCGAGATCGCAAAAGGCATCGTAGATTTCGCTGTACGCCTTGACATTAAGCGAATTGACGGGAGGCCTGTTCAGCCTGACTATTGCGACGGCTTCCTCTTTCTCGACGAGCAACGTTTCGTACGCCATATCCGCCCCCTTTTTTTTGCTATTTATTGTAGTCGTACCACCCCGCGCCTGTCTTCCTCCCCAAGCGGTTCGCCTTGATCATATCCTTCATCAGCCTGGGCGGAGTCCACTTGAGCTCCTTGTTCATTTCTTTAAAGAGGTACTCGGCTACGTTGTAAGCTATGTCGATGCCGGTGAGATCCATAAGCTCGAAGGGACCCATGGGGTAATTGAGACCCAGCTTTGCAGCCTTGTCGATATCTTCCGGACTGGCGATACCTTCCTGAAGGAGCCATATGGCCTCGATAAAATAGGGCATCATGAGCCTATTGACGACAAAGCAGGGTATGTCTTTTTTCACTTCTATGGGCTCTTTGCCGAATTTTCTCGCAAGGTCGAGGGAGGTCGCGATCGTCGCATCGGCCGTGTAGAAACCTCTAATTACCTCCACGAGCCGCATAAGGGGAACGGGGTTGAAGAAGTGCATTCCACACACCTTATCCGGCCTCGAAGTGGAATTCGCGATCTCCGTGATCGACATCGACGAGGTATTCGTCGTAAGAATCACGTCTTTTCTCGTGACCTCGTCCAGCTGCTTGAACACCTTTTTCTTCAGGTCCATCACCTCGAGCACGACCTCGATCACGTAGTCGGCATCCTTCATGTCTTCGATCTTTGCGGTGCCCTTGATTTTCGCAAGGACCTGCGCCTTAGCGTCCGCTGTTATCTTGCCTTTTTCGACGCTCTTCGCCAGGAACTTATCGATATTCTTCAGTCCGCTCTGTACAAACCTGTCCTCGATATCGCTCATGATGACGTCATAGCCTGCCTGCGCTGCGACCTGAGCGATGCCGTTGCCCATAGTTCCGGCCCCAACCACACCTATTGTCTTAATGCTCATCTGACACCTCCGAATTCATTGGGTTTGCGTACAAGGGAAAATATGCACAAGATGCTAATTATATACCTATAATGAATACGCTCTGTCAACTTATTTCTTGTCCCGGCGCCTCCATGACCTCGAAAAAGCAGATATTTTACGCCAAACACCGACGGCTCTTCCGGGACGCAAAAAAAAGTATTTAGTTCACCATTGTGAACATGCTGCCGGAAACGATACTGCCCATCCGACTAATATAGTATAATGCTGAAAATATGTCCCCGTCGCCAGAGCTCTTCTGCCGGCCGAAGGCAGCCTGGCGGCCGCAGAATTTGACGGACCCGGAGATACTTGCAGTCCCTGCCCGGCGTGGGGGAAACGCCCTGCAGCAGGGCTCTTCATAGAGGTTGGCATGATTTTCGGAACCACCGGCCCCTTGACCGATGATTTCTATGCTTTAGGACTCGCCTGGTCACCGGTTTACCTCCTGAACGGGAAAAGGCCCGTCCTATTCGAAGCAGGCTTTGCCTGCGGCGGCAGGATATACGCAGAGGCAATAAGATCGTTTGCCCAAAGGCAGCCGGAGATCCTTTTTCTCACTCACGTCCACTGGGACCATTGCGGGGCAGCCGGCTATCTGAAAGAAGCTTTCCCCGGCCTTGCCATTGCAGCCTCCGGCCGGGCATCCAGGATCGTGGAGCGGCCCAACGCCAGGGAGTTGATGCGCACCCTCAGCGAGAACGTGAAGCCCCTCGTCGCCCGCCTTCCGGGCGTGGATGAGGCCATGGTCCTCGATCTTCATTTTCAGCCATTCGAAGTCGACATGACCCTTGAAGGGGGACAGATCATCGAGCTGGACGAATATCTGAGCGTCGCCGTCATGGCTACACCGGGCCACACGCGGGACCACTTGAGCTATTACATACCCGAGAAGCGCATTCTTATCGCCACCGAGGCCTCAGGCGTGCTCGACCGGGCAGGCGCCATCATCACCGAGTTCCTCGTCGATTACGACGCATACCTTTCCTCCTTGAAGCGGCTCGCCGCCCTACCGGTAGATATCCTCTGCCAGGGCCACCATTTTGTCTTCGTAGGCGCGGACGAGGTGCGTAGTTTCTTCTCACGGTCCTTGAGCGAGGCTGAACGCTTCAGGGACCGCGTCTACCGGTTGCTGGAGGCAACGGGTGGCTCGGCCGAAGAGGTGGTCAGGCAGATCAAGGCCGAGCAGTGGGATAGCAACACTTCCGTCAAGCAGGCTGAAACAGCTTATCTTCTTAACCTGAGGACCCAGGTCGCCCATCTCGCCGAAAAATTGCGCAAGAGCGGCGGCCTTGGATGAAAAGTCTCCCGCTCCTTTGCCCGGTCCTCCTCTGTCTCCTTCTGCCCCTCCGGGCGACTGCGGGTGCCGGCCTTCCTCGGGCCCCCGGCGGCTTCGTCGTAGCAATCGATGCAGGTCATTCCCGGGAATCGCCCGGCGCGGTAAGCTCGAGAGGGGTCCCTGAGTACGATTTCAATACAAAACTGGCCGTTCTCCTCCTTGAGCGACTCCATGACCGCGGCTTTCAACGGGCCTTCATCATCTCAGGGAAAGACCAACGGGCTCTGTCTCCCGTCGAAAGGGCCGAGGCAGCCAACAGGGCAGGGGCCGACCTTCTCATATCGATCCACCATGATTCGGTGCAGCCCTGCTACCTCTCCCGATGGACCTACGGAGGAAAGGCGCTCCTTTACAGCGACAGGTTCGCGGGCTACTCGCTTTTTCTGGCCGGCTGCGGCGAAAACTACCGGAAGTCCCTGCTCTTCGCAACGATGGTAGCGGGAAGGATGGCCGTCCAGGGCTTCAGGCCCTCTTGTCATCACGGCGAGGCCATCCCCGGCGAAGGCAGGGATATCGTCGACGCGGGCAAGGGGATATACAGGGATAAGGGCCTCGTGCTACTAAGAGAGGCCCGCATGGCGGCCGTGCTCATAGAAGGAGGGGTCATTGTCAACAGGGGAGAGGAGGAAATGCTCAAAACCCCTGAGTGCCGCGAAAAAATCGTCGAGGCGATCGTCTCTTCCGTGGAGGAATACAGTTCCCGTGTTCCGGAAGGCGGCCATAATTGATAGACCCGAGAAACGAAGGGCGGGCAGGCCGATGGGGCGTTATTCCCCGGGGAGTCTCCCTATCAGCATTCTCGCGGTCCCATCCCCCTCGCGCCCGTCCTTAAGACCCGCGACGCCGACAATGTACCTGCCTGACAGCGCAAGCACAATGCCTTTATAGAGGGGGTCGACAGCATGCAGGAGGACCCCTTTTTTTGCGCCTGCCATCGCGGACGATACGCCGGGGGCCTTGAGGTAATTCCCGTATTCATCGAGGCCCCGGCAGGCGGCCTCCCCGGACGGGAATAAAGCGACGAATATCTTTGCCCGCTCTCGCCCGATTGCGACCTCTGAAGTCAGGCCCCTCCCGAAAAAGCTGTAGCCGAGGAGGCCGGAGGCGTAATATCGGTCCGTAAGGGGAAAAGCCCCCGCCACCTTCAGGAATTCCAACTCCCCCGGCCTTTGCCTGCCTGCCGGAAGGTTCCGCGATATGCGCTGCGCGGCCGCATTGAATACGTCGGCCTTGCCGGATGCGGCACCCGAGACCTCGAGGCGCACAAAGTAGCGATCCTGGTAAAACATCAATTGCGACCCGTCTGAAAACCCTTCAGCGCCGACGCCTGTCAGTCTCGCCTCAGGGCCGCGATAGCTCGCGTAAATGCCGAAAGCATCCAGAAGGGAGCCCATTTTGAAAATGCTCGCCACTATCCCGTAGGCGCCGTCCGACTGCGCGTATCTCGCAGTTGCCGCCTTCTCGAAACCGTAAGGGAGGTAGAGCTCCGCCTCTCCGTCGATGTACTTGTAGAGGTTCTCGGGCGCGTACGTGGCGACCTTGCCGTCCATGGAGAAGCCGGGCGCTATCCTTTCGGGCAGGAGGGTATCGATTGCCCGTTCAGCTGCGGACGCCTGAAGAACAATGAAAAACACAGCAGCGATTGCGGCAACGAAGCGGGTCATGTGAAAAGGCTCTCCGCCTTACGCATCTTCCCGGCAATATCGAGGCCGTGGACGCACCGGGCAACGCACGCAGTACAGGTCGAGCACCGCCCCGCACCCCGCGCCTCGTCGAAGGTGGCCCTCGCCAGCGCATATTCCCTGTAGCCCTCGGCGTACATGAGGGCGCGGTTGACCACGCTGATCCCCACCCCCTTCGGACACGTCGGCTCGCATCTCGCGCAGAGCCTGCAATAGAACGAATCGATGTCCCTGGCGTATCTTTCCAATACGCGCGCATCGGTGCCCGTCAGCTGCGAGCCCATTACAGGCATCATCTGCCTGACGTGGTCGAGGGTCTTCATCCCTGCAATCGCGCAGGTCACGTTCGGGTCCTGCAGCACCCACTTGAGGGCCGCAGCGGCCTGTTCGGGGCTCACGGGTTCCTTCCCCCTCGGGTAGCCGCCCATCTGGATCTTCATGGCGATTATGCCTATCCCGGCCGCTTTCGCCCTGGCGATCGCCTCCCTTACCGGCGGTTCGGACTTTGCGTTATAAGCCACGAGGACCGTGTCGAAGAACTTGTCGGGATCATCTACGACGGCGTTGATCACCTCGGCCTGGTTCGTGTGCGTTGTCACTCCCAGAAACCTGACTTTCCCCTGTTTCCTGAGGTCGGCGTATGCCTCCCGCACCTCCGGGATGAACGCCCGCTTCTGGCTGTCGAGGTTATGGAGCTGGATAACGTCGATGTGGTCGGTGCCCAGGTTTTCGAGACTGGTCTCTACGTCTTTGACGATTGTATCTTTCGTATTCGAGTCAGGCTTCGTTTTCGTTGCGATGTAAACCTTGTCGCGCACCCCCTTGACGGCCCTTCCCACTATCGATTCGCTCCTGCCGTTGAGGTACCGGCGGGCAGTATCGATATAATTGATGCCGGCATCGATACCGGCCCGTATCACCTCATACTCGGGCGTGAGCATGGCTCCGAAGCTCAAGGTCGTGACCCTCAGGCCCGTCCTGCCCAGCGTGCGGTAGACAAGCCCAGGGCCGGACTCGGCATGTAAAAGCCCCTCCAGCCCCCCTAAACCAAAGGAGGCGGCAGCCGCGCCGGCCACCCCTGCTTTCAGGAAATCCCTTCTGTTCATTGACCGGACCTTGCCGCGGTTTTTCATGCTCGCCTCCTGGCTCATACTTTATAGAATCTTATACCTCTCATTCCGTAGGTTCAAGGGGGCGGCAAAAGGGGATCACTTGACATAGTCTCTTTGGACCCTATTTTGATTAAAGAGAAGAGAGACATGAAAGATTACAGGAGGTAACCCGATGGGCCTGGAGAAGCGAAACGACTTTGACCATTCCCTGGAATCCGTCTTCAAGGCGGCCGGGTATTCGGAAAGTACTGTAATGCGGGAGCTGGAGCCTCGGGCCGCCCTTCTGGCTAACGCGATCGTCGATTCGGCGGGCCTGTGTCCGACGATGGCCATAGAGGTCCTTATGGATTCGCCGATCCTGCAGGACAGCGCCCTCGACAACAGAGACAGGGCAATGATAATCATGTTGACTGGACCGGTTATCGCCGCCACGGTGGTGCAAAAGGCGATGGAAGAGCCGGACAGGATCGCGATGAAAGCGTGTGCGAGCAGGCACGGTTTCGAGCACAATTCAGGGCGGGAACAGCACGAGGTGCTTAATATGAGCAGGACTGACTGGGACTATCTCAAGGGATACGCCCAAAGCAGGGTCGCAGTGGGGACAGGGCAGGGAGCTTCAGAGCTTGTCGAGAACATGCAGAAGGTGCTCGACGACAACCGGCTGAGCCCGCTCCAGAAAGCGGTGGTTGAGCACTTCATGGTGACGAGCTCGGCCGTGGGCACGGTGAAGGGGATCACGCCGCTCTCGCCTATAATAGGCCCCCTTGCCTCAATCGGGCGCAACTGAGGCCATTCAGGTTTGCCAGCCTCCTACCGGCCCTCCCTGGGGTTTGGTTCCCTATCCGGGCCGGCGACTTCCGGTTCGATCAGCAACTCACCTGATGCAACTTCCGGAATTGATATCTTGTCAGTAACGATAATAGAATGCTAATATCTTACGTTTAACCAATCTGCTCATGCTTTTTTTTGACGGGAGGGAAAGATGAACGTTGCTGCAAACCTTGAGAGATCGGCCCTATTCTTTCCTGACAATCCTGCTCTCAGCCAGGACGGACGGGAGATCACTTACTCCCGTCTCGACGAGGAGTCGGGGCGTGTCGCCTACAGCCTTATCGAAAAGGGAATAGCTCCCGGCGACCATGTTGCCCTGTGCGCGGCCAATTGCCCCGAGTGGATAGCCTTCTATTTCGGCGTCCTCAAGGCCGGCGCCGTAGCGGTCACGCTCTCCAGCCTTCTTAGCTTCGACGAGCTTGCCTTCCTGGTAAACCACGCAAGACCGCGAATGGTCTTCACGGACAGGGCAGGGGAGCTGACGCGTCTTCTGGGGCCTGATTCCGCCTCTCGGATTATCGAGCGGGGAAGCCTATCCGCCTTCTGCGGGCAGACGAAGGGCAGTATAAAGGCCGTCAAAAGGGACAGGACGGACGTAGCGGCAATCCTCTATACGGGTGGAACGACGGGTGTCCCCAAGGGGGTCATGCTGACCCACGAGAACATCAACCTGTCGGCCCACAATGTCGCCTTCAGCGAGCGATCGACCGAAAAAGACCGCGCCCTCTGCTTCCTTCCCCTCAACCACGTATTCGGGCAGATGCACATTACTAACGCTACGATCCTGAGCTCAGGCTGCATCGAGCTCATGCCCGCCTTCAACCTCGACCAGGTCCTCGCCGTCCTGAAGGAAAAGCGCGTCACCAAGCTCTTTGCCGTTCCTACCGTCTATGCGCGGCTTCTGGCCCTGCCCGACCTTCGCGAAAGGCTCGGGGCCGTGCGTTACTGCTTCTCGGCAGCGGCTAGCCTCCCTGCCGAAATCATACGCCAGTGGAAGGAAGCGACGGGCATCGACATCTCCGAAGGATATGGTATGACCGAATCGGCCTCGGCCGTAACTTATAACCACTACCACCGCCATGTAGCTGCGTCCGTGGGCGAGACCGTCCCGGGCGTCGAGGTCGAGATCAGGGACTTGTCTGGCCGACCCCTCAGGACAGGGCAGGAGGGCGAAATATGCATCAGGGGGCACAACATCATGAAGGGCTATCTGAACAACCCCTCGGACACAGAGGCAGCCTTCTGGCCGGACGGATGGTACCGCTCGGGGGATGTGGGCGTGCTGGACGAAAAAGGATATCTCTTTATTGTCGACCGGCTTAAGGATATGATTATTACGGGCGGCGAGAACGTCTACCCTCGCGAGGTAGAGGAGGCCATTTATATGAGGCCCGAGGTGCAGGAGTGCGCTGTGGTGGGCATCCCGGACAAGGATTGGGGGGAGCGGGTCGTTGTCTTTATAGTGCTGAAGGGCGGCGGGGCGCTGGACGTCAGGGAGATGAAGTCCTTCCTCAAATCGAGGATATCGGCCTTCAAGGTGCCCAAAGAGTATATCGAGGTGAAGGAGCTGCCCAAGAACGCGGCCGGAAAGGTACTGAAGCGGGAGCTGAGAAAGTCGGCTACCCGGCCATAGCGCCGGTAGCGCCAAGGGGCCCATGGCCGAGAGGCTGCGGCGTCGCCGCCCTGCTGCCCAATTACTTCATGGAAAAACCCTGAGCGAAAGAGGGTCGATCTCGCCGGTTGCGCGCCCAGAGGTAAGATCCCTTGTCATTCGTGCGGACGGTGAACCCGGCCGATTCGAGGAACGCGCAAAGGGCCCCTGCGTTGCTCTCGTCGTCCTGGCGGTTCGGATGGACCTCGATTGCCATCTGGCCGATCCGCCCAAGGGTCTCCGGCGTTGATCGATAGAGAATGGAGAACTCGCTGCCCTCGCAGTCCATCTTCAGGAGGTCTACCCAAGGCAACCCTTCTTCCTCAAGAATCTGAAGTAGCGTCACCGCCCTCACCTTCTCGCTCATAGTCGTCCCGCCCGGTGGGGAGACCCTTGCAGTCGTGGGAAAGGTTTCATCGCGGTGGCCCGCGATTTCGACGCTGCCCGGCGCCCCGGAGACGGCCGCCTGAACGCACTTTACTGTGATATGGGAATTTCTCTCAACATTCCTGACCATTTCGTCGAAGTTGGCGCGGACCGGCTCGTAGGAGAAAACCCTCCCTCCCCATTTCGACGCTGCAAAAAGAGTGAAGAAACCAACGTTGGCACCGATGTCGACAACGACAGGACGGCCAGGCAGGGGCAGGCAGAGCCCCTCAAGGTAATGCTCTCTCAGAAATATGCTCTTAAATTCCGGGTAGAGCTGCCGGGGGACTCTTACCGAGACGCCGTTGCTCGTGACGAATACGAGCGGCAATCTGCAGAGGCCGAATTTCTCCGCATAGTAGAGCCACCAATTGGCGAAGGTCTTAAAAAGGTTATATTGTCGCCTGAGGGCCTTCTGTCTCAACATTCTCTGCCGCCATCAGGATAACCCATAGGCCGGACCCATATCAACAATACCTTCGACTCGAGCATCGCAAGCTGTCCCCCCTTCACGCCCCGCGTCGGTTTATCCAACGTTTTTCAGGTGTTACCTGACGCTTGATTCAGGAGCCTCGTAGAATCACGGTATACAAAAAATCCTTGACGAGGAGCAAAAATTAGGTATATGATGATTATAAAGGCCGCTTGGATCCGTAACTGGACTGAGACGGAAGGAATGTTTGAGGTTCGCCTTCTGAAACGACAGTTCAGAAGGCTTTTTTTTGGGGGATCGATGGAAAAAATAACCGTTCCGGTGATAAGGGGAAGAAAGGGTGGAGAGCCGATCACCATGCTGACTGCCTACGATTTCCCCTTTGCGCAGCTCGTCGACGCCGCGGGGGTAGAGGTGATCCTCGTGGGCGATTCGGTGGGAAATGTGGTCCTAGGGTACCCGAATACGCTCCCCGTCACCGTGGACGAGATGATTCACCACACAAGAGCGGTAGTCAGGGGCGCCAAGCGAGCGCTCGTCGTCACGGACATGCCTTTCATGTCCTACCAGGAAAGCATCGAACAGGCTCGGAAGAATGCCGGGCGGATGATAAAGGAGAGCGGCGCGGAGGCGGTGAAGGTTGAAGGCGGCACAAGAATGCGGGACGTGATCAGGGCGATCGTCGACATAGATATCCCCGTTATGGCGCACATCGGCCTCACGCCGCAATCGGTAAACGCCATGGGGGGATACAAGGTCCAGGGCAAGGGGGCTGCGGAAGAACTGCTCATGGAGGACGCAAAGGCCATCGAAGAATCCGGCGCCTTCTCCGTGGTTCTGGAAGGCGTGCCGAGGGACGCCGCAAAGAAGATTACGGAAATGCTCTCCATCCCGACCATCGGTATAGGCGCCGGGCCGGACTGCGACGGTCAGGTGCTTGTGCTCCACGACCTCCTGGGCCTCCTCGGCCAGTTCAGGCCAAAGTTCGTGAAGTCCTATGTTAACCTTGCGGAACAGATAGAGAAGGGCGTGAAGGAGTATATAGGGGAGGTAAAATCGGGCGCCTTTCCCGATGACAGCCACTCCTTCCATTAGACGATGAGAATGATCCGTACTGTTAAGGAGATGCAAGGGGCCGCGGAGACCTTCCGGAGGGCGGGGAGAAAAATAGGCCTGGTACCTACCATGGGCTACCTGCACGAGGGTCATCTCGCTCTCGTGAAGAAGGCAAGAACACTTGCAGACATAGTAGTAGTCAGTATATTCGTCAATCCCATCCAGTTCGGTCCGAAGGAAGATTTCGGCCTCTATCCGAGAGATTTCGATCGCGACAGGCGATCGCTGGAAAGAGAAAAGGCCGACCTGATCTTTGCGCCCGAGGCAGCCGAGATGTACCCGGAGGGCTACTCGACGTACGTCGAGGTCAGGGGGCTGGGAGACCATCTGTGCGGTCTTTCGAGGCAGGGCCACTTCATAGGGGTGGCCACGGTAGTGGCAAAGCTCTTCAATGCCGTAAAGCCGCATTTTGCCGTTTTCGGGCAGAAGGACTATCAGCAGTTGAAGATCATCGAGAGGATGGCCCGCGACCTAAACATGGGCATCGAGATAATCGGGCACCCCACAGTGCGGGAGGAGGAAGGGCTTGCAATGAGCTCCCGGAACGTTTACCTCAGCGCCGAAGAGCGGGATAAGGCGCTCCTCATCCGTGCCTCGATGAAAAGGGCCGAGGCGCTCTTCATGGGCGGTGAGAGAAATCCGCGCGTCCTTGAGAACGAGGTCCGAAAAGTACTTGCCTCGAAGGAGGGCGTCGAGGTGGAGTACGCCAGCGTGTGCGATCCGGAGACCTTTCAAGTTCTGGAGGACGTCGGCAAGAGCGCTCTTCTTGCCATTGCGGCAAGGGTAGGGAAAACCAGGCTTATAGACAACACTATTTTGACGGAGTCATAAGATGCTAAGAATTATGATGAAGGCAAAAATCCACCGCGCGCGCGTAACGGACAGCAACCTCGACTACCAGGGAAGCGTCACCATAGACGAGGAACTGCTCGAGAGGGCTGCCATCATCCCCTACGAGCAGGTGGACATCTATAACATCACCAACGGTGAACGCTTCACCACCTACGCCATAGTGGGCCCGAGGAACTCCGGGGTCATCTGCATCAACGGCGCTGCTGCGCACAAGGCAAGGAAGGGAGACCTTGTCATCATCGTCTCCTACGGGATGTTTCAAGAGAACGAGCTTGTAGGTTTCAAGCCGAAATTAGTTTTCGTGGACGGTAACAACAAACCGAAAGCGGAGTAATCTCCCGGACGTCGCCTGCTCTCCGGCCGGGCCGTCATTTGCGCGTCTTCAAACCCTCGAGTCATTCATCGAATAATTTTCTTGCTTTCAAATATTCCTTGTCGTAAGATAAAGTATAACAGCTTTTGAAAACTGTAAGAGGCACAGAGGCCAGAACGGCCCGAGAGGGTTTTAATCTCCGGCCCCGGTAGGGGTCTGCCTGGAGGCGAAGTCAAATGGATGAGGTGAAGACAGTGGATGAGCTTCTAAAAGTAAGAGATGTGACTCCCGAGGAAGAGGAGCAACTCCGCGATATCATCGAAGAATGCCGGCTGAGGGAAGCGCAGATAAAAGAAGTCTCCGATGCGGCCAGACAGAACGTAGTTGCCCTCTCCGATACTCTCAAGATGATCTTTGACACCTTCGCAGTCGTAAGCAGAAGCGTCGACGCGCTCCATGAAGAGGTCGAAAGATTTCATCTGAGGATGATGCCCGATGAGCACTTTTACAGGGAATAGCCCGCGAGGCGATGTCAGGACAAGAATTCCTTAGCCCGTTTTATGCTCTCTTCCGCCGACGATTCTCCCGCTATCTCCGCGGTAAAGAAAAGGTTATCCAGCGTCTTCAGGAAAAGCTTCAGCTCCCTGAAAGGAAAAGTTCCCCTTCCCACAGGTAGGTGCTCATCGCTCTTGCCGTGGTTGTCGTGTATGTGGATTTCTCTGAGTCTTTCCCGGAGCGGCAGGAGCCATTCTTCGAGGGACAGCGAAGTAAAGAGGTTGAAGTGGCCCGTGTCAAAGCAGCTCCACAGGTTTTTCTCCCTGAAACGTTCTAAAAGGGCTATAATGGTCGACGGTGTCTCCTCGAAAACATTCTCTATCATGAGCGGCAGGTCGCCGGCCTCAGCCAGAAGATCCGTCCACGTAGCGGTGCTGTTCTCGAGCCACAGCTCCTCATGACCGCCGAAACGCCACTTATCGTACCCGCCGTGACAGACCATGCCTTTTGCCCCTGTGAGATGGGCTATGCTTACGGCCTTCTTGAGTTTCTCCAGGCTGATTTGCCTTACCTGCCTGTCGACACCCCCGGGGCTCAGGTCCATGTACGGCCCGTGGCATGTGCAGGTGATACCGCGATCAGCGAGCGCAGCGCCGAGGTCTCGCGCATCCTTGCTCTCCACCTCTTCTACCGCCTCGTTCGAGATGTATACTTCGATCCCCATGCGGAGGGCAACGATTTCCTGCAGGCGTGGTCTTACCATGCCGTAGGGCACGTTCAGGAGCAGTTTCTGCCTCAGAACTTCCACAGGCTAATTTAACTTGAATTAGACGACAAATCAAGCTCATACCCCCCGGCCCGGCCCTTT
>JBEKOT010000027.1:0-24217 GCA_049521495.1 Syntrophorhabdales bacterium | reverse complement strand
GCCTATCATCCCCGCAGCTTCATCAGCGCGAAAGGCATATCGCCTATCTTCTACGCCTTTCCGGCGGCAGCCGGCGCAAAGCTCGGGAGGCCGAAAGCGCCCTGTCTTTGCGTCACCGGAGACGGAAGCTTTACGGCCCTTGCCGGGGAGCTCGCGACCGTCCGGGCGTACGGGATTCCGGCAGTCATCCTGGTATACAACAACGGAGCCTTCGGCCTCCTCGAACAATATATGGCGAAGCGGTACGGTGTGGAAAAGACCATGGACCTTAAGAACCCTGATTTCGTCCGCCTGGCCGGCGCCTTCGGGATCAAGGCTAAAAGGGTGGACGGGCCGGACGACCTCGCGAGCATTTTCAGCCGCGACATTACCTGGGAAGAGCCCTATCTGATCGACTTCCGCTACCCGCCCCTGCGGCCGCCGTGGGATTGACGATCGGTGCGGGCTATGGCCGTACGTGAGCAAACCGACTTGCTCGTTATGGTCGAGACACGCGGCATCATCGCAGTCAATGAGATCGGTGTTAATGATAAGGTGATAGAGCAGTGGATCGTCAATATCTTTATCGAAGTTCTCTCTCAGATAACACCTCCGTCCCCTGTCTTCCTTCTTGACAAATTCGAGTGCCGCCTCCCGGTCGAGATTATAGTCCTCTTGCGCCCGCCCGATCCTCTTCTCAAGGGACCCCACCAATCGGACGTGAAAGACATTCGGCAGCTTGCCGGTGATCACGTTGCCGCCGCGGCCCACGATAACGACATATCCCATTTGTGCAAGGCGCAATATGGTTTCGGCCGTTTTCTTCACGAGGGTCCAGGATGACGGATGAAGCCCAAGGTACTCTTCCAGCGAGTCGATGATCACGGATCTGTGGTCCTCTGCCATGAAGTCGGCGATGCGCCTGTGAAGGTGGTGATCCTCCAGCACCTTCTCTATCAAATTTCGGTCAAAAACCGTCCACTCGCAAGGGCCTGGAGCATGGTGTTGCAGGTATTGCGCCAGTTTTGAGGCAACCCTGTATCCTCCGGTGCCCGCCAGCCTGGAAATGGTTATTGCAGGCCTTATCGGCTCTCCGGCAGTACCGCCCTGACCTACCGGTCGGAACTGGCACTTGATGAAGGACAGGCATTTTTCGTAGTTGATATTTTTCAGCATACGACACCTCCCTTCTTTGCCGCTCGCAGCACCCCTTGATGAGTTCGTGGGGGCTGTTATCTTCGGGAAGTACGAGTTTGAAAAAGGGGCGGCGTTTTTGCCGGAGCCTGAACCGTATCAATTTCCAAATCGGCTGAAGGGTGCTGGAGCATTGTTTATTTTATCGAACAAAATTCTATAACGGACGGGACTTCGATGTCAAGCAGCAGGACAGGCAAGTGGATCAAGGACCTGGGGGAAGGCAAGGTGATGAACGGATTCAATTTTGGTCGCCGCGATATTCAATCTTGCGCTATAATAAAGACAGGGCATGGACGGTAATTACTGTTCCGGTTCCGAATGGGGCTTGCTCATTACAAGCGAGAGCGCGGGGTGGTCTTGGTGCCAATCGGTTCGAATAGGGGGTCGTGATGGGCACTTTCACATTCGGAAACAAGACATATCAGGTGGACACGGAAGAATTCCTCTCGGATTTCAACGAGTGGGATGAAAATTTCGCCCGGGGGGTGGCGCCCAAGGTCGGGGTCATTACCGGATTGTCGGAGGACCATTGGAAGATCATCCATTTCATCCGTGATTCATTCGAACGGACAGGCAAGTGTCCGCTGGTCTACGAGACCTGCCGAACGAACCGGCTCCATCTTGAGGAACTGAAAAAACTCTTCCCGGCCGGATACCTCAGGGGCGCCTGCAAGCTTGCAGGCGTTACATACAGGGAAGGTTATCTTAATCAATCCTGGGTGGAAGATCTCGCGGAACGGATCACCACCGGGACCCAGGAGAAAAAGACGTACGAGGTCAATATTCGGGGATTCCTCGTCAATCCCAATGAATGGGACAAGAAGTTTGCTATATACAAGGCCCACGAGATGAAGATGCCGAAGCTGACGGACAAGCACTGGGAGGTTATCAACTTCCTCCGCGAAAGCTTTGAGAAAAACAATCTCGTACCGACCGTGTACGAGACCTGTGAGGCAAACCATATCGACCTGGAGGAGCTCGAAAAGCTGTTCCCCGACGGATACCATCGGGGCGCGGTCAAGATTGCCGGGCTGAGAGTCAGATGATCCTGACGGCGCAGGAGTCGGCGACCGGCCTTAGATTTCCGATTCCCCTGCCTCCGTTAGGAAGCCAGCCTGGCCGGGAATAAGGCCTTAAACCATCAGGTACTTTTTCTTTACTTCCTCGTTGGCTTCAAGCTCGGAGACGGTTCCATGGAACCTGATGCGGCCGTTATCGATGACATAGGCCCTCTCGATGAGCTTCATTGCGGACTTGATGTTCTGCTCGGAAAGCAAGATGCTTATGCCCGCATCCCGGAGCTTCAATATCTGCTTCTCGAGGTCGAGAACTATGAGGGGGGCCAGCCCTTCCGTCGGCTCGTCGAGGAGGAGGAGCGCAGGGCTGGTCATGAGGGAGCGTCCTATGGCGAGCATCTGCTGCTCGCCGCCGGAGAGGTTCCCTGCCCGCCTGTCCTTGATCTCCCGTAGGGCGGGAAAGATATCGTAAACGCGGTCCTTGGGCCATTCGTCATTGCGCCTGTAAGTGATCTCCAGGTTATCGTCGACGGAAAGGTCCGCGAAGACCCGCCGGTCGTCCGGCACATAAGCGATGCCTTGCCTCACGAGTAGGTAGGTGCGCTTCCCGCCTATCGGTTCGCCGTTAAAGGTGATCGTTCCCTGTTTTGGGGGTGTTAGGCCGCCTATGCTCCTCATGGTGGTGCTCTTCCCTGCCCCGTTCCTGCCGAGAAGGCCAACGATCTCGCCTTTCGAGACTTCGAGGGAGACATCGTAGAGGATGTGACTGAGGCCGTAGTACGTGTGGATGCCCTTTACGCTGAGCACGCGTCGCCCCCGCCTAAGTAAGCGTCCTGCACGGCCTGGTTACAGCGAACCTCCTCGCAACGGCCCTGCACGATGGTTGCGCCCCGCACCATTACCATTATCCGGTTGGCAATGGCGAAGACGAGCTCCATGTCGTGCTCGCAGAAGAGTATGGTGAGACCGAACTCCTTGGAAAGCCTCCTTATGAGGTCTATGCAGAGGGCGGTCTCTTCGGGCGACATGCCCGCCGTCGGCTCGTCGAGGATCAGGAACTCGGGCTTGCCGCCCAGGGCTATGGCGATCTCCAAGACCTTCCTTTCGCCGTGGGAGAGGGCCGCACTCGCCCGGTCCTTCTTGCCTAAAAGACCGACGCTTCGAAGGATCCCCGCCGTCTCTTCCGTGGCTATGCTCTGGGCAGGAGTAACCATGCCCCACGTTTTGTTCTCCCGCGCCAGCACCGATACGCGGACGTTCTCGAAGACGGTGAGCCGGGGGAAGACGTTGACCAACTGGAAAGAACGGGAGAGGCCCTTCTTGCATATATGGTAGGGCGCCATTCCCGTGATGTCCTCACCCTTGTATAGAATGCTCCCTCGGTCAGGCTTGAGGATTCCGGAGATGAGGTTGAAAAGCGTAGTCTTGCCTGCCCCGTTCGGCCCTATGACCGCGACGATCTCCCCCTTTTCCACGTGGAGGTTGGCACCGTTGACCGCTTTGAACCCCGAAAAAGACTTGTCAAGGCCTTCTACCTTGAGCATTATTCCCCCGCCAGCGCCGTCTTTGAGGTGCCGGCCTTTTGTCTCCCCTTTGCGATCTTGATCAGGTAGCCGAGGACGCCTTCAGGCAGAAAGAATATGACGAGCATCATGATAATGCCCAGGACAAGGGCCCAGTACACGGTGTAGGTAGAGACGAACGTGCGGAGCGCAACAATTATCGCGGAGCCGAGCATGGGTCCTAAAAATGTCAGCCAGCCGCCCAGAAGGCAGATGATGACCATCTCCATGGAGAGCGTCCAGAAAAGCATGTCCGGAAAGGCCGTATTGTCAACGACGACGAAAAGGGTTCCCGCGACGCCTGCGAAGAAGGATGCGATGACGAGTGCGCCAAGCTGGTGCCTTTTCACGTTCACGCCTATCATCTCGCTCCTCACGGTGTTGTCGCGGATTGCCTGGAGGACGCTGCCGAACGGCGCCTTCAGGATCCTGTAAATCGCATACATGCAGACGAGAGTGACTATGAGCGTGAAATAGTAGGCGGCAGAGCCGGAGGAGATGAGGTCGGGCACGGGGATGCCGTGGATGCCGTCGTCGCCGCCCGTGAAGGAGTACCACCTATAGACGATGGCCCACACGAGGGAGCCGAGCGATATCTGGAGCATGCCGAAGTAGAGCTTGGAGAGGCGGACGCAGATAACACCCATGACCAGTCCCAGTATGGAGGAGACCATTGGTCCCACGATAAAGCCGAGCCAAGGCGAAAGGCCCGTCCTCACCATGATCAGAGCCGCTCCGTAAGCGCCGGCGCCGTAAAAGACCGCATGGTGAAACTGGTAGAGCCCGCCGTAGCCAAGGGCAAGGTTGAGGCTTGTTGCGGCAAGGCCGTAGATGAGGACTATGGCGGCCATGTAGACGTAGAACCGGGGCAGTATCGCAGGCAGGAGAAAGAGCAGGACTATGACCGCTATGAGGATGAGGCCTTTCTTTACCATGTCGACCTCAGGAGACCTGTCGGCCTGAAGATGAGAACCACTATGACGGCCGCGTAGGGAAAGATGATGCCGAACTGGGGCCAGACAAGTATGCCCAGCGACTGGGTGAGGCCGAAAATGAGGGCGCCGAGAAGGGCGCCCCATATGTTGCCCAGTCCTCCTATGATGACTATGAGGAAAGCCTCCATGATGAGCGTGTTGTCCATGCCGAGGGTGACGCTGACGGTCGGTGCCACGAGAACGCCGCCGAGGCCGGCCAGCAAGCAACCGATGATGAAGACGGATGCGAAGACCCAGCTCACGTTTATGCCCACCGCAGCTACCATTTCCCTGTCGACTGCTGCCGCCCTCGCGATTTTTCCCATCTTTGTCCTGTTCACGAGCAGCCAAAGGGCAACGGCGACGACAGGGCCCAGAAGCAAAAGGAAGAGGTTGTAAATCGGGAAGGGAAGCCCGCCAAAAAGCGGGACGAACCCCTGGAAGACCGAGGGGACCGGAACGGACTTGTACTCCCCCCCCCAGACGAGCTTTACGAGGTCGCCGAAGACGAGGGAAAAGGCAAAGGTGAGAAGGAGGAGCATGAGGTGCTCCCGTTCGTATAGGTACTGGAAGATCCCGCGCTCGCAAACGGCGCTCAGAAGGGCGACGCCGAGAGGGGCGCAGACGAGGGCGACCCAGAAGCCCATGCTGCCCCCTCCGAAAGCTTTGGAGATTGAAAAGGCCATAAACGCGCCGATCATGTAAAGGGAGCCGTGGGCTATGTTCGGGATGCGCAGAACGCCCAATATAAGGGAGAGGCCGGACGATACGATGAAGAGGATGACGGTACGGCTCAAGCCTACGAAGATTTGGCAGAGAACGCCGGGGGGACAAACAGCGTAAATGAAATCCAATCGCCTTCCTTTACATCGCGCGATACGTTTGTGCTTGTGCTGCGTGCATTTTACCCGCAACGCGTCTTTAGTGTCAATACCTTTTACCCGCCGCTGAAGGGCGAGCGCATTTGGAGGCCCCCTTTTCGTCGTCCGGGCACCGCGCCGAAGGCGTGGTCGGTAAGTTACCTCCTCGTCCCGCCTCGGCACCAAGAAAAGCTGGCGCTCCTTGGATCAAAGTTGGGGTGGACATGCTAGCTTCTTCTTTGATAAGATAGCTCCGCAGCTTAGCCGGTATAATGTAAGACGGCGCTTAGAGCCGATAATTGATAGGGGAGGGCCACGATGAAGAAGGGCGGCCTTTTGTTCTGCGGGCTACTTATGACATGCCTTTTGGTTGCAGGCTGTGGAGAGAAGAGTCCGTCTACCATAAGGGTGGGGGTCATTGCAGAGTTGACCGGCGATATGCCGGCAGTGGGAGAGTCGTGCAAGAAGGCCGCCCGGTTGGCGGTGAAGCAGATCAATGACGCAGGAGGCCTCCAAGTGGGCGAAAAACAGTACAAGGTGGAGCTTTTTATCGAGGACAACGCCGGCAAAGCGGACCAGTCGGCCTCTGCCGCCCAGAAGCTCATCACTCAGAAGAAGGTCCTTGCCATAATCGGGCCTAATGCTACTCGGTACGCAATCCCCGCTTCAGAGATAGCAGAGACATCGAAAGTCCTTCTCATAAGCCCCTGGTCGACAAACCCAAGGACGACGCTCGACGCGAAGACAGGGGCCCCCAAGAAATATGTCTTCAGGGCCTGCTTCATCGACCCCTTCCAGGGGCGGGTAGTGGCGCGTTTCGCTATGGACAGCCTGAAGGCCCGCAGGGCAGCGGTCCTTTATGACGTTGCCTCGGATTACAACAAGGGGATCGCTGAAGTTTTCAAGGAGACCTTCGAGCAAAACGGCGGGAAGGTCGTCGCCTTCGAGACCTATACCACGAACGACAGGGATTTCTCAGCGCAACTCACGAAGATGAAAAAGGCGGACCCGGATGTGGTCTTCCTCCCCAACTATTACAGCGAAGTCCCGCTGCAGATCCAGCAGGCTAAAAGGCTGGCTTTCAAGGTGCCCTTCGTCGGGAGCGATTCGTGGGGAAGCCAGGAGCTGCTGAAACTGTGCGGCAAGGACTGCGAGGGTTACTATTTCAGCACCCATTATGCTCCCGATACGGCAGCCCCTGCGGCCCTCAAGTTCATCGAGGCCTTCAAGACATCCTATGGCGTTATGCCGGATGACGTAGCCGCGCTGACGTACGACTCCTTCGGTCTTCTGAAGCAGGCAATCGTCGAGGGCGGAAAGATCGACCGGCAATACGTGAGGGACGCCCTCGCGAAGATCAAGAAATATGAGGGGGTTACGGGCGACATGCAGTTCGTGGAAGGCTCGTCCGACCCCATCAAGAGCGCCGTGATCCTGAAAATCGAGGGCGACAGGTTTGTCTTTTTTGCGAACGCGAAGCCATGAGCAGGACCCGCTTACCCGGTGTCCGCGGCCGGGGTGAAGGCCGCGGAAAGGCGGATCATCGGGTTGAACCCGCAGGCCATCCCTGATGAGCTATCTATTGCAGCAGGTATTGAACGCCCTTCAGCTCGGGAGCATATACGCCCTCATCGCCCTCGGCTACACGATGGTCTACGGCATCCTCACGATGATAAATTTTGCCCATGGCGATCTTTTCATGGTGGGCGCTTTCCTCTGCTTCCTTTCGGTCCTGTTCCTTAAGCTTCCTTTCGTCGCCACCCTTGTCGTCAGCATGCTCGGCACGGCGCTCCTGGGTGTCACCATCGAGAGATTTGCCTACAAGCCGCTTCGCGGGGCGCCTAGGGTATCGGCCATTATCACGGCCCTCGGGGTGGGCCTCTTCCTCGAGAACTTTACCCTCGCCCTGAGTCCCTATCCCAAGCACATCCCGTCTTTCATCCCCAATACGATATGGACGCTGGGAGAGATATCGATCTCTTTATTGCAGGTAGTCGTAATCGCCCTTTCCATCGTGCTGATGGTCATCCTCGATCTTATCGTAAGGCGGACTCTACTTGGGATGGCAATGAGGGCCATTTCTTGGGACAAAACGGTCGCACCCCTCATGGGCGTCCCGGTCGATTTCGTCATCTCCGCGACCTTTGCCATAGGCACGAGTTTAGGGGGCGTTGCCGGCGTGCTGTACGGCCTTTGCTACCCGGTCATCGACCCTTACATGGGAATCATGGTGGGATGGAAGGCGTTCATCTCTGCCGTTGTGGGCGGCATCGGCAACATACGGGGCGCCATGATAGGCGGTTATATCCTTGGCGCAGTGGAGATCCTCGTCGTGGCGTTCCTGCCGTCCACGTACCGGGACCTCGTTGTATTTGCCTTGCTGCTAGTGCTGCTCGTTTTCCGGCCTTACGGAATATTGGGCAAAGCGACGGTTCAGAAGGTGTAGCATGGCGTATCCGGGCAAGGGACTTGCGCTCCTCTGCCGCTCATTACCGAAAGGATGGGAGCCCGGACGGATCCTCCTCGCGGCAGGCTTCGCTCTTTCCTTCATCATCCCTGCGACGGACTTTATCGACCAGTATGTGCAGCTTGTCCTTATGTACATCGGTATCAACATCATTCTCAGCGTCAGCCTCAACCTGGTGAACGGGTATATGGGCGAATTCTCCTTGGGCCACGCGGGCTTTATGGCAATAGGGGCCTATGTCGCCTCGGTCATCTCGGTGCGGGTATTCCCTGCCTGGGCCGCTGTCTGGCTCTTTCCGGCCGCGGTCGTTGCCGGCGGCGCGGCCTCCGCGCTCGTGGGCCTTCTGGTCGCGTTTCCGTCTTTCAAGACCCGCGGCGACTACCTGGCCATCGTCACCCTTGCCTTCGGCATGATCGTCAAATCGGCCATCGAGAACATCGGCGCCCTCGGGGGCCCGAGGGGTTTTCTCGGGATGGACAGGCTTACCAACCTGCCCTGGGTCTTCTTCTGGACGGTTCTCTCCGTCTGGTTCGTCCGCAATCTCGTATACTCGCGCTTCGGCCGGGGCGTCCTTTCCATCAGGGAGGACGAGATTGCCTCAGAGCTCTCCGGCGTGGATACGCGTCGGGTGAAAATGCTCGCCTTCGTCGTCTCATCCTTCTTTGCCGGAGTTGCGGGAGCCCTTTTCGCACATCTTCTCCAGTTCATCAACCCACGGGTATTCGATATAATCAAATCGACCGACATCCTTATAATGGTCTATCTGGGAGGAATAGGTTCTCTGGGAGGCTCGATCATCGGTGCCGTCATCTACACGGTTCTCCTGGAGGTGCTCAGGCCTTTGGGCGTTTGGCGGATGGTGCTCATGCCCCTGGTGCTGGTGCTTCTCATGCTCTACCGGCCGAAGGGCATCATGGGCCTCCGCGAATTCTCCTGGTTCGTGCCGCGGGCCGACCTATTTTCCAGAGGGCTCCGGCACAGCAAGAAGGATTTAGCCGATGGCGCTCCTTGAGATAAGAAACCTGACCCATCGTTTCGGCGGCCTTGCCGCTCTGACGGATTTCAACCTCCGAATCGGCAAGAAAGAGCTGGCCGGTATAATAGGCCCGAACGGCGCAGGCAAGACGACCGTCTTCAACCTGATTACCGGCGTGTATCGCCCGACAAGCGGCACCATATCCGTCGAGGGAAAGAGGATAGACGGCCTTGCGCCGAACCGGATCACCTCTCTCGGCATCGCAAGGACCTTTCAGAATATCCGGCTCTTCAAAGACCTCTCCGTGCTGGACAACGTTAGGACCGCCCACTACGGGCAGGCTTCGTACGGGGCGCTGCCTGCCCTTTTCCGGCTGGGGCGCTGCCGCAGGGAAGAGGCGGGCATCATCGACCTCTCGATGAAGCTGCTCAACCTTTTCCAGCTCGAGGCGTATGCGGAGGAGCCCTCCAGGAACCTGCCGTACGGTCTCCAGCGGCGACTCGAGATAGCTAGGGCGCTGGCTACCCGCCCCAAGCTGCTTCTGCTCGATGAACCGGCTGCCGGCATGAACCCGGCGGAAATCGCGAAGCTTGTGGAGCTGATCGGCTGGGTGCGAGAGGAATTCGACGTCGCCATTCTTCTAATAGAGCATCAGATGCGGCTCGTGATGAATATTTGCGAGCGCCTCATAGTGCTCGACTTCGGCGCGACCATTGCAGAAGGCGCACCCAGCGAGATACGGAGCGATAGCAAGGTCCTGGCGGCCTACCTGGGGGAGGAGGAGGGATGAGCGGAAAGGCCCTGCTGTCGATAAGGGACCTCCGGGTGTCGTACGGTAATATTAAAGCGGTGAGGGGCGTCTCCTTCGATGTGGGGCAAGGTGAGATGGTGGCCCTTGTGGGATCGAACGGCGCAGGGAAGTCCTCGACGCTCCGGGCGGTCTCCGGTATGGTGCCTTACGAGGGCAGCGTTATCTACAGGGGGCGCGAACTGAGGGGCGTCCCGTGTCATCGCATAACGTCCATGGGGATCGCCCACGTACCCGAAGGACGGGGTATCTTCGGCAACCTCAAGGTAAGAGAAAACCTGAGACTGGCCACCTGGCATAGAAAGGACAAATCGGAGATCGAGAAGGACTATAGACGGGTATTCGCCCTCTTCCCCCTACTCTATGAAAGAAGGGAGCAGTCGGGCCAGACCCTGTCGGGAGGAGAGCAGCAAATGCTCGCCGTGGCCAGAGCCCTCATGGGCCGGGGGGAAATGATGCTCCTCGACGAACCCTCCATGGGCCTTGCCCCTGTGCTCGTCAAGGACATATTCTCCGTGCTGAAGGAGATCAACCGGGCCGGCACCACGATCCTGCTTGTCGAACAGAACGCGCACATATCCCTTAAGGCCGCGTCCTTCGGCCATGTACTGGAGACGGGGACGATCAGTCTCTCGGGCTCAGGAGAGGCCCTGCTCGCCGATCCCCATGTCCGCGAAGCCTATCTGGGCAGCGGGCAAAGACCTTGGTGACCGCGTAGGCGGCTATAGGAATAATTACTCGTTAGTAAAGCGCTAACAACTGAGCATGGAACCTGCGGGCGATACGGGTAGCAATGCGCTGCAGCGCCGCCCTCTTGTTTGGGTCCTCTATGTTGATGGTGCTCGCATCGTAGACCTCGGCATCGCTGTATGTCCACGTCTTCAGAAGCTTGTCCTGTTTCGTCAGGGTCAGAGTGGCAAATGCAGTGACTACCTTCTGGAGACTCTGCCCTGTCGCGCCCAGAGCGCCTGGCGCGGCAGTCACGCTTGTGATCGTACCCTGCAGTGTCGCGTCCGCGTCGGCTTTGTTTAACTGGAAGAGGCCGCTGCTCGCGAGCTCCATGGAAAAGGCCTCGGTAAAGAAGCCTGACACCAGAGGCTCGAAACTCTTATTCTTGAAGACGGGTAAGCTGATGGAGGAGATGTCTCCGCCGTATATGCCCTTATCTCTCACGAGCTCGTAGCCGCAGCCCCCAACGGAAGCGACGCAAAAAAAGAGCGACCATATCAGCAAAAATTTTTTCATCCGTCCCTCACGAAACGATGTTGACGAGCTTGTTCGGCACCACGATCACTTTTCTTACAGGCCGTTCCATCAGGTGCCGTTGCACCTTCTCGAGCGAAAGGATCAGGGCCTTGAGGTCCGACTCGTCCATCCCGCGCTCAACCTCGACCGTGTCCCTCAGTTTGCCGTTCACCTGGACCGCGACGGTTACCGTCTCTTCTCTGACGTAAGCCTCGTCGTATGCAGGCCATGGGTTGTCCGCGAGTAGGTCGTCATGCCCGAGGGCCTCCCACAATTCCTGAGCAAGGTGAGGGCAGAAAGGGCTAACGAGAACGATCAGGCGGTCGATGGCGCCTCTCAGTACGGCCGGGCCTTGGGCGCCCCCACGATCGGATTCGACGAACTTGTGGATGGCGTTCACGAGCTCCATGGCTGCCGCTATTGCCGTATTCAGATGAAACCTCTCGATGTCCTCCGTAACTTTTTTCGTGGTTTTGTGGACCATGTGAAGGAGGGCCGAGACCTCCCTGTCCTGCGATGCGGCCGCGTAGGCGGGCTCCGCGGCCTTCAGTTCCTCGCGCCGCTCCGCTACGAGCCTCCAGAGCCTCTGGAGGAATCGATGGGACCCTTCTACACCCTTGTCGCTCCAGTCCAGGTCTTTCTCGGGAGGGGAGGCGAACAGGCAGAACAGGCGTACCGTGTCTGCGCCGAAGCGCTGGACGAGATAATCGGGGTCTACCACGTTTCCCTTCGACTTGCTCATCTTCGCCCCATCCTTTATCACCATCCCCTGGGTAAGAAGGTTTTCGAAGGGCTCGCGGACGCCCACAAGGCCCAGCTCGGAGAGGACTCTGTTGAAAAACCTCGAATAAAGAAGGTGCAGCACGGCGTGTTCCACCCCGCCGATGTACTGATCGACGGACATCCAGTAGTCGACCTTTTCCCTGTCGAGGGGGCCTTTGTCGTAGTGCGGGGACGCAAACCTCAGGAAATACCAGGACGATTCGACGAAGGTATCCATGGTGTCCGTCTCCCTCCTGGCCTTTTTCCCGCACCCGGGGCATGGCACTTCGTAAAACTCGCGGATATCGGCCAGCGGCGACCTTCCCACCATCCGGACCCGGGCCTCGAGGGGCAGCTCGACGGGCAGATCCTCATAGGGGACGGGTACAGCGCCGCACTCGTCGCAGTAGATTATGGGGATGGGCGTGCCCCAGTACCGCTGCCGCGATATGCCCCAATCTTTCAGGCGGTAGTTTACAGTCCGTCTGCCGATCCCTTCCTTTTCCAAAAAATCGATGATGGCGTCCACCGCTTCCCTGTTGTTCATACCGTTGAAAACCGCCGAGTTGACCAGCGCCCCGTCGCCTTCGTAAGCGCGCTCCATAGAAGCCGGGTCGAGGCGCTCCCCTTCGGGCTGGATGGTGACTATTACGGGAAGGCCGTACTCGCGGGCGAACTCGAAGTCTCTTTGGTCATGGGCGGGCACCGCCATGATAGCCCCGGTCCCGTATTCGGCGAGGACGAAATTGCTGACGAACACGGGCACCTTCTGCTTCGTCAAGGGATTGAGCGCGAATGCGCCCGTGAAGACGCCTTCCTTTCTCAACGAAAGCTCGGTCCTAAAGCTCCGGTCCTGCGTCCTGGCCTTTTCGACAAAAGCGGCCACGTCGGCCTCGCATGGGGTCCCCTTCGCAAGGGTCGCTGCGAGGGGGTGCTCGGGAGCGAGGACCATGAAAGTCACACCGAAAAGCGTGTCGGGCCTCGTCGTGAAGATCGTGATGTGATCGCCCCCTTCCAGGGGAAAGTTGACCTCCACCCCGTAGCTCTTGCCTATCCAGTTTCTCTGCATGTTGAGCACCCGCTCCGGCCAGCCGGGGAGCTTCCATGTATATTCATACAACTCGTCGGCGTACCGGGTAATAGCGAAGAACCATTGGGCAAGCTCACTCTGGATCACCTCACCGCCGCACCGCCAGCACCTGCCTTCCTCAACCTGCTCGTTGGCGAGCACGGTCTGGCACTGCTCGCAGTAATTGACGGGGGCGCTCTTCCGGTAGACGAGCCCCTTTTCGTACATCTTCAGGAAGATCCACTGTTCCCAGCGGTAATACTCCACATCGCAAGTTGCGATCTCCCTGTCCCAGTCATAGCCGAAGCCGAGGCGCTTCAGCTGTTCTTTCATATAGGTTATATTTTCTTTCGTCCAGGCGGCGGGGTGAACGCCATGCTGGATGGCCGCGTTCTCGGCGGGCATGCCGAAGGCATCCCAGCCCATGGGGTGGAGAACGTTCAACCCGTTCATCCTCTTATAGCGGGCGATGACATCGCCGATAGAGTAGTTCCTGACGTGGCCCATATGAATCTTCCCTGAGGGGTAAGGAAACATCTCGAGGAGGTAGAATTTCTTCCTGTCCTTTTCCTCGGAGACATGGAAGAGATTCTCTCTTTCCCAAACGGCCTGCCACTTTTCCTCTATGGCCTTCGGGTCGTAGCCTCTCGTATCGGTCCTTGCCATTTTCTGCCTATTTTCCCCTCTGCATCGCCCTTATCCGGAGACGGAGAGCGTTCAGCTTGATGAACCCGCTCGCGTCGCCCTGGTTGTAAACGCCGTCCCTGTCAAAAGTCGCGAAGTCCTGGCTGTAGAGGGATTTTTCCGATTTCCTGCCGACCACTATCGTATTCCCCTTGTAAAGCTTGAGCCGCACCGTACCCGTCACCCCTATCTGTGTCTCCTCGATGAAGGCGCGGATGGCCTCCATTTCGGGCGAAAACCAGAAGCCGTAATAAATTAGCTCCGAGACCTTTGTGATGAGGCTGTCTCTTAGATGCATGACCTCCCGGTCCATGGTGATCGACTCGACGGCCCTGTGCGCAATATGGAGGACCGTGCAGCCGGGCGTCTCATATACTCCCCGGGATTTCATGCCCACGAACCTGTTCTCCACGATATCCACCCTGCCTATGCCGTTCGCCCCCGCCACGCGGTTGAGCAGGTCGATAATCTCATGGGCTTTCATCGGCTTCCCGTCGATGCTGGCCGCAGCCCCGTCCTCGAAACCTATCTCTATATAGCTTGCCCTGTCCGGCGCTCTTTCCGGCGATACGGTCAGCCGGAACATCGATTCGTCGGGTTCCTTCCACGGGTCTTCCAGTACCCCGCCCTCGTAGCTGATATGCATCAGGTTCCTGTCCATGCTGTAAGGCTTCGCCTTGCTGACCGGCACTTCGATGCCATGAGCCTTCGCATAGTCGATCAGCTCTTCCCTCGACGAGAAGGTCCACTCCCTCCATGGAGCCAAGACCTTTATATGGGGCGCCAGCGCATAGTAGGTCAGCTCGAATCGAACCTGGTCGTTTCCCTTCCCGGTAGAGCCATGGCAGACCGCATCGGCCGACTCCCGCCGGGCAATCTCTATCTGTTTTTTTGCGATAAGAGGCCTAGCGATGGAGGTACCGAGAAGGTAAGTGCCCTCATAGACCGCGTTTGCCTTGATGGCAAAGAAAACGAAATCCCTCGCAAACTCCTCCTTGAGGTCCTCTATGTAGACCTTCGAGGCTCCGGTCTTTATCGCCTTTGCCTCGAGACCCTGGAGCTCCTCCCCCTGCCCGACGTCGGCGGTGTAGGCGATGACCTCGCATCCGTGCTGCTCGCGCAGCCATTTCACGAGGACAGAGGTGTCGAGACCGCCTGAGTAAGCAAGCACGACTTTCCCGATGTTACTCATGAATATCCTCCGTCATTAACCATTCCAGGAGCGCCTTCTGCGCGTGAAGGCGGTTTTCCGCCTGCGTGAAGATCACCTCCCGGAACTGCTCGAAGACCTCTTCGGTGATTTCCTCGCCCCTATGGGCCGGCAGGCAGTGCATGACGATGGCGTCCGGTTTTGCCGCCTTCATCAGCTCGCCGTCGATTCGGAACGAGGAAAAGGCCCTTTTTCGCTCCTCTTTTTCGGCCTCCATGCCCATACTGGTCCACACGTCCGTGTTGACCACGTCGGCATCCTTTACAGCCTCGAAGGGGTCGGAATGGAGTGTCAGCGTGCCCTTTTCCTCGGCCTGTCTCACGAGCGCCTCGCGGGGGCCGTAGGCAGGGGGAGAAGCCACGGCAAGGGGGAAGCCCAGAAGAAGGGACGCCTCGATCCAGGAATTGGCCACGTTGTTCCCGTCGCCCACCCATGCGATCCTCACGTCTTCCAGTCTGCCCTTCCGCTCCATCACGGTAAAGAGGTCGGCCAGTATCTGGCAAGGATGGTAAAGGTCGGAGAGTCCGTTGATGACCGGGACGGTGCTCCAGGCCGCCAATTCTTCGACGGTGTCCTGCCTGAAGGTCCGGATCATCACTGCATGCACGTACCTGGAAAGGACCCTCGCCGTATCCCGGACAGGCTCTCCCCTCCCCATTTGCGTATCGGTCTGGCTCAGGAATATGGCCTGGCCTCCCAGCTCGCTCATCCCCACCTCAAAGGAGATCCTGGTCCTTGTAGACGCCTTCTCGAAGATCATCGCCAGCGTTCTTCCAAGCAAGGGGGCGTGCGTCCCGCGAGACCCGCGCAACTGCTTCATGAAGCGGGCGCGGTCAAGCAGGCTAGAGCACTCCCCGGGGGTAATATCGAGGAGCCTCGTAAAATCCCTCTTCATTGTTCGTTGTGCCTTTCGCAGATTTTCTTTGCGATCTCGAGAAAGATATCGATCTCCTCTTGTCCGATTATAAGAGGCGGGAGGAGCCTGATTACGTTCCCTTTCGAAGCGTAAAGTATGACGCCTTCCGCGAGGAAGTCCTGCACGATAGGTTCAACGTCCGAAGCAAATTCCACGCCTATGAGCAAGCCGAGGCCCCTTACGTCGAGGATGAAGGGGAACTCCTTCTTCAGGTTGAGGAGACCCTCCAGAAGGTAAGCGCCCATGGCCTTGCATCGCGCCACGATACCATCTTCGACGATTGTGTTTATAGTCGCAGTCACCGCTGCCGCTGCCAGGGGATTTCCGCCAAAGGTCGAGGCGTGAGAACCTGGCTCGAAGGCCTCCATCACCCGGTCCTTGGCCACGATGGCGCCCACCGGGAAGCCGCTTCCCAGCGCCTTTGCCAGGCTCATGATGTCCGGCTCTATCCCGTAGTGCTCGTACCCGAAGAGCCTGCCCGTCCTGCCCATGCCCGTTTGCACCTCGTCGAAGATAAGGAGGATATCTCTGTCCGCGGTCATCTCCCTCAGCTTTTTAACGTACCCCTTGTCAGCGACAAAGACGCCGCCCTCCGACTGGACGCACTCGAGCATGACCGCGCATGTCTTTTCGGAGAGGGCCTTCTTTATCGCCCCTATGTCGTTGAAAGGCACAAAGGAGAAGCCGTCGACCAGAGGACTGAAGCCGACTTGGAACTTCTTCTGTCCTGTTGCCGACAGAGTGGCGATGGTCCGTCCATGGAACGAATTCTCCATGGCGATGATCTCCCATCTGCCCTCGCCATGGTGCTTCCAAGAGTAACGCCTAGCCAGCTTGATGGCAGCCTCGTTGGCCTCGGCGCCGCTGTTGCAGAAGAAGACCTTGTCCCCGAACGAGCGCTCGACGACCATCTCCGCAGCCTTGACCTGCGCCTCCGTATAGAAAAGGTTCGATATATGGACGAGTTTTCGCGCCTGGGAAGTCAGGGCTTCTACAAAAAAGGCGGGCGCGTGGCCCAGGTTGCAAACCGAGATGCCCGACAGGAAATCGAGGTACCTCCTACCCTTCAGGTCCCAGAGCCAGCACCCTTCCCCCTTTGCTATGCCGATGGGAAAGCGCTTGTACGTGTTTGCCAGATACCTATCCCCCTTCTCGATCCATTCCTGCTGCATTCTATTCTCCTGCTATCTGCGTGTCTATGCCGAGGTCGGTAAATACCTCTAGGAGCAGGGCGTGGGCAACGCGACCATCGATGATGTGGGTCTTCTTCACCCCCCCCTCAAGGGCATCTAGACAACACGCTATCTTCGGAATCATGCCCCCCTTCACCGCATCGCTCCCTATGAGCTGCCTTGCCTGTTTTTTGCCCATCGAGGAGATTGGTTTGAGGCTGGCGTCGAGCACGCCGGGCACATCCGTGAGGAGTATCAGCTTTTCGGCAGCCAGCGCCTTTGCCACGCTGCCCGCTGCCGTGTCGGCGTTCACGTTGTAAGCGCACCCGTCCGCGCCCGAGGCGAGCGGCGCAATGACCGCGATATAGCCGGATTCGGCCATCTTTCTTATGATCTTTCCGTTGACCTCGGTTACCTCGCCTACGAAGCCGATATCCTTGCCCTTTACCCGCTCGGCTACTATGAGCCTGCCGTCTTTCCCCGAAAGACCGATAGCCTGGCCGCCGGCATTGTGGATCGCTTGGACGATCTCCTTGTTGATGGACCCCGATAGCACCATCTCGACTATCTCGAGGGTCTCTCCGTCGGTCACCCGCAGGCCGTCCACGAACCGTGTAGGAATGCTAAGCCTCGCGAGCATCCTTTCTATCTGGGGTCCGCCCCCATGCACAATGACGGGGTTGATGCCGACGTACTTCAGGAGCACCACGTCCTTGGCGAACTCCTTCCTGAGGTTTTCATCCTCCAAGGCCGCTCCGCCGTACTTTACGACGAAGGTACAACCGGAGAACTTTTTTATGTAAGGAAGGGCTTCGAGTAAAACCTCCACTTTCTCCATCAGAGTATGTACCTGCTAAGGTCCTCCTTTTCGAGAAATTCCGCCAGCCTATCCCTGACGTAACCTTTCGTGATCACCACTTTCTTCCCCGCCATCTCCGGCGCATCGAAGGAGACGTCATCGAGGATCTTCTCCATGACCGTATAGAGCCTCCTCGCGCCTATATTCTCGGTCATCTCGTTGATGCGCTGGGCGGTGTCGGCGATCTCGGTAACTCCGTCGGGATCGAAGTCGAGCTGCACGCCCTCCGTAGCGAGGAGTGCCTTGTACTGCTTTATGAGCGCATTCTCCGGCTCGGTGAGGATCCTGACGAAATCATCCTTCGTCAGGGGCGTGAGCTCGACCCTGATGGGGAACCTCCCCTGGAGCTCCGGGATAAGGTCCGAGGGCTTCGACATGTGGAAGGCGCCCGCTGCGATAAAGAGGATGTGGTCCGTTTTCACCATGCCGTACTTGGTCGTGATGGTCGTGCCCTCCACGATGGGCAGGATGTCTCTCTGGACCCCTTCCCTGGAGACGTCAGGGCCGTGGGTCTGGTCGCGGCTCGCGATCTTGTCGATCTCGTCGAAGAATATGATCCCCCCCTGCTCCACTCTGTTGACGGCATCGTTGACTACCTTGTCCATGTCGATGAGCTTCTTCGATTCTTCCTGGATCAGGTATTCATAGGCCTCGCCTATCTTTACCTTCCGCTTTTTCGTCTTCTTTGGAAGGATGTTGCCGAACATGTCTCTGAGCTGCATGTCCATCTCTTCCATACCCTGAGAGGAGAAGATCTCGATGATCGGCAGGGACCGCTCGGGCACTTCTATCTCCACGAACTTCTCGTTCAGCTTTCCTTCTTTGAAAAACCCCCGCATCTTCTCCCGCGTCAGCTCGTACGATTGGTCCTCGCCGGGTCGGCTGGCCTGCTTCCTTGGCGAGACGAGCAGGTCCAGTATACGCTCTTCCGCCATGTCGCGAGCCTTCTCGTTGACGCGCTCCTGCTCTTCCTTTTTCACCATGTTGATGGACAGCTCGGTCAGATCCCTGATCATCGACTCCACGTCCCTGCCCACATAGCCGACTTCAGTGAACTTCGTCGCCTCTATCTTCAAGAACGGCGCGTTGGCGAGCTTTGCAAGACGCCTTGCGATCTCCGTTTTGCCCACCCCGGTGGGTCCGATCATGATAATGTTCTTCGGCGCGATCTCGTCCCTGAGCGCCCCCGGTACCATCTGCCGGCGCCACCTGTTCCGCAGCGCTATGGCAACGGCCCTTTTCGCCTTGTCCTGGCCGATGATATACCTGTTTAGCTCCTCCAGGATGGTCCGGGGTACCATAGTCTTCATCTATAACTCCTCTATGACTATCCTGTCGTTCGTGTAGATGCAGATCTCGGCGGCGATGGCCATGGCCTCCTTGACGACATCGAGGGCGGTCAGCTCCGTGTGCCTGACGAGCGCCTTGGCGGCAGCCTCGGCATAGGGACCGCCCGAACCGATGGCAGCGACGCCGCCGTCAGGCTCGATCACGTCTCCCGTTCCGGATAGGATGAGAGTATGCTCCTCGTCTGCAACGAGTAACAATGCCTCGAGCCTGCGGAGCACGCGGTCTGTTCTCCAATCCTTCGCCAGCTCGACCGAGGCGCGGGAGATATTGCCGTTATACTGTTCGAGCTTTTTTTCGAAGCGCTCGAAAAGCGTGAACGCATCGGCCGTCGCCCCTGCAAAACCTGCCAGGCACCTGTCCTGGTAAAGCTTCCGCACTTTTTTCGCCGTATGCTTCAGCACTGTGTTCTGAAAGGTGACCTGGCCATCGCCTGCCAATACGACCTTATTGTTGTGTCTAACGCACAGGATTGTCGTGCTTTTCATTTTATCTTCTCGGATGGGCCTTGTCGTATACTTCCATGATCTTGTCAATGGAGACGTGCGTGTATTTCTGGGTTGTAGAAAGCTTCGAGTGGCCCAGCAGCTCCTGGATGCTTCTCAGGTCCGCGCCTCCGTTCAGCATGTGGGTCGCGAAGGAATGCCTGAGGCCGTGAAGGGCCAGGTTTTTGAAGAGGCTAACGCTCAATTGGTGTTTCTTCATCACCTTCAAAAGACCCCTGTAGGACAGCCTGGCGCCCTGCCTGTTCACGAAGAGGGCCCTCACGCCGGTGCTCCGCCTGCTTTCGGCCTCTCTGATGTAGCGCGCCAGGGCGGACGCCGCCTTCTCGCCGAAAGGGAGCACCCGCTCTTTCCCGCCTTTTCCTTTTACGAGCGCCCATGAGCCTTCAAGGTGGACATCGGTTATGTCAAGGCTCAGCGCCTCCGCTGCCCGCATCCCCGTCGAATAGATCAGCTCGAAGATCGCCCTGTTTCGCAGCGATATCCAGGTCTCATCGGGCAGCGTATCGAGGAAATGAAACATCTCGTCCACAGTGTAGAATTTGGGAAGGCGCTTTTCGATCCTTGGGCTCCTTATGAGAAGAGCCGGATTCTCCTTGATGTGCCCTTTTTTCTTCAGGTACTTGAAAAAGACCTTGATGGAAGAAATCTTCCTCGATATGGATGATTTCTTCAGCCCACCGTAAACATCGGCGATGTAGGCCCTTATTGCCTGGAGGTCCACATCTCCGCACCCGTTAGAGGCGAGAAAACGAAAAAAGTCACTCAGGTCCCCGACGTAAGCCCTCCTCGTGTGAGGCGAAACATCCTTTTCCATCGAGAGATACCTGGAAAAGAGGGGCAAAAAAGAGCGCACTGTCTCCAAATCCATAAGAGTATTATTCTATTACGTTTTCGCAAATAATCAAGCCTTTTAAGCTATTCGGGCCTGCTTCGGTCCTTTGGCTGTCTCCCTGCAAGGCCGTCCGGCCGCGGTTTTTCCGAAACCTCACGTAGGCAGGGATTCCCTCTGCGCGGTTAGTCTTTTGATCTGAACGTAATGTGATCAGCCGCTTTGCTTTCAGCCCTACCGGTCGGTATTGTCCAAGACCCTCAAACCGGCATCGCCGTCCTTCCGCTGCCGCGGCCTTTTCATCTGTCGGTTGTGCTGGCTGAGCAGCCAGACCTCGGGGATGATCCGCGAGATGATCTTGCCCCTGAAGAAAACACGCACCATGGAGCTCTCCGACACGACTACCGCGACGGACTTCGTCCTTTTCGTGATGGATGCGGCGGCCAAGTGGCGGCTTCCAAGCCCCAGGGGCAACTCTATCCCTTCAACGGAGGCTTCGATATAGCGGCACGCGGAGAGAAGGACGCCGTCGTCGGAAACGACAAAGCCGCCGTCGAGCATGGCCAGTTCCTTTATCGTCTCGCGCAAATTCGGGTCGTCGAGGCGCTTTGAGCTGTCAGGATGGCCGAAAAGAGGGTCGAGTATCAACGGCTTGGAGTGCTTGAGCACGCTATCGGAGTCGGAGATCACGAAAAGCGTCCCCACTTTCCGTCCTTCCCTGCCCTCCCGGGCAATCTCGATAGCGAGCCAGATAACCTCCTCGATTGTCGCCCTGTCGACGTGCTCGATCTGATCGAGCACCTTTTTCAGCAGCCTGTGCGGCATAGGCACCACCCTCTCCCTACACAATTCTAATGCCCTCGTGCGGGGATTGCTACCTTTTTCTGAGGTTACCCGGACACCTGACGGGCTTACCGCCCTTTCTCGCGTGCGCGCCGAGCGCCCGACCTATAGGCAAAGGCGTACATTTTTGTTGACGCGGCCCCCCAAAAACGGTAAGGATGATCGGGAGGTCCTAAGATAGAGCTAATGGTCCTGTCCATCGCCTGGGTGATCCTTTCATACTTGCTCGGCTCGGTGCCGGTCGGTCTGCTGCTCGCGAAGGGCAGGGGTGCCGACCCCCGGAAGGTAGGAAGCGGCAACATCGGCGCAACGAACGTGATGCGGGCTGCAGGCAAGGTGGCGGGCATCGTAACGCTGTTATGCGACGTGCTCAAGGGGTTTCTCCCGGCGTGGCTCGCGATCCGCTTCGGCCAGCCCGAAGGGATTGTCGCTGCTGCCGGTTTCGCGGCCTTTACAGGTCACCTTTTTCCGCTATACCTCAAGTTCAGAGGCGGAAAGGGCGTCGCTACGGCCCTCGGCGTTTTCCTCGCCTTGAGCCCGCTCGCGGTGCTCACCGCATTCATTGTGTTCTTTGGAGTGCTGCTGGCGTGGGGCTACGTATCTCTCGGATCACTTTGCGGGGCTGTCCTGACCCCGTTCGCGCTCCTGGCCCTCGGCGCCCCCAGGAGCTATGTGTTAGCCTGCGCCGTCATGGCCCTGCTGATCGTCCTGAAGCACAAGGAGAACATAAGGCGGCTGCTGGCAGGAAGAGAACATAGAGTACTTCGCCGCGGACCGGGGAACTTATAGAGCCCTTCTCAGCCGCTGCCTCTTCCTCGTCCTCAGGTAGTCTTCCATGACCACCCTACCGAGGTCCTTCGGCTCGGCGAAAAAGACCCTCCCGAGGTTCCGCCTCGCGAGAAGAGAGGCGAATTCGCGAAGGTGCGGCGTGTTGTCGAGCATAATGATATTGAGAGTGATGCCCTCCTTCTTGTAGATGATCGCCTCCTGCAGCACTCCCAAAGTGGCCTTCTCGAAGCCGATGTACTTTCCTTCTTCACAGTTCGGCTCCGTGTCGGTGATTAAGTAGACCTGTTTTTCCGCGCGCTCCCCGGTGCATGCCGTCCTGAACCTCCGGAGGGCGCGCCGTATGTCGGTGGTGCCGCCGGAAAAGGAGACGTTGAGCATATCCCAATACTCCATCTCCCGCACCTGGTTAGAAAACAGGAAAAGCTTGATCTTGTCCTTCGAATTCCTTCTCATCAGCTCCGAAAGGGCGAGGGAGATGTCCATGGCCGCGTGCATCTTGTCCCCGCTCATGCTGCCGCTTTCATCGATGATCAGGCCGACGCACAGTTTAGTGTCGATAATTGTTTCCCTCACAAACAGGTCTTCATGGTCGAACTCGATCCGGCCGGCCCGGTTCTTGCCTTTCTCCAGGGCCGCAAGGAGCGTGGTCTCCATATCGACTTTGAAATACTCGTCGCCGAACTCGTATTTCCTGTGTGCAAAGCCGTCGCTCATGCCGAAGCCTTCTTCCTTCGTGACATTCGCTCCCGGATGGGCGGCGGCGAGGTTTTCCCATATTCGCCTGAGAACATATCTGGCGAGCTTGCTCGATCCCTTCGGGGTGATCCTTACCCCGTCCTCGTTGATCTCGATCAGGTCTTTCTCCACGTAGCTCTTCAGGCTGTTTTCGATGTCCTCCGGCTGGACGGTCTCTTCCGTCCTGTCCATCATTGCGAGATCTTCCTCGAGGCGCTTCCGGCAATCGTCTCCCAGGTACTCCCGGAGAAGGTCTTCGAGGTCGCCTCCGGCGGCGAGCTGTTCGAGGAGCCTGTAAGAGAACTCCTCCTTCATGTCTCGAAGTTCCCCTTTCTTGGCCTCCATGGCGCCCCGGTTCTTTTCCAGCCTCTTCCTTGCGTGACCCAAAGCCTTCTCCTGCAGCCCTTTCATGCCGTGCTGGCACTCGTTCACAAGGTTGGAGAGGGTCCGGTCGTCCATGTGGGCAAGGTCGTAGAGCGTATGCTCCTCGCTGCTCTCGCCGCAAGCCAGACAACGCTCGCAGAGGCTACTTATCTCCACGCTCCCTTCTGCGCCCACGAAATCTCCTTTGGTACGAATACGTTGTCGCCGGAGTCCTGCAAATAGACCCACTTTTTGCCGGCACAGACGTTCACGATGAACTCGGCGGCGGACATTAGATACTCAGCCTGCACGTCGCTGCTTCGCTCCACTTCGCGCAGCAGGTCCTCGTCCTCGGCGACCAGCCTGTCCAGCCGGTATTTCTCCTTTCCCATGCGCTCGATCTCCTGGAGCCTCTCCCTCAGGATGACCGAGTCGCGCATAAAGCGTGCCCATTCGTCGCCGGGCAGGTCGACGAGGGCCGCCGTCTCTTTCTCCATCTGCTCCCTGTCCCATGCAGCGGAGACCTCGTTGCCTAAATCGATAAGGCCGTTCCGGACAAGGTCCTCCGACAGCTCGTCCACCTTCCGGATGGTCTCCCGCGGGTTCTCGAAGTCCACCAGGTCCTGGCGGAGCTGGACGCGCCCCCGCAAAGCAAGCTTCAGCCCCGCGGCCACGTCCGCGAGCCTCGTTACCCGCCGCCTCTCCATTTCTGTCGAAGAATAGGTGTGGTCGATCGCCCTCGTGGTTCCCCTTATGCTGGCCTTCTTGTCGAGCCAGCGGCACGTCCTGCTCTGCCTCGCAGACTTGTTGATAAGGGACAATATCCACCACGGCGCGAGAACCCGCCGCTTCGCGTCTTCTATGCTGGGGAACTCCATCGGGAGGACCTCGGCATGTTCGGAGCCGTCTCTTCCCCCGAAGCGCTCCATCATCATGATGGTGAACTCCGTCGCTTCATCGGGAAGGTCCATATAGACGGTCTCCAGCCTGTCGAGGAGCGGCCTGGGCACTTCGTTCACATGGGAGAACCCCTCGGGGTTCCCCGTTGA
>JBEKOT010000026.1:0-22241 GCA_049521495.1 Syntrophorhabdales bacterium | reverse complement strand
AGCAATGAAAAAGGCGTGCGTGATTTCCATTCTGGCAGCGGCGATATTTTTGTCGGCCATCCTTCCGACTAATGCCCAGGAGAAGAAGGACATCGTGATAGGCATGACCCTTTGCCTCACCGGAAAATACGCGGTCGATGTGGGGACCTTCGACAGGATGGTAAAAGCTTGGGAGAACTACGTAAATACGAAAGAGGGCGGGCTCTTCGTGAAGAGCTACAACAAAAAGCTCCCCGTCAGGACGATAGTCTATGACGACAAAAGCGACCAGGCCACAGCCGTCAAGTTCTACGAGCGCTTGGTGACGATCGACAAGTGCGACATCCTGATCGGCCCCAAGTCAAGTCCTATCACCTTCCCCGTGACTGCCGTATCCGAAAAGTACCACGTTCCCATGATCCTCGCGACCGCCAACACGCCGCAGATCTTCGAGCGCGGGTTCAAGTGGATGGTCGGCGTCAACAACCTGTCTACCGCATGGTCCGACTCCTACTTCGAGATGCTGAAGGACGAAAAACGGGTCAAGACCATCGGTTACGTTGCCGAGGACACGCCCCACACGCGCGAGGTTTATGAGGGGGCCGTCCCGATCAATGAGAAACGGGGCTTCAAGACCGTGTTCAAAGAGATCGCTCCTGCAGGAACAACCGATTTCACGTCCATCCTTGTCAAGCTGAAAAGCGCGGACCCGGACGTCATCTACGTGTCGGCTTTTACCCCCTTTGCGGTGACTTTCAAGAAACAGGCGAAAGAATTCGGATTGAAGCCGAGGGAGTGGCACTTCACCCATGCCGATAAGTCTTTTTCAGACGCCCTGGGAAAGGACGCCAACTACATCACCACGGAGTACAACTGGCTGACCGGTATGCCTTACGGCAACCTGAAAAAATTCCATGAGATCCTGAAAGAAGCCAAAATCGACCCGGACGAATATATGGACGTTTCCCTTCACTACGTTCCGCTGGAGGTGGTGGAGGTGGCGGTCCCCAAGTCAGATTCTCTGAAACCGGAAGATCTCATGAAAGCGATCAAGGCCGTTAACTTCGAATCCGTCATCGGGCCGATGTATTTCGACCCGAAGAAAGGCCACTCCGTTGCCTTCAAGCAGTTGGCCGTCCAGTATATCGACGGGAAGTACTACATAGTCGGTCCGAAAAAGATCGCGACCCACAAGCACATCTACCCTACGCCTTAAAGGCCGGACCTAAGGGGCAGGGGCAGCGTAATGGCCGAGCTGCAGATCTTCATCCAGCTTGTCCTCGCGGGGGTGCTCCAAGGCGGCACTTATGCCCTTGCCGCCTTCGGGCTCTCCCTCATCTTCTGCATTGCGGACGTGCTCAACATAACCCACGGCGAATTCCTCATGCTGGGCGGCCTGGTCACCTACATCGTCTATGCTGCGACAGGCTGGAACCCTTTTCTCATCCTTCTCATGGTGATCCCCCTTTTCGTGCTCGTGGGGTTCGCCTATGAGAGGGCATTTATCAAGCCCATCCTGAACAGACCGCCAAGGCAGCTCCTTTTCTCGTCGATCGTCGTCACAGTCGGCATTGCAACGGCCATCGAGGATACGACCTCCTTCATCTGGGGACCAACTGTCAAGGGCGTTTCCTTCGCCATGCCCGCCTTTATCGTGGGGGGCGTCGTCGTCTCGTCCCTCCGCCTGATGATCCTGCTGTCGATAATCGCTCTCACGGTCTTTCTCCATTACT
This sequence comes from Syntrophorhabdales bacterium, assembly GCA_049521495.1. Lineage (GTDB taxonomy): Bacteria > Desulfobacterota > Syntrophorhabdia > Syntrophorhabdales > WCHB1-27 > CAWEPK01. Next base: position 20,529 of record JBEKOT010000026.1, on the reverse strand, counting down.
ATTTAAGGAAGTCATTCATGGGTAAGGCCATCCGGGCAATACTCCAGAACCGGGAGGGGGCGATGGTCATCGGTATCAACGTCCCCAGGGTAGTCACCTTCGTTTTCGGGATTGCCATCTCCCTTGCAGCCGTCGCAGGTGTTTTCTACGTTCTGCAGTTTACGATCGGTCCTTTTATCGGTCTCCCTCTGACCATCCGCTATATCGCCATAGTAATGCTGGGGGGGTCGGGAAGCCTCGTTGGCTCCCTTGTGGGCGGCCTCATTCTTGGGGTAGCCGAGACCTTTGCGGGTTTCTTCCTGGGCTCCCACTGGTCCCTTGCCGTAGCCTTCTTTACCCTAGTCCTCGTGCTCCTCCTGAAGCCCGAAGGGTTATTCCGCCATGTTTAATAAGGCTGCAACAGCCTCCAATGGATTCTGGGTCCTCGTGCTCGCGGCCCTTTTGTTGGCGCCAAGGTTTATCGACCCCTACTGGGTCGTTTTCCTGCTCCTCCTTTTCATGTACGTAGGCATCGGATCGAGCTTCAACATCACGGCGGGGTATCTCGGATACGTCAACCTGGGACACTACGCTTTCTTTGGCATCAGCGCGTACGGCTTTGCCATCCTTTACGCGAAAGGCGCTCCCTTTGCGCTCTGCATGGCAACGGGCGTCATTTCGACCGTTATTTTTGCTGCCCTTATCAGCTACCCCTTCCTCCGGTTGAAGGGCGGGTACTTCGCCCTGGCCAATTTCGGTCTTATCAAGCTGTTCGAGCTGGTTGCAGGCAGCCTCCGGGAGTTTACGGGGGGGACCCAGGGCATCTCGCTCACGCCGGGATACAGGCCACTCCAGACCTATTACATGTTCCTCGCGGTGGCCCTGTTCACCATTGTCGTCTGCTACATGATCCCCAAGTCGAGATTCGGCCTCGCCCTCTTCAGCATCCGGGAAGACGAGGAGGTGGCCGAGGCCTTCGGGATCAATGTCAACAGGTACAAGATGGGCGCCTACATCCTGAGCTCTATATTCCCCGCGCTGCTGGGGGCCGGTTACGCTTGGTACGCCGCGTACATCGACCCTGAGATCGTATTCGGAACCGACAAGGCCCTCCTCCCGGTAACCATGGCCATGCTGGGCGGGACGGGGACATTCCTCGGGCCCATCTTCGGCGCGGTTTTTATGCTGATCATCGAGGAGTTCCTCTGGACGTCGACTTGGCTTCCCCTCTGGATAAAATCTCTCCACCTAACGATGCTCGGCCTTATCCTGGCAGCCGTGGGGATCTTCTCCCCGGGTGGCCTGGTAACGCTGACTCCTATTGCGGCCGTGTTCAGAAAAGCGGGGATGGGCCGCTTCCTGGGAGCAGCTCATAAAACCTTGAAGGCCGACTGAGCTAACGCTTTCAATTTTTTTGGATGGACGTCTCATTTTCTGATATCCTGTAAGAAGAATCAAAGGCCGACCAGCGGCGGTTCGACATGTCGAAAGAGATAAAACTTCCGAAGGCAAACCGAAAAGGGACGACCTCGATAGAAGAAGCCCTCAACGAGCGAAGGTCGGTTAGAAGTTATTCCGGAAAGCCCCTAGGGATGGAACAGGTTTCCCAGCTCCTCTGGGCAGCTTCAGGAACCAACCTCTATCGCAGAACGGCCCCTTCGGCCGGCGCCACTTACCCCCTTGAGATCTATCTCGCGGTGGGAGAGGTGGAAGGATTGGGACCGGGGGTCTACCATTATTCCTCTTCCGGGCACAGCCTGGAGATAATAGGGGGGCAGGACGTGCGAAATAGATTATCCCGGGCTGCCCTTGCCCAGGAAATGGTCGGACAGGCCCCGATCGATATCGTCATTGCCGCAGAATATGGCAGGACGGCCGGTCATTACGGCCAGCGGGGCATCCGATACGTCCATATGGAAGCGGGCCACGCGGGGCAGAACGTCTCTCTCCAGGCTGTCGCCTTGGGCCTTGGCACAGTGATGATCGGGGCTTTTGAAGACAGGGAAGTCAAAGAAATTCTGGGCATAAGGGAAGAGCCCCTTTATATCATCCCTGTCGGCAAGACATGAGGAAATGTTGCCTTCGGCGACATCGCAGGCCGACTAGGGTTTCACTGTCGAGAGGGCGCCCACGACTTCACCATCCGGAATTATTGTCGATATGGGCAACGATCGAATTGACCGGCCGGACCTTGACGAGAACCGTCCCGACGTGATAGATTAAGGCAGAACATAATAGGAGGACATGTTGAGGAAGAACAAATCCGCGATAAAGAGGGCGGCCCAGGCGGAAAAGAGACGTCTCAGGAACTCCCACGTGAAATCCACGATGAAGACCCATTTGAAGAAAGCGCTGGCCGCCTTGAACGAGAAAGGCAAGGCGAACGTCGAGGAGGCCACTAAGACCGCCATTGCTTATCTGGACAAGGCTTCTTCCAAAGGCGTGATCCACAAGAACCAGGCCGCCAGAAGGATATCGAGGCTCGCCAAAAAGACCAACAAGGTCCTGACCGGTTTATAGTCCGCTACGAAAGGCGGCCGTGGGGACGGCGCATCGCCGTCCTTTTCCGTTTTATCTATCTGACGCATTCCCCCGTAGAGTCAGGCTTGCACATTTTCCCATCCACCCAGAGCGCATCCGACAGGTCTGCTCCTGAAATGTCGGCTCCTGACAGGATTGCATTGTAAAAACGCGCCCCCGTCAGCTTAGCCCCCGAGAGGTTCGCCCCCGTGAGGTTCGCCATGTTGAGCTTTGCTCCGGTGAGATTCGCCCCCGAGAGATTCGCCCCCGAGAGATTCGCCTGGCCGAGCTGGACTCCGGCCAGATTTGATTGCGAAAGGTTCGCCTTCTGCAGGTTTGCATAAGCGAGGTTCGTGCCTGTCAGGTCAGCCCCGGAGAGGTCGCAGCCGGGACAGCGGTACACGGCCTTGACCCTTTCGAGATCGGCGGGCCGGAAGGCGAGACAGACGCCGGAGAGGGCCGCAGAAAATAAAAGGGCGCAGGAAAAGGCGGCCGTGACTCTCTTCTTCAAGGGTTCTCCCCCGTGATAGGCGACCCGGAATCCATATTGAGGAGGCAGAAGCGGCGGCGGAGGGTTTTCTTGTCAGTCCTGCCCGTTATGAAGTCCCATGGGAAAATCTCGTCGGCCCGCCTTTCCCTCGTTGCATAAAAATTGAGATTGACCGGGCTTTCCCTCATGATGCGGGACAAGGACTCGCCTCGTGCGAGGGCGGCGATCGTCTGATTGAGCCTCCTGTCCCCCCTGGCAAAGACGGCCTGAAGAAAGCTGTGCTTGACCGATTCGTGAGTGAAAGTCGTGTTCGGAACCTTCCCGAGCCCTCTTTTGAGGATTGACACCCTCTCCTTCAGCTCTTTGGTCTCCTCCATGGCGGCCCATTGAAAGGGTGTCGCCGCCTTGGGCACGAAGGGACTCCCGTGAACCGTCACCGCACCGATCCTTCCCTTCTTACTCGCTTTTTTTATGAGGATGTGGAGGATGTGCTTCACGAGATCGACGATGGCATCCACGTCCTCCCTGCGCTCGCCCGGTAGGCCGACCATAAAGTAGAACTTGAAGTGGAAGGATTTCATTTCGGCTATAGCTTCGATCCGCTCGGAGATGTCCCTGTCCGTCAAGGGCTTGCCGATCCGCCTCCGGAGGGCCTCGGTCCCAGCCTCTATGCCGAAGGTGAGCGTCTTGATCGTCCCGGCAATCATTTCTATAACCTCAAGGGGCACCTCGTCGAGCCGGAGCGAGGGGAGATGGACATTATAGCCCATCGAGCCCAACCTGCTTACGGTCTCGGCCAGTCTCGGGTGGAAGGAGACCCCCCCGCCGATGATGCCCACGTCCTTCACGCCGCCGCCTATGTGATCGAGCCTGTCCGCGATGAAGGGGTATATGTTGCCCGCTAGACAAAAGGCGCAAGCCGAGGGGCAGCCCCTGGCGCCCTCCACGAGGAGCATGTCGGCGAACTCCGTATCGCTGCTCGTGATGCTCGAGGCGGCAAGGCATTTTCCCCGGTGGCGCTCGACCTTGACGCGAAAACCGGGAGGCGTGAACCCGTCAACCGAGCCGTCTTCCCGGTAGGCGACAGCCAGACGGGTTGGTTCATAGACCCATTCGAAGGAGGCAAGCTCCTTTATCGCTTCGGTCCTTCTCTTACCTCTTATCCGGAGGTACCGCTCTATGAAAGGAGGCAGGCATGACTCTACATCACCCAAAATGAAAAGGTCGAAGAAGCTGGAGAGGGGTTCGGGGTTTGCCATGGCGCAGATGCCGCCCGCAACGACGATCGGCCCATCCTCGCCCCTGTCGGCTGCTGCAAGGGGTATGGAGCTACTTTCCAGCATGGCGACTACATTGGGATAGTCCATTTCAAAGGAGAGGGTGAAAAAGACGATCTCGAATGCGCCCAGGGGTCTTGCGCTCTCGACCGAAAGGGGCTTGCCGGGCCCGCCGAGAAAGGCCCTTTCGCAGACCATTTCGGGACGGCTGTTTATTGTCTGGTAGAGCAGATGGACGGCCAGGTTCGACATGCCGACATAGTAGGTGTTCGGATAGACAACGCAAACGGGCGCCCTGTTCGTCCACTTCTTGACTATGGTCCCCCGCTCGCGCGGCCTGGCGCACGTTTGAAGACGTGCGCTCGCCTGCCTGCGCACGGGATTTGACGTCAATCGGCTTGCTTCCTTAGGAAGGTCGGGATGTCATACCGGTCGTCGTCAAGATCGATGCTCGCCGGTTTCGGGCGCCCGTCCCTCGCCTCCGTTTTAGGGCCCCTTCTCAGCAGTGAGGGCACGGACCTTTCGTCGAAGAGCTTCTCTGTCCGCTTCTCGGGCTTCTCCTCCTGCACTGCCGCCCTCTCCTCGAAACCGGTCGCGATCACCGTGATCCTCACCGAGTCGTCCATGGACTCATCAAAGACAAGGCCCCAGATGACGTGTGCCTCTTCGTGCGCCTGCTCCTGGATGAGCGTCGACGCCTCGTTCACCTCGTGGAGGGTCATGCTCGAGCTGCCCGTCACGTTGATGAGCACGCCTCTGGCGCCGTGGATCGAGATGTCTTCGAGAAGGGGGCTCGATATTGCCTTCTGCGCGGCGTCTACGGCCCTCTTCTCACCGGACGCCATGCCGACCCCCATGATGGCCAGCCCCTTTTCTCGCATCACCGTCTGGACGTCCTTAAAATCGACGTTCACGTACCCGTCCGATATGATAAGGTCCGATATGCTCCTCACTGCGTGAAGGAGCACCTCGTCGGCCTTAAGAAAGGCGTCCTTGATCGTCAAATGTTTGCCCCCCACCGATAGGAGCCTCTGGTTCGGTATAGTGATCAACGTATCGACCTGGCTTTTCAGCCTCACAAGGCCGTCATCCGCCTGGAAGTTCCGCATCTTGCCTTCGAAGGCGAAGGGCTTCGTCACGACCGCGACGGTGAGGACGCCCAGTTCTTTCGATATCTCCGCAACGATAGGAGAGGCGCCCGTGCCGGTCCCGCCGCCGAGACCGCACGTGATGAAGACCATATCGGACCCCTTCAGGTGTTCTGATATCTGCTCCGCGTCTTCGAGGGCCGCCTGCCTCCCTACCTCCGGGTTGGCGCCGGCGCCGAGTCCTCGCGTCAGCTTCGTGCCTATCTGTAGCTTTACAGACGCTTTGTTCGCATTGAGGGATTGGACGTCGGTATTGACGGCCACGAACTCCACGCCTAAAAGACCCGCCTCGACCATGTTGTTTATGGCGTTGCAGCCGCCGCCTCCGATGCCCACGACTTTCAGCTTTGCTGAAAAACCATTGCTCTCGTCCATGTAGAACATGTCTTCCTCCCTCAAAAGATCTCGTCAAAGATCCGTTTTATCCTTCCCAGTCCTTTCTCCCTCAATTTCTTGAATATCTCCCGCCTTTCGTAGTTCTTGCCCTTCCCTCCGCCCAGGCCGTGGAGGACAAGGCCGACCCCGGTTGCGTATATGGGATTGTTAACCACGTCGACGAGACCGCCGACGCCTATTGGCACGCCCCTTCTCACGGGCAGGCTGAAAACACCCTCGGCCAGATCGACAATGCCCTCCAGGTTGGCGCACCCCCCCGTGAGCACGACGCCGGAGGCCAGGAGTTTTTCGTACCCCGATTTCTTGATCTCTTCATGGACAAGCGAGAGTATCTCCTCGACCCTCGGCTCTATGATGTCGGCCAGGGTCTTTCGCATGAGCGTCCTCGGTTTTCTCCCACCCACGCTCGGCACCTCGATCGTCTCATTGGCCCCTACCATTTTGGAAAGGGCGCACCCGTACCTCTTCTTTATCTTTTCCCCTTCTTCTATCGGCGTGCGCAGGCCTATGGCGATGTCGTTCGTGATGTGCGCCCCTCCGAAGGGGAGGATGGCCGTATGCCTGATGCTGCCGTTGGCATAGACTGCGATGTCGCTCGTCCCCCCTCCGATATCGACGAGAGCAACGCCTATCTCCGTTTCTTCCGGGGTCAGTGTCGCCTCCGCAGAGGCTAGCTGCGCCAGGATGAGGTCTTCCACCGTAAGACCGGCAAGGTAGCAGCACTTGACGATATTCTGGGTCGCGGTGACCGAGCCGGTCACTATATGCACCTTCACCTCCAGGCGCACGCCGCTCATGCCCAGCGGGTCCCTTATGCCGTCCTGGTCGTCCACGATGTACTCCTGCGGCACTACGTGGATGAGGTCCCTGTCCGCCGGTACGGGCACCGCCTTGGCTGCATCGATGGCCCGGGCGACATCGTCCTTGCGTACCTCTTTATCCTTGACGGCCACGACGCCGTTCGAATTGAAGCTCTTGATGTGGGCCCCGGCGACCCCGGCGAGACAGCCGGCGATCTTGATGCCGGCCATAAGCTCAGCTTCCTCGATGGCCTTCTTCATCGAGTTGACCGTGCTGTCGATATTAACGACTACCCCCTTGCGCAGGCCCGTCGAAGGGTGGGAGCCTATACCGGCGATGTTGACCTTATTGTCCACGATTCTGGCTACCACCACGCAGATCTTCGTGCTGCCGACGTCAAGGCTGACAAGAAAAGTTCCGTCATCTGTCATGTCATCCCTTCCTCTCCTTAACGATGGCGCCATTGTCAAAACGGGCGTCGATGCACTTGATGAGGAGCCCCCTCTTTTTCGCGTCCTGGAGCACAGCCATGGCCCGCTTCAGCCTGCCGGCCCGCTCCTCCTTCCCCAGTATGATCTCTACCCCGTCGCTTAGGCTGAAAAGGGTTACATCCCCATCATTGTAAACGACCTCCGAGAGATCGTCCTTTCTTACGATCCCCTGCCTGTCCCAATCTGCGACCTCCCTGAAGACGCTCTTCGCTCCGGCCTTATCCATTGCGCTGACCACGAAGAGATCGCGGGTTTTCCCCTTTCCGAGACCCCTGTACGGCGCCCCGTCCTCGTCCAGGATCTGTATGTCGCCCCCCGGTCCTACCCAGAGCGCCGAAGGCACCCGTTCCTTCACCTCGATCAGGATGGAGAAGGGAAAAACCCTCTTTACCCTGACATCCTTGACGAAAGGATGGGAGGTGATCGACTCCTTCACCTTCCCCATGTCGGTCCCGAAGATGCTGTCCTTGAGGAAGGGATATACCCTCGAGAGGATCTCCGATTCCGGCAGCTGATCGGCCCCGGTTATCCTGACGTTCTTCAGGAGAAAGACCGGCTCCGTCCGTGAGAAGAGATACATCGCGGTAAGCACGGAAAGAAGAGACATAGGAACCAGGAAGAGAATGTAGTACATGGCTCGTTTCATGCTTTCAAAGCCGCTCCCTGCAGAATTTCCTCCACCAGCCCGTCAAAGGTTTTTCCCAGGTGTCCCCACGCCTTCGGCACAAGCGACGTCTCCATCATGCCGGGGGAGGTATTGATATCGATAACCAGGGGGACATCCCTCTCCAGCATTATATCGACTCTCACGCAGCCCGAGAGCTCGAACTGCCGCCACACTGTCAGCGCCTCAAGGCGCGCCCTTTCTGCAATATCCGCACCGATCTCGGCCGGTACGAGGTACTCGGTCATGCCTTTGGTGTACTTCGAGGTATAGTCATAGAAGCCCGATTTCGGCCTGACCTCAACGATGGGCAGCGCAAGGCCGTTGACTATGCCGACCGTTATCTCCCTGCCACTGACGTAGCGCTCGATGAGCAGCTTGCTGTCGTACTCGAAGGCGGCCCTGATTGCCTCATCCCGCTCCTCGCTCTTTCTGACCACCGATATGCCGACGGTAGAGCCCTCTCTCGCCGGCTTCACTACGAAGGGCAGCCGGAAATCGGACTCTTTTTCCGACCGGCATATCCTGTAAGCCGGCGTCGGGATCTCGAGGCTCATAAGGAGGAGCTTCCCTAAACACTTGTCCATGGCAAGCGCCGAGCCGAGGACGCCTGAGCCCGTATACGGTATGGCCATCGTCTCAAGGAGACCCTGGACCGTGCCGTCTTCGCCCCACCTGCCGTGCAGGGCTATGAAGGCGACACCGACCCGTTCCTTCCTCAAAATCTCGGGCAAATCGGTTCCCGCATCGATCCCTACGGCCTCGTAGCCCGACCTGAGCAAGCTCGCGAGGACCGCCTGCCCGCTCTTAAGCGATATCTCGCGCTCCGAGGAGCGTCCGCCCATGAGGACGGCAACCCTCTTTTCCTTGAAGTCTTCACGCTCGGTCATCAAACCCCCAGAATTCCACCTCTTCCTCAAGGGTGACGCCCGTCGTCTCGCGCACTCTCGTTTTTACCGTATCTATGACGCGCTTCACCTCCGACGCCGAGGCGCCGCCCATATTCACTATAAAATTCGGATGCTTTTCTGAGATACAGGCCTTGCCGATCGAGAAGCCCCGGAGCCCCGCACGGTCGATATGCCTCCAGGCGGGCCCGTCATTGCCGTTCTTGAAGACGGAGCCGGCGGAGGGCATACCCATCGGATGCTTCTCCAGTCTCCGGCGCCATACGTACTCCATCTCCTCCTCTATCTGCGACCGGTCGCCCCTGGTGAGTTCGAAGGTCGCCTCGACGATGCACTCCCTATCACGGACCGACGAGCTCCTGTAGCCGAAGGTCATCTCTCTCGATCGCATGTTCCGCGCGGCACCCCTTTCATCGAGGCAGACGACTGACGCCAGGCAGTCCGAGACGGCGACGCCGAAGCTTCCCGCATTCATCTTGATCGCTCCGCCCACGGTACCCGGAATACCGTAGAGTCTCTCCAGACCCGAAAGCCCCCGCGCCGCGCAGGCCTTGATGAGGCCCATGAGGGGCAGGCCTGCGCCTGCCTCGACGGATGCGCCTTTTTCCGTCTTCTTGAAACGGAGGCGCTTCAGCCCGGTTGTCCGGATAACCCCAATGGGGGACCCCTGGTCTGACACGATCACGTTCGTCCCTTTGCCTAAAAACCTGAAAGGCAGGTTCCTTCCTGTGAGCCAGCCGATAGCTCCCGCCACAGCCGCCGCATCTTCGGGATAGAAGAGGTAAGGGACAGGGCCCCCCACCTTCATGGACGTGTACCTCTTCATCGGCGCATTTCTCACCAACCGGCCCCCTACTCCTTGCGGCTCCACAGGTCTGAAAGCTCCTCCGCAACTTTATATACGTCGCCTGCGCCGAGGGTAACCACCATATCGCCCGCGCATGCAACACCGAGTATACGACTGACTGCCTCCTCTTTCGTAGGAACAAAGATCACGTTTGGATGCCCCCCCGACCGTATGTGCCCGGCCAGATACTCCCCCGAGACGCCATCTATCCTGTCCTCGGAGGCGGCGTATATCTCGGTTACGAAGAGGACATCGGCGTCGGCAAAGGACGCGACGAATTCTCCGAGGAGAGCCTTTGTCCTCGAGTAGCGATGAGGTTGAAAAACAACCAGTATCCTCCCCTGCCAGAGCTCGCGCAGCGCCCTTAGCGTGGCCCTTATCTCCGTAGGGTGGTGGCCGTAGTCGTCAACCAGTTTGACCTCCCCGTCCCATTTCAACTCCAGCCTTCTGTGTATGCCGGAGAACTGGCCGAGGGCTTCCTTCATAACGTCGAAACCGATATCGAGCTCCATACCTACGGCTATCGCGGCAAGAGCGTTCACTACGTTGTGCACCCCCGGTATGGCGAGGTTCACATCTCCCAGGTTCCTGTCCCGGTGAAGCACCCGGAAGTGCGTGCTGAAGCCGTCGTGACGGAGGTCGACCGCCCTCAGATCGGCCTTTTGCGAAAGGCCGTACGTCATATACCTTCTCTTGAGCGAAGGGATGAGGCTTGCAAGGTTGCCGTTGTCGATGCAAAGAATGACCAGGCCGAAAAAGGGCACCTTGTTCATGTACGCAAGAAAGGCGCTCTTGATATCTTCCATGTCCTTGTAAAAGTCTAGATGTTCGCGGTCCACATTGGTCACTACCGCTATAGTCGGAAAAAGCATGAGAAAAGTGCCGTCGCTTTCGTCCGCCTCGGCAACGAGGTACTGGCTCGAGCCGAGCTTGGCGTTGGTGCCCAGGCTGTTGAGCCTTCCTCCTATAACGCAAGTCGGGTCCAGGCCGGCGCTTCTTATCACAGACGCGACCAGAGAGGTCGTGGTCGTCTTTCCATGGGCACCAGCCACCCCTACGCTGTACTTCATGCGCATCAGCTCGGCGAGCATCTCGGCCCTTTGGATTACGGGTATGGCGAGCGTTTTCGCCTCCCGAACCTCCGGGTTGTCCGCCCTCACCGCCGAAGACACGACCACGACATGGGCGTCCCTGACGTTCTCTGCCCTGTGGTCGTAAAAGATCCTTGCCCCGAGCTCCGCGAGTCTGCCAGTAATGTCCGTTTTTCTCAGGTCCGAGCCGGTCACCCGAAAACCCAGGTTAAGGAGCACTTCGGCTATGCCGCTCATCCCTACGCCGCCGATGCCGACAAAATGGATATTCTTGATCTTGTTAAACACTTTCCTGAATCCCCCGCATTACCCTTTTTTCCGCGTCTTCAACGTAGATGGACCCGATATTCTCTCCCATGCGGCGTAGTTCCTCCGGATGATCCCGCAGCTTTTCGAGGGCCGCAGATAAGCTTTTGCCGGAGACTTCGCCGTTCTCTATAGTGCAGCCGCCGCCTATGGCCGCGACGTAGGACGCGTTTTTCCCTTGATGCCCGCCTGCGGCATAGGGATAAGGCACGAAGACGGCCGGCTTCCTGAAATAGGACAGCTCGAAGATAGTCGAGGCCCCCGCTCTCGAGATGACGACGTCTGCCAGGTTGTAGTATTTCTCCATGCTGTCGGTAAAGGGAAATACCTCATGGATCGTGTTCGAGGCGGCGTAGCCCGCAAGGACGCGGCTGTAGTCCTCGGCCCCCGTCTGGTGGTAAAGCGCCGTGGATCTGCCGTTTTCGAGATAGGTCAGCAGATCCAGGACCGCATCGTTGATGCTCCTTGCCCCCCTGCTTCCGCCAAAAACGAATATCGCGAAAGGGGAAGCCTCCTTCGGCTGCCGCCTGCCCCGCACGGTCTTCCTGATTGGGTTGCCCGTGTGGACCACCTTTCTGGCGTTGACGTATCGGGAGGTCTCCGCAAAGCTTACGAAGGTAGCGTTTACTTTTCGTGCCAGCAGCCTGTTAGCCATACCGGGGAAGACATTCTGCTCGTGGATGAAGCAGGGAACCCGCAAGAACAGGCCCGCCAGCAAAACGGGGACGGAGGTAAACCCACCCATGCCAAGTACTGCATCGGGCTTCTCCAACCTTATCAATTGCAATGACTGGAGCGTGCCCCGAAGGACGGCAATCAGCGTAGCCGCTTTCGCGGTGGCGCTCCTGCCCGTGAAGGGTCTTGCTTCTATGTTGACAAGCCTGTAGCCTGCCGGTGGGATGAGTTTCCCTTCGAGCCCGTACGGAGTTCCGGCAAAAAGTATCTCCCCTGTCTTCTCGGCCGTGAATGCCTCAGCCACCGAAATGCCGGGGAAGATATGCCCCCCTGTTCCTCCTGCTGCGATTAGGAGCTTCATGGCCGCTCTTTTCCTCCTTTCATCACCATTCCCATGAGGGGGCCGACTACGAAGAGCCCGAGGACGGGCTGGTGGAGGAGTATACCGTTCAGCTTGAGGCCGACGGACATGAGGACATCGACCGAAACATACAGGAGGCTGAAAAAGGCGAGGAAAGAGACAAAATCCGTCCTCTTCAAAAAGGACACAAAGGTCATGAGAAGGAGGCAGAAGGCGCACGCGATAAGCGTATAGCGCGCGGCGTCGCTGAAAAGCAAATCGCCGCCGAAGACGAAGACGCCGGTGGCTGCGAGGAAGATTGTGCAAGCCGCTGCGTATGCAGCAACGACCGGCACGATCTTCATCCGATCGATGATAAAAAGAAAGAGGAGCATGGAGATGGAGAGGGGCAGCATCAGTTCGGCATGCCCGGTCAAGACGAGGTTGAGGGTGGATGCCCCGTACAGCAGGGACAGACCCACGACCTCCTTGTAGACCTTTCTGCCTTTCTCCTCCGTGGTCGCCACGAAAAGGGCGATGCTGTAAAAGGCAAGAAGCATGGCGACGGCCGCGGCCGCCTGCAAGGAGCGTAAGGCCGGATAGATAACAAGCACGGGCGAGAAGGCGAGGCAGAGCCCTATGACAGGGTATTTCGAGGCGAGCACGTACCGGGGCTTGACCTTTGACAGGGCGTAGGCCGATGCCATGACGAGACAGAGCATAAAGGTCTTGGTCACGGTTATCTCCCTGAACAGGCAGGAGAAGAAAAGAAAGGCGATGACCAGGACGGTTACTCTCCTCACAGCGCCTCCACGATCTTTCTGAAAGCATCTCCCCGGGCCTTATAGCTTTCAAACATGTCGAAGCTCGAGCACATGGGCGAGAAGAGGACCGTATCCCCCCTTCTTGCAAGGACGAGAGCCCGCTCAACGGCCTTCTCCAGACCTTCTTCTCCGTAAGTCGGAATGTGCTGGCCAAGCTCCGCCTCGATCCTCGGCCTTGCTTCCCCGATAAGCACCAGGGCCTTGACGGAGCGCGCGAGAGGCGCAATAAAGCCGTAGCTTCCCCCCTTGTCCTTCCCTCCTGCGACGAGGATGACCCCGTTGTTCAAGCTCTCCAGGGCCTTTCTCGTGGCATCCACATTCGTTGCCTTGGAGTCGTTGTAAAACCTGACGCCCCTTACCTCCCTCACGAACTCAATCCTGTGGGGCAGCCCTTTGAACTCCCGTAAGGTCTTTTCGGCGGCCTCGCCGCAGATACCCCAGATTTGTGCCGCCAGAAGAGCGCAGAGAATGTTCTCGGTGTTGTGGACGCCGACTAGGGGCGAAAGATCTCGCCTGTAAGAGAACGCGCTGCCTGCGACGCGCACGTGGAGCAAGTCCCCATCCACGAAAGCGCCCTCTTCCAGCTTGGAACGGGCCGAGAAGTAATACGGCCTTGCCGCTACCGGGCCCATCTCTTCAATCTCTTTCGAGACGAGGGCCTCGTCTGGGGCGCTCTGGTTCTCGAAGATCCTCATCTTTGCCGACCTGTAGGCGGAAAAGGAAGGATACCTGTCGAGATGGTCCTCGGTGATATTAAGGAGAATTGCAGTGCGGGGCCTGAAGGTCTCGATCGTCTCGAGTTGAAAGCTGCTTATCTCGGCAATGACCACGCGGGCCTTGCGGCCGGAGAGCACATAGTTGACGAGAGGGTCGCCTATGTTGCCTCCGACGAAGACATCGGGGAAGACGGCGCTGAAAAGGCGGCCCAGCAGCGTGGTGGTCGTCGTTTTGCCGTTCGTGCCGGTAATCCCTATGATCGGCTCTTCTATAAGGCGCGACGCCAACTCGATCTCTCCGATCACCCTTGACCCGTTCCGCCTCGCCGCCTCTAAGAGCTTATGGTTGCTCGCCATGCCGGGGCTCACGACGATAAGCTCGTGGTCGAAAAAGTCCTGCGCCGAGTGCCCGCCGAACCTGCCCTCGAAAGGGACCCCTTCCAGTTCCTTCAGCGGGCCGGACAATTCCTCCTCGCCCTTCACATCGGTGGCGGTTACCCTTTTGCCTAGACGGGCCAGGAGCTTTACAACGGAGACGCCGCTTGCCCCAAGACCTGCGACGAGGACTCGATCCGGGATGGGCGGGGCGTCTTTCATCTCTCCTTTACCTCAGCTTCAACGTGCTCATGGCCAGAAGGCCCAGTATTACCGAGATGATCCAGAAACGGACCACTATCTTCTCCTCGTTCCACCCCTTCAGCTCGAAATGATGGTGAATGGGCGCCATGCGGAAGACCCTCTTGCCTCTCCATTTGAAAGACAGCACCTGGATGATTACAGAAAAGGCCTCCATCACGAATATACCTCCCACTATCACCAGGAGGAACTCCTGCTTGATCATGACGGCGATCACCCCTAGTCCGGCGCCCAGGGAGAGGGAGCCCGTATCGCCCATGAATAGCTCCGCCGGGTACGCGTTGTACCAGAGGAAGCCTATACCCGCGCCGAGCATAGCCCCGCACAGTATAGTCAGCTCCCCGGCTCCCCTCACGTAGAAGATTTGGAGGTACTGGGCGAACTTTATGTTTCCCGCGAGGTAAGCGAAGAGCAAGAAGGTGGTGCAAACGGTCAGGACCGGCCCGATGGCCAGCCCGTCAAGCCCGTCCGTCAGGTTTACGCCGTTCGAAGTCGCCACTATGATGAGAACGCAGACGGCCAGGTAGAGAAGGCCGATGTCCGGGGTGACGTGTTTGAAGAAGGGTATGGACAGTTGCGTAAGAAAGGCCCCTTTGTTATAGATCAACAGGCTCACCGCAAGGGCGCTCGCGCACTGGAGGAGGAACTTCGTTCTGCCCGATACACCCTTCCCCTTCTGCCCCCTGAGCTTCCTGAAGTCGTCGATGAAGCCGATGGCGCCGAACATGAGGAGGGTCAATGTCGCGATCCAGATATATTCGTTCCTGAGATCGGCCCATAGTAGCGAAGGTATAATGGTGGCTATGAGGATGACGGAACCCCCCATCGTCGGCGTTCCCTTCTTGATCTCGTGCCGGTCCGGCACATCCTCCCGCTTGCCGTTGTTGATCTTCCATTTCTGGAACCTCTTTATCGCCCGAGGCGTTAAAAGGAAGCTTATGACCAGCGCCGAAAGGACGGAGAGCACGGTCCTGAACGTGATGTAGCGGAATACGTTGAAAACGGTGATCTTGTTGTGCAACAAAAAGAAAAGATAATAAAGCATTAAATCAACGCCTCCACTATCTCGTCCAGACCGAGGGCCCTCGAGCCCTTTACCAGCACGATATCGTCAGGGTCCAGTTCTCTCCTGATGAATTCAATGAGACTCTTCTTGTCCTCGAAAACGGATACGTTCCCGTTGCCTGCCTCGTGCGCCGCAGCCTTCATCGCGGCTCCGAAAAGCAGGATCAGCGAGAGGTTGCTCGCCCTCGCGAGACGGCTCAGTCCCCGGTGATATGCATCTGTCCCGTCACCCAGCTCCATCATGTCGCCAAGGATAGCGATCCTCCGGCCCCGGCACGGCAGCGAGGCGAGGGTCTTGATGGCCCATTCCATGGAGGCAGGGTTTGCGTTATAGGTGTCATCGACAACGAGGTACCCGGCAGCCGATCTCACAGGTCTGAACCGGCCCTTGTAGGGCTCGAACCCCTCGATCATGCCTGCCAGCGAGTCACCCGGAACGCCCATGAAAGAGGCAAGGGATGCAGCGGCCAGCACGTTGTACAGATTGTGGAGGCCGAGGAGGCGTGTGGCAGACTTAAACCGCTCGCCCCTGAGGTCGAGGACAATCTCCCATCCGTCGAGGCCCTTGTCTGCCGCGACGTGGAGCATGAAGTCCGCCGGTTCCCGCATAGCGAAGGTATAGAGGGTACAGTCCGCCCTCCTGTAAGGTGAAAGCGACGGATCGTCGCCATTGACAAAGATCGTCCCTCCGGCCATGGTAGCTCGGAAAAGGTCGAGCTTCTCCTCGGCCACCCCTTTCAAGTCCGAGAGGCCTTCGAGGTGCGACGGGGCGATGTTCGTAACCAGCGATATGTGGGGTTCAACCATACGGGTCAATGTCCTGATCTCCCCCCTGTGATTGGTGCCCATCTCGAAGATGCAGTAGTCCGGGCTCCCTTCGATGGCCAGCATCGTCTTTGCCACACCTATTTGATTGTTGTAGTTCTTTTCGTTGGCTACGATGGAGAAGAGGCCGCCCGCGAGGCGGACGAGAAGTTCCTTTGTCGTGGTCTTGCCGTTGCTGCCGGTGATGGCAATGAAAGTGGCGCTTGTCTCTTCCCTCTTCCACCGGGCCAGGTCAAGGAGCGCCTTGTTCGTGTCGTTGACGAGTATGACCGTCCCCTTAGCCCGCCCGTACACCTCCGGCCTCTTCCTGTCGCAGAGGCTTCCGGCGCCCCCCCGCTCGAAGGCCGCGTCGATGAAGAGGTGGCCGTCGAAGTTCGGCCCCTTCAAAGGTATGAAGAACTCCCCCGGCACTATCGTCCTCGAATCCGTCGATATCCCGGGGAACGACGCAACCTCTACCCTGTGGGCGCTTCCGTTTACGCCACGGATGATCGCTTCAACCGGCCACATGGAGGCACTCCTCAATCACAGCCCTGTCGCTGAAGGGGTAGGCGGCCTTCCCGACAATCTGATAATCCTCATGGCCCTTGCCGGCCACGAGCACCACGTCCTTCTCCTTCGCCATGGCTATCGCCTCGGCTATAGCTACTCTTCTATCCTCTATCGTCTTGAACGTGCTTCCGGTGACGCCCGACCTGATCTCCTCGATAATGGAGCGGGGCTCTTCGGTGCGGGGGTTGTCCGACGTGATGATCGCAAAATCCGAGAGCTTCGAAGCGATCCGGCCCATGATGGGCCTTTTGGTCCTGTCCCTGTCGCCTCCACACCCGAATACAACGATCAGCCTTCCCGGCCTGATCCGGTTGAGCGTTTCCATCGTTTTCTCGAGAGCGTCGGGTGTGTGGGCATAGTCGACAAAAACGTAAAAACCCCTGTCCGACGCTACCCTGTCGAGTCTTCCGGGCACACTCTGAACCGAGCAAATCCCCCTGGCGATGGCATCCGGCGCCTTCCCGCAGACCTCGCCGAAGAGCGCGGCGGCCAGGATATTGGAAACGTTGAAGAGGCCCACCAGAGGGGTCTTAACCTTCATTTGCTTGTCTCTTAGGGAAAAACCCAGGGTAATGCCGTCGATCGTCTCTTCGAAATAGGTCGGGTATGCATCGGCGCCGGTCTTCGCGCCGTAAGTCAGCGTCTCTATAGGCGGCGGGGGCACGCAGGACTGCGCGCTCGGATCATCGATATTGATGAGAGCCCATTTCCTCTCCTTGGCGCTCTCCCTGAGGTAGCGATGGAAGAGGAGGGATTTTGCCTGCCTGTAACGCTTTAGGTCGCCGTGGTAATCGAGGTGGTCATGGGTGAGGTTCGTAAATACGGCGCAGTCGAAATCGACCCCCTCCACCCTGCCCTGATCGAGGGCGTGAGAGGAGACCTCCATAATTGCGTATTCAACTCCCTTCCCGGTCATGTCAGCCAGGAGCGATTGGATCTCTACGGATTCGGGCGTTGTATTCGACCCTTTCAACTCATGATTGTCATAGCGGTAGGAGATGGTGCCGATAACACCCGCCTTTGCCCCCGATTCCCGTATGATCGACTCCATGAGGTAGGTGACGGTCGTTTTCCCGTTGGTGCCCGTGATCCCGGTGACGCTCATGCGCCGCGATGGAAAGCCGTAGAACCTGGCGGCCGCCCGCGCGAGGAGGAGCCGAGCATCGCCCGTTAGGACGAGACAGGGCACAGGTTCGGGCAGGGGTTCCTCGGAAACGATCACCGAAGCTTGTCTCGCCAGCGCCTCGGTCAAATAGGGCCTGCTCGATCCAGTGACGAAGAAGACGGACCCCGGCCGGACCTCCCTGGAGTCCTTGGTGATCCCGGTGATCTCCTGTCCGTCCGGTAAAACGCCCCTCATCGCGGTTACCGGAAGGCCGGCCAGGAGTTCGGTGAGCCTCATTCGTTTCCGGCCCTCCCCTGGATGACGCACTCCTGCTCCCCTTTCAGCCTTTCGAAGGCCTTCGGCGACTGGCCCGTTACATGCCCGTTGCCGTATACCTTTATTCTGGTCGTATGGACTGAGAGCCTGTCGATTGCAAGCCTCATCGGCAGGTTCGCGAGATTTGGCATCATCCACTCCGTCTCCGCCGTTTTCCCGCCGTTATTAATCTCGTCTTCGCCTTTCGTCATCTCGAAGCCGTATTTCCCCCTGGCAATGCCGGTCTGTCCTAGCGAGTAAGGGAAGAGCCCGTCGCACTGGGCACCGACGTACTTGTTATAAAGGGCCAACAGTCTTTTCGCATCGACCCGATACCCCTTCCCGAGAATTATCTCTCCGGGGTCGAGCCCCGGCGGGGGGCTGATGCCCTCTTTTTCCATAAACTCCAATACTCGTTTTTGCCCTATTGTACTAAGAATACTCCTTATGCCGTCCTCGTCGCGATCCTTAAGGATTTCGAGAGGTTTCTTCCACGTGACATTATTGTACGCATCCTTTTTCCCCAAAATCAAACCCTCTTTGTCCAACCATCCTTCCTTCAACGCGTAGCAGACCACCGGTATGCAAATTAGGAGGGAGGGCTCTATCCCTGACTGGCTGATATCTGCAGACAAACTTTCTCTTTCGGGGACGGACGTCTGCGTAACATCCGGTCCCATCGCTGCATCACTTGTCTCTGCGGATAGGGGAGTCACAGGGATGGGGGATAGAGCCCTTTGGGATGGAGGGGCGTTGCGGTCAATGTCAGCATCCGGAACGGGCAAGAGCGTACCCTTTGAGGGTGCTATCTCTTCCGCTGAAATCCTTCTCATACTCATTTTCTCTGGCAACCGAAAAGCAACAACAGCATAGAGGAGGCACAAGACCGTACAAACAAGGAAAGCCCTTTTTTTGGACTTCTTGTTCATCTCAAGACCACCACCTCTTTATCGTTCGGCCGCTTCAGGCCGAGTCTCTCACGGGCGGCAAACTCCACGTAGCCCTTCTGCGTGACGGCTGCAAGCTCCATCTTGAGGGCCTTGTTCACCTCGACAAGCTCTTTTTCCATCTTGAGCCTCTCCATGAAGCGGCCCCTCGTCTCTTCGTAGGCGCCGGTCAGGAAGAAGAAGGCAAGGACCAAAGCGGCACATGCGAGGACCGCCCCAACGACGCACAGGGGCGACAGCCGCGACTGCATGTAGCGTGTGTGCTCGACTCTGATATAGGCGTGTCTGCCGCTTACGGCCCTCGTGATCATAGCTTCTCTGCAATCCTCAGCTTGGCGCTCCTTGCGTTTCGGTTCATCCTGATCTCCTCCCTGCCGGGTTTGATCGGTTTTTTCGTCGTCGGTGAAAGAGCCGGGCTATCCTTGAAGAACCTTTTAACCATCCGGTCTTCGAGGGAATGAAAGGTAATAACGCCGATCCTCCCGGACCTTTTCACCACGTCGGCCGCGTCCTGAAGGCCCTTCCCGAGATTCGTAAGCTCCCCGTTCACTTCTATCCTTATGGCTTGAAAGGTTTTCGTAGCAGGATGTATTTTCCCCCGTCCTTTCTTAGCGCTCGCTACAATACCGGCCAAGGCCTTCGCTGACGTGACGGGTCCCTTCTTCCTCGCCTCGATGATGGCCCGCGCTATCTTCACGGCGTCCCTTTCCTCGCCATAATCTTTGATGATGCGCACAAGGGTGCGATAATCATACTCGTTCACCACCCGCCGGGCTGTGAGCGCTTCATCCCGGTCAATCCGCATGTCGAGCTCGGTCTCGTCGCTGAAGCTGAAGCCCCTGCGGCCCGACATCTGGTACATGGATATGCCGAGGTCGAAAAGGACCGCATCGACCTCTTTGATGCCCTCCGCACCCAGTATGCTTGCCAGGTCCCTGAAGTTGCCCTTTTTCAGAAGCACCCGGTCCTTAAAGGGCGCCAGATTTTCCGCGGCCAAGGCCAGCGCTTCTTCATCCGCATCTATGCCGACGAGCCTAAGGCCCCGGTATTTTCCCAACAGGTAGTATCCGTGTCCCCCACCCCCGATGGTCGCGTCCACCAGCAACCCATCGTCAGTGTAAATTAGATTGTCTGCTACCTCGCCCAGAAGAACGGGAATATGGCCACGCCCCGTCAAAGACCGAGTTCCGACGCTATATCGGTCAACTTTTCCATATCCGAAGTCGCCCGTTTCACCAGCTCGGTCCATGCCTCTTCCGCCCATATCTCTATCTTCCTGTTCATCCCGACAATAACCACGTTCTTCCTTATTGCCCCGTAGTTTCTAAGGGACTGGGGTATGAGCATTCTCCCGAGCCTGTCGATGGGGCACTCGGATACGCCGGAATAGAAAAACCTAAGGAAGTTTTTTGCCTCTTTTTTGGTAACACCCGACCGTTCTATCCGTCCCTGGACCTCTTCCCATTCATTCTCGGAATAGGCGACGATGCAACCGTCGAGATTGGTCAGTATCAGCTTCAGCTCGGGCGCGCCCGCAGCCGCCTTTTTGCGCCTGGCGGCCTTACCGCGGTGGGATGCCAGGGCCTCCCTGAATTTTGCGGGGATGCTGAG
>JBEKOT010000025.1:0-23149 GCA_049521495.1 Syntrophorhabdales bacterium | reverse complement strand
GCTTACGCTGACATTCTCCTTGACATCTCTTCGGAACCGGGCTATACTCGTGCTATGATGGCTGTAAAGGTCTATTTTTACTTCTTTAGCAGGCACCCGTGACTTGGTGTCCCTGATAGGGGCATAGGGCCATGGGTGCAAACCGACCCATGGCCTTTTTGTTTTTTATTTAGGCCGTGGAAACTCTCACGGCCTTTTTTATGGAGGATTTGGTGATCCTATCGAATAAGATCAGGAAGCTCGTGATGGAGCAGGAGGGCTGGACACGGAAGATGTTCGAAGCTGGCATCCAGATGAAAAAGGACTACGGGGCCGAGAACGTCTACGACTTCTCCCTTGGCAACCCCGATATCGAGCCGCCGCCGACCCTGCGGTCCCGGCTCGTCGATTCCCTCGCGAACCCCGTGCCGGGCATGCACCGCTACATGCCGAACAACGGGTACGAGAAGGTGCGGGAGGAGGTGGCCGCCTACTTGACGGAACGGTGCGGCCTGCCTTTCACGGCGCTTCACGTCTTCATGACGGTCGGCTGCGCAGGGGGCATCAACATTCTCTTCAAGGCCATGCTCAACAGGGGGGACGAGGTGATCGTCCCCTCTCCATTTTTCTGGGAATTCAAGAACTACGTCGAGAACTTCGGGGCCATCCCGAAAATAGTAGACACGAAAGAGGATTTCCAGCTCGACATAGGCAACATAGAGGCTGCGGTCACTAACAGGACAAAGGCAATACTCGTCAACAGCCCTAACAACCCGACCGGCGTTGTCTATGCCGAGGAGAGCCTGAAAGAGCTCGCCGACCTACTTTTTGCGCAGAGGCGGAAGGGGCGGGAGATCTATATAGTGGCCGACGAGGCATACAGGAAGCTCGTCTATACGAAGGCCCCCCTTCCCGATCTTTTTGCTCTCTACGATCTCGTCATAACCGTGACTTCCCACTCGAAGGACCTTGCCCTGCCGGGCGAAAGGATCGGGTATGTGGCCATCTCTCCCCGCATCACCCAGGCCCCCCTTCTGGTATCAGGCCTTATGATCGCCATTCGCGCCCTCGGGTTTGTGAACGCCCCGGCTCTCTTCCAGCGAGTGGTGGCAGAATTCCAGAGGACCTCGGTCAGCATCGACGATTACCGGCATAGGAGGGATTTCCTCTACGACACGATCACCGAGGCAGGTTTCGAATGTGTGAAGCCGACGGGGGCCTTCTACATGTTCCCGAAATCGCCCATGGACGACGAGGTCGACTTCGTTTTCAGGATGCAGCAGGAGGAGAGGATACTTGTGGTGCCGGGGCGGGGGTTCGGCAAGGAGGGTTATTTCCGTATTGCCTATTGCGTGCCCATGGAGACGATAATGAAGGCAAGGCCCGGTTTCCTCAGGGCGGGCAAACGATACGCAGGGAGGTAGGCATGGTCATATCGAACCGCATCTCGAGGCTTATGGAGAGCTCTTCCTGGATAAGGGCCATGTTCGAAGAGGGCGAGAAGCTCAAAAGAGCATACGGCGCAGACGCCATTTTCGACTTTACCTTGGGGAACCCCATCGCCGAGCCGCCGCAGGAGCTCAAGCGCGAGCTATGCGAATTGGTCGGGAAAGGCACCGTAGGCATGCACCGCTACATGTCGAACAGCGGCTACGAAGAGGTGCGGGAGCAGGTCGCGGCTTTCCACAGGGAAAACTCCCGTCTCCCCTTTACGAAGGACCACATTATCATGACCGTGGGCTCCGCAGGGGGGATCAACGTCGTCATGAAGGCCCTTCTCGACCCCGGCGACGAGGTGCTCGTTCTGTCGCCGTTCTTCGTGGAGTTCATGTTCTATATCGACAATCATGGCGGCGTCGTGAAGCTCGTGGAGACCACGAATGATTTTCATCTCGACCTGGACGCTATCGAAAAGGCCGTCACCCACAGGACCAAGGCGATCATCGTCAACTCGCCCAATAACCCGACGGGCGCCGTCTACCACGAAGAGGAGTTGAAGGGGCTTGCCTCGCTGCTCTCTCGAAAGAGGCAAGAAGGCTACCCAGTATACATAGTATCGGACGAGGCATACCGCAAGATCCTCTATGACGGCATATCTCTGCCCGATGCTTTCAACCTTTACGACGAGACGATCTCCGTCTTCTCCCATTCAAAAGACCTGGGGCTCGCGGGGGAGCGTATAGGCTATATCGCCATTTCGCCTCGGATCGCAGAGACCAAGCCCCTGGTCGATGCCATGATCTTCGCCAACAGGATACTCGGCTTCATCAACGCGCCCGCGCTGATGCAACGGCTCGTGGGCAGCTTCCAGAAGAACAGCGTCGACGTGGCCGGCTACCAGCAGAAGAGGGATGCCATCTACGATATACTCGTAGAATCCGGTTTCGAGGTCGTGCGTCCGGGGGGCACGTTCTACATCTTCCCTAAATCGCCCATGGAGGACGACGTTCAGTTCGTCAAGATACTCCAGCAGCACCGCATCCTGGCCGTGCCGGGGGTGGGCTTCGGGAGGAGCGGATATTTCCGGATAGCCTATTGCACGGAGATGGACGTTATCGAGAGATCGCGCGAGGCTTTTCTGGAAGTGGGGCGGCTGTTCAAATAGGGGACGGGCACCCGGGACGCCCGTTACTCTTCCAAAGACAAGCCTATAAGATGAAATCCCGGCGTGATGTCCTTACTCCGAAGCACGTCCGTCAAGGGGAAAGCTTCGGCCTGCCTGCATATATCATGTCCCGCTCCGGGGGACACGTACAGGCACAAGCTGCCCGTTCTAGACTTTGAACCTTTGCACGGTACCTTGCAGGTGCCGTGATAGCTCGGACAGACCTCCCGCTGCTGCGGACATCTCCTGCGAAGAGGAGAAAGTCTCCTTCGTTACCACGGAAATCTGGTTGATGTCTCTGGCGATCTCCTCCGTCGTCGCGTTCATCTCCTCTACAGCGGTCGCTATCTGATGCACGCCGCCGTGGAGGTGGTCGATGCTATCGATGATGCGGGTAAGAGCGTCCGATGCTTGGGAGGAAAACTCCACACCCGTGGTGACCTTGTCTTTCGCAACGTCCATCGACGCGACGGTCTTATCCACACCTTGTTTGATGGAGCCGATCATGTTCGCTATTTCCGTTGTGGAAGAGGATGTTCTTTCCGCCAGCTTTTTCACCTCGTCGGCCACTACGGCAAAGCCCCTGCCGTGCTCTCCCGCCCGGGCCGCCTCGATTGCCGCGTTAAGGGCCAGCAGGTTCGTTTGATCGGCTATGTCATTGATGGCTGTTACAATGTGGCCGATCTCTTCCGACTGGTTGCCCAGTTCCCTGACGAACCCCAATGCCGTTTCCACCGTCCCGGCAATTACGTTGACTTCCTTGATGGCTTTGTCAACCACCTCCTGCCCTCCCTTCGCAACTTCGACGGCTTGGTTAGCCGATTTTGCCACATCACCGGCATTCTTGGCGATGTCACCCGTTGTCTGACCCATTTCCGTAGAGCCGGCTGCGACCTGGGTGGCGCGCTCGACTTGCTGGGTCGCTCCACCGGACAATTTACGGGCGGCAACGTTCATCTCAGCGCTTGCCGATGCGACGTTTCCGGCCGAGGATGTAACCTCCCCGAGCATCTGCCGGAGATTCGAGTTCATGGTATCCATAGACCGGGCGAAAATGCCCATCTCATCCTTGCGCTTGAGGGCGTGCTCCGAGACCGGGATCGAGAAATCGCCCTTCGCCATAAGGTCTATATGGGCAGCGGAGCGGCTTATGGGAAGGGTAATGCTGTTCGTGGTGGACCGGGACAGCCAAATGCCCGAAAGAATAGCTATACCTCCTATTACCAGGAGGACGACGCGCGCTGTAGCCGCATTGCTTACCGCCTCTTCGTAACGGAACTTGATTCTCTGTCCCTCGTAGTTGGCCAGGCTGGCCGCGGCTTCGAGGCACTTCGCCGTCGTTTCGGCCAGCCCTCCGTATTTCTCGCCTGCCTCTGCGGTCTTTCCGGACATGCCCAGTTCTATGACATTGTTATTTGCTTCTCTCCCCCTTGCCACCTCTTCTTTCAGGTTTGCGAGAAGTCTTTTCCCTTCCTCGTTGATTTCCGCCCTTTCCAGGCCTTCCACGGCCTTGTTGTAGTTCTCCCTTATCTTATCGATCTTCTTCTTTGCTTCTTCTCTGACGCCGGCGTCCGGCGATGCGAGAATGCAGCCGATCAGGAACGACATCTCACTCAATGCGCTTCTGATGTCGCTTGCCGTCTCGAGCTTGAAGGTATTGACGCCTTTCAGGTACTCGATCTTGCCTTTGATCGTACCGAGGTATATCACCCCTACGAGGGCCATAATGCCCATGAGTCCCAGGATGATGCCGAAACCGATTCCGAGCCTGCGTCCAATCCTCACATCGGTGAAGAGCTTCATGTCGGTCTCCTCCTTTAAGCTTTGCCTGACAGATTGTCGGTTTGTACCTCTTGTGCCTTAAGTTATTTTAGAGCCAGGAAAACTAATAGCTCCGACAGGCCCGTCGGTGAGCAGCGGGACAGCGCAAACTTCGAACGGCCATGGTGCGTTCCGGATGGCCCCCGGTGTCGCTTTGAAGACTTTTCCTCATTCCCCGTTTACTTTTCAATTGCACCTGAACTGTGCAATAATACGATGATGAACCGTTGTCGCAATGGGCGCGGACGATTCATTGATTAAACCGGCGCAAGGGATTTTTCCTATCTTTACAGGGCTGGAGATTGAGAAGGCGCACTTTTTCGGGTAACACTTCAATAAAATATTGACAGGAGCTGATAATCATGCCAGAAGTCGATGAATCTCAAAAGGAAAAAGAGTTTTATGTCGACATTCCTGCCAAGGCCGAGGCTTTCTTCCTCAAAGGCTGCAATTCGCTTGATTGGGGAATGAAAAATCGTCTATCAAAGATATTCGATCCCAAGTCGGGCAAGACCGTCATGCTGGCGATCGACCATGGGTATTTTCAAGGTCCGACCACAGGCCTTGAACGCGTGGATGTTACTATCCTGCCGCTTTTGCCTTACGCGGACACCCTGATGCTCACCCGGGGTATCCTTCGCACGATCATACCCCCCACTTTTGACAAGGGAATAGTGTTGAGGGCGAGCGGCGGCCCCAGCATCCTGAGCGATCTCTCGAACGAGCAGATCGCCGTAGACATAGACGAAGCCATTCGTCTGAACGTGGCAGCGATGGCCGTTCAGGTCTTTATCGGCGGCAAGATGGAGACCCAGTCGGTTCACAACATGACTCGTCTCGTGGATATGGGCAACCGGTACGGTATCCCGACATTGGGTGTCACGGCAGTGGGCACGGACATGGCCCGGGACGCCAAATATATGCGGCTGGCGTGCAGGATCATAGCAGAGCTCGGGGTCACCTATGTGAAAACTTATTATGTGCCGGAAGGATTCGACACGGTGACAGCCTCTTGTCCGGTGCCGATCGTCATTGCAGGGGGCAAGAAGCTTCCCGAGCTCGATGCGCTGACCATGGCTCACAATGCTATCCGGGAAGGAGCAGCCGGGGTCGATATGGGTCGTAATATTTTTCAATCCGAGTCTCCTGTCGCCATGATAAAGGCGGTAAGAAAGGTCGTGCACGAAGGAGAAAAGCCGAAAACGGCCTATGACTTCTTCAGGGCGGAGAAGAACAGGGCCAAACGAGGGTAGACGCGGCATGCTGGTGGGGATGTACTACAACAACAGCAAAGTCTTGATAGAAGAGCTGCCGGTGCCCCGGGTCGGCAAGAGGGATATTCTCATAAAAGTTATGGCAAGCGGCATATGCGGCAGCGATGTCCTGGAATGGTACCGTATCAAAAAAGCTCCGCTGGTTCTGGGCCATGAGCTGGCCGGCGAGGTGGTTGAAGTCGGGGACGAGATCAGGGAATTCAAGAGAGGCGACAGGGTCTTTGCCACGCACCATGTTCCTTGCGACAAATGCCACTGGTGCCTTGGGGGTCATCAAACGGCGTGTCCGGTTTTCCAGACGAAAAATAATTTCGAGCCGGGCGGGTTCTCGGAGTACTTAAAAGTCACCGGAAAAAGCATCGACACCGGCACGCTGCTTCTACCCGACGGGATGTCCTACGAGCAAGGCTCTTTTATCGAACCTTTGGGGACCGTGGTCAGGGCGTTGAGAGCCGCCGATCTGAGACCCGGCGACACATTGCTTGTTCTCGGTTGCGGAATTGCGGGCCTGCTCATGATCAAGGCGGCCCGCGCTCTTGGCGCCGGGAGCATTATCGCAACGGACATCGATGATTGCAGGCTGGAGGCGGCAAAGAAATTCGGTGCGGAAGAAGCGATCCGCGCTGAGGCGGATATACCGGGTTCGATACGGGAGATAACGGGAGGCCGTCTGGCCGACAAGGTGATAGTCTGCGCGGGTGTGCTGGCCGCCGCTCAACAGGCACTGGAATCGGTCGACCGGGGTGGAACTATTTTATTTTTTGCAGTGCCAAATCCCGGAGAGACGATCAAGGTGGATCTCAGTCCTTTTTGGAGGAACGACATAAGGCTCAAAACCTGCTATGGGGCTGCGCCGCTTGACAATAAGCAGGCCATGGAACTGATGAGAGCCGGAAACGTAGACGTGAAAGACCTGATCACCCATAGATACGGACTGGAAGATATTATGGAAGGATTTAAGATTGCCGCTGAGGGGAAAAACTGTCTGAAAGTTATCATAAAGCCGCACGAAGGATAGCGGACCGGAGCTTCCGGTACCGGGGCGGTGCTTATTGTCACGCGATTATGTCCGGTATCATCTTCTTCAGGACCAGGCAACAGAACATGCCTACAAAATGCGTGTCGCCTCTCTCGAAAAGGGTGGCTTCCGCGAGCCGCTGAAAACCGTCCAGACTTAAGAAGGGCTCCTCGAAAGCATGTATCCAAAAGAAAGTCGTTCTCAACTTTCCGAATTGGCGGTGCATCTGCTGCAGGACGTGCGGCGGCGTATCCCTCACCACATCGTACATGAGGGCATATCTCCCGCCTTTCAGGACCCGATATATCTCGTTTAAAGCCCCGGACGGGTCTTTCCAGTGGTGGATCGTTCCCGTACTTACAACGATATCGAAGGCACCGTCGCGAAAAGGAAGACTGGCAGCGCCGCTTTCCCTTATCTCTATGGGAAGCCCCGACGATTCCACGTTTTTCCTGGCTCTCTTGACCATAGCGGGAGAAATGTCCACTCCGACCAACCGCATAGTCGGGGATGCATCGTGAAGCTTCATGAGCAGCCGGCCCGGTCCCGTGCCTATGTCGAGGAGAGACCCGTGCGAGCAATAATTGATGATGTGCCGTGCCACACGCTCGTACTGGTCCTGAAAGACGCTCGTTGCGCTTATCCGGTCATATAGCACCGCGGCCGGCCAGGGTATGCCTTCAGGGTGGAGCAGCTTGAGGGTTCTGCGGAGGGACGCAAGCCTGTTCAACCGAGATTCGTTCATGACCTTTCTTATTCTCCTGCTCTTGTGCGCAGGTTTCAAGAAAAAACCCGATATCCCCCGTTAAATCCCCCACTCCACACCCACCTCCAAGACCTGCGAAGTCTCCCCGGTCACTTTGTGGGTGTCGCTTATCCTCTCGCCCACGATCCAGATGATGTGGCCATCCGAAAGGAGGAGGGGGATGCGCCTGCGCACGTCTGCCGGTATCTTCCTCGAAATAAAGTAGTCTTTCACCTTTACGGGGCGATCCATGCCGAGGGGTGTAAACCGGTCCCCCTCGCGGAAAGTCCTCAAGGAAAGGCGGCCGACCTGCCCGGCGTCGAAAAAGGCCCGGGTTCCTCCTGCCGGAAAGGTCTCGGGCTTTATGTGCGTTAAGGAGACGCGCAAAGTCACGCCGAGGGAAGGTATGGTATTGACGCCCGCAGCAATCTCGTAAGTATCGCGGATCGGCTCGGAAGGCGCCTTTTTAGTGAAAACGAGGTCGCCGTAAACCCTTTTGGCCCGTAACCCTTTGGGCAATGTTACAGCGTTGTTCGGCCTGGCCGAGAGAAGCGATTTTTCGACGAGAAGAGCGTGCTCCCGCAAGGGGGTAAACCCCGGGGCCAGAGCGGCCAGAAGGGCGGAGACGACCCTGAATCTGACCTCACCGTTGAGGCCCAAGAGGGCCTCTACCCCGATCCGCAGTTCCCCCCCGGTTGCGCTTGCCGAGGAGAGGGCTCTTTCTGCCTCATTGTCGAAAAGGGTATTCACCGAGGCGATATCGGCGAGAAGGAGAAGCACTTTCTCCCTGAACCTCGGATTGATCTTCTCGAGAAGCGGCACAACCCGGTTCCGTATGAAGTTCCGTTCGTACGTCTCTTTCCGGTTCGACGAGTCTTCCCTATAGGGAATGGCGTTAGCCAGCGCGTAAGCAGCAATCTCCGAGCGGTATGTGCGAAGGAGGGGTCTTATGAT
This sequence comes from Syntrophorhabdales bacterium, assembly GCA_049521495.1. GTDB lineage: Bacteria > Desulfobacterota > Syntrophorhabdia > Syntrophorhabdales > WCHB1-27 > CAWEPK01. The sequence goes on along the minus strand of JBEKOT010000025.1, from coordinate 14,753 downwards.
AGGGCCCCTTTTGATTGGAATCGAGGAAAGGCCGTGAAGACCGGTGCCCTTGACGACCCGGAGGAGGAACGTCTCCACCTGGTCGTCCCTGTTGTGGCCGACCGCGATCTTCCGGTAGCCGTGACGGGCGGCTATCTCTTCGAAGAAGCGGTACCGAACGTCCCTGCCGGCGTGCTGCAGGGACACGCCTTTTTCCCGGGCATATCCCTTGACGTCCAGCCGGACCGTATGACAGGGAATGGCGTAGCGCTCGGCCAGGCCCTTTACGAAGATCTCATCGCCCTCCGACTCCTCGCCCCGGAGCTGATGGTTCACGTGGGCGACGGCAGTGCCGAAGCCCATATCGTCACCAAGGCGCTTGAGCAAGAAAAGGAGGGTCGAGGAATCAATCCCCCCCGATACTCCGACAAGGACCGTATCTCCGCGGTCGATCAGCCCTTCCTGTCTGATGACCCGCTTTACGGCCTTATCGAGGTCCATAGGGACCCTAGGAACAGGAAGAGCAGTTCGAGGACGAGCAACCCGAGCAGCCGGACCCGCCGCTTGCGGACGATTTGAACTTGTACCCTACGGAGAAGCCGAAAGAGGACATTTTCTTCCTTGGGTTCTTGCCCCCGCACTTCGGGCACTCCACGGGCTCATCCGTCCTGAAGACAATGCACTCGAAGTCGTCTCCGCAGTTCTGGCAATTATACTCGTAAATAGGCACGCCTTAATTCCTCCTTATGCTATGCCGTCAGGTTCATCTCCCCTGATAGGCCGGGAAGGAGATCCCGCAAGGCAGTGGTGTAGCGCTCCATCCCTCGTACCGGCGGCATGGCAAGGGCTTCCTGGGCGAATATGCGGGCCATGGAGGACCTGTTCCTGAAGTGGCAGTTGAACGCCGAGGCGTATAAGAATAGGAATTTCGCAGCCTCGTTAGAGCGGTCGAGTTTGACCGCCTTCCGGAAAAGCGCCCTTGCTATCTGAAAGTACTCGCTCTCCAGATAACTGATGGCCGCCTTCAACACGAGCGTCCTGCGTCCCTGCTCGTAGATATCGTCGAGCAGGCTCTGGTAACCTTTCTTGCCGTATATGGCGATCAGCGACCGCTCGTTCTCCAGGATAAACCGGGGCAGCAGGTAATTGTGCCTGTAAATCCTTAACAGCTCCCTCACCTGGACGACCATTTCCTTAAGGAGCTTTCTCACCTCTTTGAGCCCCTCGTTAAGCCTTTTTCGGGCCTTGAGGATGAGGAAGTCGAACTCGTGGATCACCTTCTTCTCGGCCGGGGTAAGCTCGGGGGAGTTGACGAGCATTTGATACTGGGGCTTATAGTATTCGAGCTGGTAAATACACTCCCGGAGCTTCATGGCCTCGTGAAAAATATAGCCCACCGCGATGTCGAAGAATTTTTCCTTGTACGAAGCCTCGACGGCGTTCCTGAAGAGCTCGTGGCACATCTGCTTGAGCCTGTACAGGCCACTCTTTCCCTTGTCGTCGACCAGCTCCTCCACCTCGGAAAAGGTGAGCTCTCCCCTCCTGTGCAGCTCCAGGCAGCGGCCGCAAGTTCTGTACAAGGAGATGAACTCGTTAATGAGATCGATCTGCTTCTTTTCGATATTCAGATTCGTCATCGGACGCAGGCTCTTTCCTTTCCAGGTATTCACGCACGATCTTTCTCAGATCCTCCCCTTCTATGACCTCCTTCTCCAGAAGAACACCGGCTATCTGCTCGAGCAGCGGTTTCTTCTCGCGGAGTGTCTCCTTGACCTTACCGTAGGTACCTTCAACTATTCGCTTGATCTCGTTGTCTATCTCCCGGGCGGTTTCCTCGCTGTAATCTTTGAAACGAGAGTCGGGGGCGATATCGAGGAACATCGATTTCCGCTCCTTCTCGTAAGTGACGTGGCCTATCCTGTCGCTCATCCCGAATTCCTTGACCATCGATTTCGCTATGTCCGTCGCCTTCGACAGGTCGTCATGGCCCCCGGTCGAGACCTCTCCGAAGACCAGCTCCTCCGCAACCCTGCCCCCGAGAAGCACCGCGAGGCGGTCGAGGAGCTCCTGCTTAGTCATCAGGTAGCGGTCCTCCGTTGGCCGCTGCATTGTGTAACCCAGGGCTGCTATACCCCTCGGTATTATGGAGATCTTGTGCACAGGGTCCGACGTTTGCACCAGGGACGCCATAAGAGCATGTCCCGACTCGTGGTACGCCACGATCTCCTTTTCCCTCCTGTTCATTACCCTCTTCTTTTTCTCAAGGCCGGCCAGGGTCCGGTCGATCGCTTCGTCGAACTCGGCGCTCGTGACGGACAACTTGCCCTTTCTGGCAGCGAGAAGGGCCGCCTCGTTTACAAGGTTGGCAAGGTCCGCCCCTACGAAGCCCGGCGTCCTTGCAGCGACCACCGACAGGTTTACATCTTTCGCGAGCTTAACTCCTTTGGAATGGACCCTGAGGATCGCCTCCCTTCCGTTGATGTCCGGCCTGTCGACAAGGACGTGCCTGTCGAACCTCCCCGGCCGCAAGAGAGCCGAATCGAGGATCTCCGGCCTGTTTGTGGCCGCCATTATTATGACGCCCTTCTTTGTGTCGAAGCCGTCCATCTCGGCAAGAAGCTGGTTCAGCGTCTGCTCCCTCTCGTCATGGGACGCCAGCGGGTTAAGGCCACGGGCTTTGCCCAGAGCATCGAGCTCGTCGATGAAGATGATGCATGGCGCCTTCTCCTGCGCCTGGGCGAAGAGGTCCCTGACCCTTGCCGCCCCGACACCGACGAACATTTCCACGAAATCCGATCCGCTCATGCTGAAGAAGGGCACTTTTGCCTCTCCGGCCACCGCCTTGGCCAGGAGTGTTTTCCCTGTCCCCGGAGCCCCTACAAGCAATATGCCCTTTGGTATCCTGCCCCCGATGTTGAGGAACTTCTGGGGCGTCCTCAGGAATTCGATAATCTCCTTCAGCTCGTCCTTGGCCTCCTCCACGTCGGCCACGTCGTTGAAGGTGACGGTAATCTCGTTCTGTCCGAATATCTTACCCCGGCTCTTGCCGAAATTGAGCACACCGGAGGGGGCGCCGCCCATTCTTCTCATGAGGAGATTCCAGATCACAATTATAACAATGAAGGGCAAAACCCAGGAGATAAGCCCCTTTAGGAGCTTGTTCTCATACTGGCCGCTGTATTTCACGTTGTGCGTTTGCAGCTCCTTGACGAGGTCCGGGTCCTCCACCCTTGCCGACGTAAACTTGACCTCTTTGCCTCCTTCTTCTTTGATCGTCCCCTGGATGCTGTCGTTGCTAATAGTAACGTCGCTGATCTGCCCTTTAGCTAGATCCTGTTTAAACTCGCTGTAAGGGATCGTTCTTATCTCGGAACTCGACAGGTAGTTATTGATTACGATTATGGCCAGGAAAGCTACGACGAAATAAAGAAACGTGAAATTTCTCGTTTTCTTGTCCTTGCTGACACTATCTTTCGGTTTCAGATCCAAAAACGGGTTCTTCCCGCTTTTTCTACTGACTTTCTTTTTCTGCATACTAGATTTTAGCAGAAAACCTTTTCAAACACCACCTCCCCCCTTTTGAGAGTATTGTCATCGACCGCGGGCTTGTCAACGTAACTGGGAGACCCGCCGTCCCGGCCGGATAGCTCTCCATCGGATAAGGCACTTGCCGATAGCCCTCGAGGGCTTATTTCATGATTACGCCATACCGGGCGCCCCGCGTGCTGACCGTAAACCTGCTGCCTCCTAAGGCGCCGATTATCTCCTCCATGAGGACCATGCCCTGAAGCAGAAGGTCTTCCCTTCCCGCCTCCATCCCCGGCAGACCTCTTCGCTCCCCCACGGTCATCCGGCTCAGCCGCTCTGTCCATTTCCTGAGCACCGATAGGGACACTCCCATCCCATGGATTTTCTTCTTGTCGTAAGCGTGAAGGCCGAGGATCATCGTCGCCAGGGTAGTAATCGTGCCCGCCATGCCGACGATGGTAAAATCGTCCGACCCCCTTCGTTGCGCCAGGTGTCGCGAGACCTGCGCGCGAACAAAGCCGGAAAGAGCCTCCAGCTCTTCCGCCAGGGGCGGATCGTGCCCGATGAATCTCTCTGTCAGCTTCACCGTGCCTATGGGCAATGAGACATAGTCCAGGAACCTTTTCCTCGTGCCCCTCGTTATCTCCGTGCTCCCTCCGCCGATATCGACGACGAGGAGCTTGTGCGCTTCGATCTGCCTGTCATTCTTTACGGAAAGGTACGTATAGTACGCCTCCTCGTACTCGCTCATCACCCTCACCTCGAAGCCGGTCCGCTGCCGGACCATCTCGATGAAATCGCCGGTGTTCCCGGCCTCCCTCAGTGCACTGGTCCCGAAGCAGACAGCTTTCTCCACCCCGTATCCGTCTAAAATTCGCCGGTAATCCTGAAGCGCCCCGAGGGTCCGCTCTATGGCTTTCCGGCCGAGCCGGCCTGAAGATATCAACCCTTCGCCGAGCCGCGTGATTGTCGAGGCATCGAGCAGCTCTTCGAGAAGTCCATCCCGCTCCATGACAAGCAGGAGGACCGCGTTCGTCCCGATGTCTATCGATGCGCGGCGCCTTTTCATATCAGGTTGACAAATGCTGCTAAAAATGTAAATAATTAGTCGGTGGACGTCAACGGTATTATTGCTTTTTTCGCCGGGGTCGGGTCCTTCTTTAGCCCGTGCGTACTCCCCCTGGTCCCCTCGTTCCTTATATACATAAGCGGCGCTACCATCCAGGATTACAAAGATCTTTCCGACAGGGGGTGCAGGCGATCGACGCTCCTCCATTCCGTTAGCTTCATTGCGGGCTTTTCCGTGGTCTTTATAGCCCTAGGTCTCTTCTCTTCATTTCTTGGGAACCTTTCCCCCGCTTACCAGAAATGGATCATGGTCGTGGGCGGCCTGATACTCATCGTCATGGGCCTTAACATGCTCCGGTTGCTCAGGATCCCTTTCCTGAACAGGGAAAAGACGATCCACCTCGGCAGGAAACGGGCGGGTCTTTTCGGCTCCTTTCTCGTGGGCGTGACATTCTCCCTTGGCTGGACGCCCTGCATAGGCCCCGTTCTCGCCTCGATCCTTCTCCTCGCGGCCACGGGCGGCTCGGTCATTGGCGGCTTTTACCTGCTCGGCCTTTACTCGCTCGGCCTCGCCGTACCCTTCTTCATCGCCGCAATCCTGGTCGCCAGGCTGATGAACCTCATGCAGCGCTTCGGCCAGGTCGTAAGATACACGTCCCTCGCCCTCGGCGGTCTTCTGGTCGTTCTCGGCCTTTCCTTGGTGACGGGCTATTTTACGGTTCTTACGCGAGTCCTTGGCTGAAAGACCGGGGAATCAGCGCATCCTCCGCCACGGCTAGAGCTCTCGCAGCTCGACCTCGAAGAGGTCGCTGAACTTTTTCATGACCCTGTGCTCTATCTGGCGGACCCTCTCCCTGGAGATCTGAAACCGGACGCCTATCTGCTGTAAGGTAAAGGGGTCTTCCGCCATGATGCGGTGGTTGAAGATGAAGAGCTCCTTATCGTTGAGCAAAGATCTGAACTGTGCGACCTTCCTCTCCAGTATCTCCCTCTTTTCTTTGGTCGCCACCTCTTCCTCTATGTTCTCATCCGACCTGATGACGTCGATGAAGGTCTCCTCGCCCTCGTCGTAGAGCGGGAATTCCAGGGAGACGTCCGTGTAGGAAAGGCGCTTCTCCATATCCTCAACCTCCGCCACCTTCACGTCGAGGGTTTCCGCGATCAGTTGAGGCGCGGGGAAGATGCCGGCAGCCTCGAGTTTCTTCTTCTCTCTGTTGAGCCTGTAAAAAAGCTTCCTTTGGCCCTGGGTGGTGCCCACCTTGACGATGCTCCACGAGTCCATGATGTGCTTGAGTATATAGGCCCTTATCCAGAAGGAGGCGTATGTCGAAAAGCGGGTGCCCTTGTATGGGTTGTATTTTCTGACCGCGTGGACGAGGCCGACGTTCCCTTCTTGAATAAGGTCCAAGACATTGAGGTATGAATTATAATATTCCAGGGCTATTTTGACTACGAGCCGCAGGTTCGACACAACGAGCTTTTGCGACGAGTCGGCGTCCTTGAAGCGGTGCGCCTTTTCGGCGATGACCCGCTCTTCCTCACGTGTCAGAATATGGTACCGAGACACCTCGGACAGATATTTCTTCAGCGTGTCAAAGGGCAGGGCCGTACCTTCCTGCTCTCTTGCCGGACCCTTTACGTCCTCGAGAAAAGTATCCTGCAGCAAAAAGACTATGCCTTCCTTTTTACCTCGATGAGCTGCGCAACAATGCTTACCGCGATTTCCTGAGGCGTTTCCGCCTCGATGTCGATGCCGATAGGAGCGTGAACGGACTTCAGCGCATCCTCAGGGATGCCCTTCTCCTTCAAGTGGTCGAAGACGAGTCTGGTCTTTCTCCTGCTTCCGATCATGCCCACGTACCGGGTCGGCTTCATCATGACCTTTTCAAGGACAAGGGCATCGTGTTTGTGTCCCCTCGTGAGTATGGCAATATATTCCCGCCCGCTGAAGTCGAGTCGATCAAAAACGTTATGGAAGTCATCGACTATAACCTCCCGCGCCTCCGGGAACCTTTCCCGGTTCGCGAAATCCTGCCGGTCGTCTATCACGGTCACACTGAAATCAGCCATCGCCGCCACTTTCGACACATACTGAGAAACATGACCGGCGCCGAAAATGTAGAGCAGCGAAGACGAGACGATTGGTTCGATAATGATCCCGTCACCGATGATCGGCCCTCTTTCCTTGAGGTATGACCCGAGCCGCTCCCTTATTTCCTCTTCCAGGTCATCCCCGTTTACCAATCCATCCTGTCCGACGAGACTTTTTGAGAACGAATCGTTCGAGAATCTGGTTATAATTAAAGCATCCTTTCCCCTTTTTTCAAGGTCCCCCGCCTTCGCATAAAGAGCCCTGTAGCGCACTAAGACCGGCTCGAGGAAGATATCGACATTGCCCCCGCATATCATGCCTTCATCCTCGACGAGGCGGCCGTCCATCCTGTAGCGCAGCGTCGTTACCCGTTGCGTCTTGACTACGTTTTTCGCAGCCTGCCAGACCTCCGCCTCGACACATCCCCCTCCGACCGTCCCGAAGAACCGGCCGTCATCGCCTATGAACATCTTCGCCCCCTCTTCCCTGGGGGCCGCGCCGAGCTTCCTTACGATGGTGGCGATGGCACCGCCTCTTCCCCTGGATAAATAATCCTCAACAGCCTCGTAAACGTCCATAATACACCTCGCTTTGCTTTTTGCGACTGAAAATTCAATGTTGATGAGAGCGGATTCCGCGGCGCGCAAGGTTCGAGGGGCAGATGCGGACTTTTTTCAACGTCGGAGCGTCGCGGACCGCAGCGCAACGCCAAAGATGCGCCTCAGACGCAGCCGCTTGCACCAAGGGTCACATTGAAGCGGTGCATGACCGCTTCCAGCACACCCCCCGCGATGGCCCTGGCCTTCTCCGAGATGGTGAAGCATTGCCGCCTGTCTCCGCGGGGGTCCACGTCGCCTACCTTCTCGTTGCTGCCGACCCTCATAGGTCTTATCAGTCCGCGCACAATGCCGTCCGTGGCGGCAGTGACCGGCGTATCGTCCACATAGAGAACGATGTCCCCTTTCTCCACCGCTTCCCCTATCGATCTAACCGGCTTGACCAGGCCCTCGTGGGGCGACCGAAGCACCCTTTCACCCGCAACGCCCCCGACCACGCCGGGCACACCCGTATGGGGCTCCGCCTCCCCCTCATAGATAACCCTTCCGAGGTCATGCCCCCTGTTGCTTTCGATGACTGCATCCACCTGGTCCGGCGCCCGGAATCCAGGCCCAACGCCGATGACGAGCCGGTCTTCCCGCATCCCTCCCTTGAGCGATCCCTTCGGTCTCTTCATCATGGTAGCGTCTATCAGGATATCTGCGTCGAAGGCCTTCAGAAAGGCCCTTTCCTCATCGACCAATAGGGCTATGGATTTGCGTTCCCAGACGCCGGCGAGGGCGGAGAGGTCACCGATACGCTCCGCCCTCACGCCTTCCACCACCTTCGCGCCGTCGAATACGGCCTCGCAAAAGGCGACTCCCCTGCGAACGGCCAGCGGCTTTTTTATCTCGGTCATGAGGATGGAGGTAAGACGGGATTCGAAGAGACGATGGGCTATCCCGGTTGCCATCTCGCCGGCGCCCATGATCGCTATTAAAGGCTGCCTCATGCTAAACCCCTTTTCCGAAGTAGCAATTCGGGTAGTGACACGTCGCGCAGTGTGAACAAAGTCCTCCCACAGCGAGCCTGCGCACCGAAGCGCCGGTAATATTTCCGCCTGCCAGAATCCTTGGCAGCAAGATGTCGAGCATGGTGTGGGTGTTGTAATAAACACAGGCGGGCGCCCCGAGTATATACCGGCCGCGCAGCGTGGCCACCAAGAACATTGCGCCGGGAAATACCGGCGCGCCGTAGGAGATGATCCGCGCCCCCGTTGCCTCGATCCCTTCCTTTGTCAGGTCGTCGGGGTCGACGGAAAGGCCGCTCGTAGTTATTATGATGTCCGCCCCCAGCCCGAACAAATCCATTATGGAGTCCCTGATCGAGCCGACTTCGTCCACGACGACCCTCTTCCCTATCATTTCCAGGCCGTACCCCTGAAGCTTCTCTTCGACCCGCGACGAGGCATCGGGAATCCTGCCCGTGGCCACTTCCGTGCCCGTCACCACGAGGCCGGCCTTCAGACGGGCAAAAGGGAGGATTCTGACGATCCCCTTTTTCCCGACCCTCTCTGCCTGCCTCAGCAGGCTTTCGGCAATGTAGAGGGGGATGATCCTCGCGGCTGCCACGGTGTCGCCCGCTTTTACCGGATACCTGTCGGGCAGCGTGGTGAAAACCACGTGAGTAACCCTGTTCATCTCTTCCAGGAGCCGGCGGTCGACCCTCAAGAGACCGTCTATCCTGCTTATGATGTTTGTGCGCCCCTCCCTGGCCGGGGAGATTTCCGCGTTGCCGTCCATGGCAGCCCTCGCGATGCGCCTTCCTGCCTCATCCTCGTGGACCTCTTTCTCTTTGCCTTCGGTCACGAAGATATGGCTCTTGCCCAAGTCGAGAAGTTTTTCAACATCGCCTTTCTCAATAACCCTCCCGCGGTCAAAGGCCACTTCCTTTTTCTTCCCCGGAACGATTTCCGTAATGTCATGGGCGAGAATAAGCCCCACCGCATCCTCCACTCTAACCTTTTTCAATCTTGTAACCCCTCCCCTCCAGGAGCGCTAAATCCTCCTCCGTGTCCAGGTCGAGAATGCTCCCTTCTCCGGCCTCGACGAAGAGCGTCTCCCCGTGCGCCGCATCTATCATGTCCCGCAGTCCGCCCTCACCCTCGATCGCACCCATTGCCTCCCTGTGCCGTCTCAGATCGACAAGGACGGGATGGCCTTTTATGCCTCCGTGGGCTGCAACGATGATAGAGGCATCCCGCCTTCCATACGAGTCCAGCACTTTGACGATACCCTCGGGCTCGACAAAAGGCTTATCGCCCAGATGAAACATGGCGAGATCGGCCGCCTCGATCACGGGCAGAGCGGCCTTGATCGAGGCTGACATGCCGTCCTGATGACGTTCATTATGGACAAACGTCACGGGGAGTCCCAAAAGCTCCCTCTCGATCCTCTCGGCCTCGAAGCCGGTTACCACAACGATATCTCCCATACCTGCCGTCATAAAGAGGCCGACTGTCTTCCTAACGACCGCCTCTCCGTTCACCCGCACGCACAGTTTGTTGAAACCGAGCCGTCTTGAGGCCCCGGCAGCAAGAATGACAGTAGCGATCCTCTTCATGGATTGGCCCTGAAAGGGCGGCAAAAAACATCCTCGTGGGTTGGGGGTAAAGCGGCTTTCTATCCCTTAACGGTCCTGCACATTTTTGCCGGCGGCGGCATCTGAACGGATCTCCCGGTTCAGGTCGCTTATAAGGAGGTCCACGTCTACACCGTGCACCTCGGCCCCTTGTTCTATGCTCTCGAAAAGGGCCGCCTGGCAGCCAAGGCAACCCAGGCCGTGCCTCTCGAAGATCGCTACGGTCTCCGGGTGTTTTTTCACCACTTCCCCGATGGACATTTTTTTATTGATCATACCTGCTCCTCATCTGCCATTACCGGGCGGGCCGCTTAGCGCAACCCACTTCGCTGGTACCCGCCGCCGCATGCTGCCGCGCCGCATGCGACCCACTTTCCAGCTGCCCCTCCTTTTATTAGAACACATCTGCAGAGAAGATGTATATATTCGTCCCCTTCGACCGCCACGCGTCTCTCGCAAGGCCGGCCTTCAGGCATGTATGATCGAGAAAAGTCTGTCTGTCCCATCCGTACTCGGTAGCGACCTGCGGGAGGAGCAGCCCGGAGCAAGGCCCGCTCTCGATATAGATGCCGTGGACTCCCACCTCTATCTCGCCCAAGTCGCTTATCTTTTTCATGGGCGTAAGCACCGAGATCTCGATTTCGGTATCCCTCCATTCCCGCGCATCGAGCGGAAGGAAACGAGGGTCGTGGAAAGCCGCCTCCACGGCCATACGCTTTACCGTCTCGTCAAGAGGCGCGTGAGCCCTTAAATAACCGATGCAGCCCTTCAGCTCGCCCCTGGTTTTGAGGCAGACAAAGGCGCCCATCTTCTTCTTGAGGGTCCGAGGGATATCCGGGGCCTGCTCCTCCTTGCCGAAAAGCACCTCCTCAATGGAGCATCGCGCAAGGTCCTTCAGCACGCGCCTTTCGTCATCAGAGAAGTGAAGGTCCGTCCCCGCCTTTCCAGTCGCCAATCCTTACTTCCCTCCGTAGAACACGCACGATACATACCCGACCACACCGCTCATCTCGCCCGTTACATCCCCCGAGTTCGCATAGTTAAGAACCTTGCTCTGCCCGGCCCCAAGACGTTCGCATACGCTCATGGTCGCAAATATGGCGCCCGCACCGCAAGCCTCGTACTTGCCCCTTGCAAGTCCCGCTGCCAGACCCTTCAGATCGAACCGTTCGATCAGATCTATAGCGGCCTTGTCCATCGTGACTGCCAAACCATACGGATAGTAGTGAGAAAGGTCTGTGCTGCCTATAACGAGGTAATCCCCCTTCCTGTTTCTGAGGGTATCATGGAGCAGGGCGCCCAGTTCCAAAGAGCCGTCGGCGTCCTGGGCGCTTCCCATGATGAGAGGGACTATCCTGAAGTCGCGCAGGACGCACTGGAGAAAGGGGATTTGGACCTCTATGGAGTGCTCTCCCCGATGAACCTTGGGGTCGGCGTGGACAGCTCCCCCGGCCTTTACCAGGTCTTGCGCCAGTTCCGTGTCGACCTCGACCGTCCCGAGAGGCGTTTTATAAGCCCCTTTGTCTTGTGCCGCAGCGCCTATGAAGAAGGAATGGTGACTGGGGGCAACGATGACGACCGTATCGTAATGGCGGCCGGCCAGGGCTTTGTACCCGTATGCAGCGGTCTGGCCGGAGTACATATAGCCGGCGTGGGGCGATATCAATCCGCGGATATCGCCGGGAATATTCGCGGGGGGGACCTTGCCCAGAAAAGTTTCGATATCGGCCCTCAATACATCCGCGTTGCGCGGGTAGAAGGTACCGCTTACCGAAGGCTCTCGAATTTCATCCATCCCGGACTTCTCCGCTTAACCCGTATTATAACATAATTATCCGGAAGCAAATGAATTTCCAGCGGCCTTGCGCTATTGAGCTTGGTGGACGCAGGCACTTAGACGGCCTCGAGGATGGCTTGGCCCCTGCATCGCAGGGAGACTATTTTTGCTCGGTGGGATATCCCGCCCCGACCCAGCTTGTCCAACCGCCTTTCAGGACATACACCTTTTTGAAGCCCTGCTTTGAGAATAAGAGCGCCATACTGGCGCTCGTCGCTTCGTGCGGTCAGTCTCAGTAGAAGACGAGGGTTTTGTCCTTGGGAAGCTTCTCCATCAGAGTTTTTGAATTGGATGTATCGATCCTGACCGCGCCCTTGATTTTTGCCGGGCTGCTGTCCCATTCGCGCGCCACCCGCGCATCGAGGATCGTCACGTCCGGGTCGCCGATCAACGGCTTGAGCCGCTCTTTCGTTATGCGCGGCACCTTGTCTGCCGAGGTGATCTGGGCCGACAAGAGCACCGCCCCTGCGAACAACGCCGCGCCGAAAAGTATTGCGAGCCATTTCACGAGAAACATCCCCCTTTTTGCTTTGTACTGCTCTATGGATAATCTTAATGGCAGGAGAGGCCTTTTTCAAGGATGACTGCGGAAGGGTGGAAAGGATGGCCGGTTCGGGTGTAGACTCTACTTTGAATCGAGATCCGACATAAGGGGAGAAGAGATGGAGGGTCCGGAGACAGCCTGTTTCGAGAAGCTCGCACCGGAGGTAAAGGCATTCCTCAGCCAATTGAGGCAGACGCCGCAGCCCGCCATCTCTTCGGAAAATTACCAAACCATGAGGCAATTCCTGATCTCCACGGTGAAGAACATTGAAAGGCCGCGTTTTTCAGGAACTATCGAGGACAGGACGATACCCGGTCCCCGCACGTCGGTGCCCGTCCGCATCTACCGGCCCGAATCCGCCCGCCCGCTGCCTCTCCTCCTTTACTTCCACGGCGGCGGATGGGTCCTGGGGAACCTGGACACCGAAGAGGACACCTGCATAGCCCTGGCCAGGCAGACACCGTGCATAGCGGTTTCGGTCGAGTACGCCCTCGCCCCCGAGCACCCCTACCCTGCAGGCCGGGATGACTGCTATGCCGCTCTTCTCTGGGCCTCCGAGCAGGGGCAGACCATAGGCGCAGATGGGCGCCGTATAGCGGTAGCCGGCGAAAGCGCGGGGGCCAACCTGGCCACAGTCCTTACTATGATGGCAAGGGACCGAAAAGGACCGGCTATAGCGTTTCAGGCGCTTTTCTACCCGGCGACTAACCTCGCCGACGATACAACCCGGTCGAAAAAGGATTTCGGCGAAGGATTTTTCCTAACCCTGGCCGACATGGAGGGGGCGACGTCTCTTTATGTGCCGGATGGAAATGACCGCTCGCGCCCCTATGTCTCCCCCCTTTGTGCCCATGATCTATCGGGCCTCCCGCCTGCTTTCATCGTCACCGCGGGCTGCGACCCGCTGCGGGACGAGGGAGAGGCTTATGGGGCGCGCCTTTCGGAAGCAGGCGTAAAGGTGAAATGCGTCCGCTTCGACGATATGATCCATGCCTTCCTCTTGCTCTTCAAGCGGTCGGAAAGCAGACTGCGGGCCGTCGAGATGGCAGCCCTGGCCTTGCGCGACGCCTTCGCCGGCGCGCCCTGACCTCACTTTTTTCCCTCGCCGTCCAACCCTTCACCCCGGTCCACATCGAGGCGCAATACCGTGAACGGTATTCTTTCGGCGCGGTCCTCCGGACGTCTCTCTGAACCGCCCCTTGCACAACGAGCTTGACAAACTTCTTTTACTTTGGTCGAATTATTTCATCCCCTGGAGAATAAAGCTTTACATTTCAAGTGGACAAGGAGAGGGCGAAATGAAAACGATTGCCTCCGGACGAAGGAAGTCTTTCGCTTGCGCCTTTGCAGTCATGCTCACTTTTTATCTCGCGTCGGAGGGACCCTTGTTCTCCTTCGACCATCCCACAAGTAATCCCTACGAGATACGGCCCTCGCCGGATGGATATCTCCCTTACCGGATCATCCCCACACCCGCCGGGATAGCCATAGAAAAGGACGTCATGGTTCCTATGAACGACGGCGTAAGGCTTGCGTGTAACGTCTACAGGCCGGACAAACAGGGAGAATTCCCGGTTATACTGGCCATAACCCCTTACGGCAAGGACCAGACGCCGCCGATGTATAAACCGGACGGCGCTCCCCTGCCGTCCGCCTATGACCCTTTCATCCTAAGGGTACACGCTCAGGGCGAAGATGTGGGCCACATGAGAATATCGATGCTCACCCCCTGGGAAGGCCCCGATCCGGCTTTCTGGGTGCCCAACGGGTACGCGGTCGTGATAGTAGACGAGAGGGGCGGCTTCAAGTCGGAAGGGAAAAAACAGGGCTTTACCCGGCAGGGGGACGACCTGTTCGCCCTTATCGAATGGGCCGGAACCAGGCAGTGGAGCAACGGCAACGTCGGCATGGCAGGAGTTTCCGCCCTGGCTTACAACCAGTACATCGCAGCGGGCCGGAAGCCGCCACCGCCTCATCTGAAGGCGATCATCCCCTGGGAAGGCCTCTCGAACTTTTACAGGGACGCCACGTTCTGGGGAGGCATTCCTGAAACGAACTTCACCCGGTCCCTCTTTGGGCCGAAGCCCGGCATAGAGAAAATGACGCCAGGCGAAGCCGCCCGGGTTTGGGCAGCTGCGATGGGTCCCGTGGGTAGTCAGAAAATGGTGCAGGCTGCCGCCATGCCCTTCGAGGACATCACCGTCCCGGTCCTGATCTGCGCGAGCTGGTCCGACAAGGGGCTCCACACGTCCGGGGCTTTCGAGGTTTGGAGAAGGATAGCGTCCAAGGACAAGTGGCTTTACAACCACGGCGGAAAGAAATGGGAGCGTTTCTACAGCGATGACGGTTATGCTTACCAGAAGAAGTTCTTCGACCGCTACCTGAAAGGTATCCGGAACGATTGGGAGGATACGCCCCGTGTAAGGCTTGAAGTCCGCGAGACGAGGGACGAGTACACGGTACGGATGGAAAAGGAGTTCCCCCTGGCCCGCACGCGATACGAGAAGCTCTACCTGGACGCGAGAGAC
>JBEKOT010000024.1:0-38904 GCA_049521495.1 Syntrophorhabdales bacterium | reverse complement strand
TGCGTATCATGGGGACGCGGGAAAGCGGGCTCGTCTGATGAAGCTCATGGCGTTTCTACTGTTTTTATTCTTGTTCTCAAGCTATATTATTTCATTGAGTTGCGAGAAGGGAGGCGCCCCCGTACCGGGCGCCTCCGGGGCAGCGGAGATTGTCGATAAGGCCGAACGGGACCTTTCGACCTTCAACCTGACGATCGCGGCAGTTGTCCTGGTATGTGGGTCTTTATGCATCATATATTGCGTCAGAAGAAGCAGCAAGACGGGGCGCCGGCGAAAGAGCGGGGACCGGCTTACCCATCAGGGCCGGCCATGAATCTGTTTCTTCGCCTGTTGCACGGAAGCCGTAAAACAACGCTCGCCGTTGCTGCCGTTCTCGTTTCGATCATTGTCCTGGTCGATTGGAAGAACCCCGTCAACGCCTACTTCGGTTTCCTCTACGTATTCCCCATGCTTCTCGTCGGAGCGGTCCTTTCGTGCAGACAAATCGCCCTGATCGCCCTCGGCTGCACAGTTCTTGCCGAGATCTTCGATCCGTTCCCGTTCGTGGTAGCTGTGGCTTTACCCCAGGATATCTTGCTCTTTATCGCCCTTGCGGGAATGGGATTGTTTTCCCGTGAGGCGACAGTGAACCGCCGGATGGAAGTAGAGAACCGCCTGAAGGTTGAAAAAGAGGCCGCTGCCCGGCGTGAGGCTGAGGAGCAACTGGAATTTCTCATTCAGACGAGCCCGGTTGCTATTCTCGTCATGAGCAGCGGTGGAGAGATCCTCATAGCGAATTCTGCGGCAGGCCACCTCTTTCGGGTAGGAGAGGGAGAACTTGTAGGGAGGAATATATCGCGGTATATCCCGGCTCTTGGCCGCGTGCCCTCAATCGACCACACGAGCCAGACCTTCCGGACGGAAATGCAGTGCCGGGGGACACGGGAAAACGGCGACATCTTCCAGGCCAACGTCTTCTTTTCCACCTACATAACAGCTTTGGGTTCCCGTCTGGCTGCCCTTGTCGTGGACGCCTCGGAGGACCTGCGCGACCGCGCGGAATACGGCCTGGAGCAGCTCATGGCGGGATCGCGGGTGCTTGTAGGCGCCGTTTCGCACGAGATAAGAAATGTGTGCAGTGCCATTGCCGTGATTTACGAGAACCTCGCGCGGAGCGGGAACGTCGGCAGGAATAAGGATTTCGAGGCTCTTGGCTCCCTGGTCGAAGCCCTGAACCAGGTGGCTTCTCTCGAGCTCAGAAAGAGCACCAGCGGCATCGAGGCAAAGCCGGTCAGCCTAAACGAGATCCTCGATGAGGCGCGCATCGTGCTGGAGCCTTATTGTGCGGAGGCCGATATCGCACTCAATTGGGACGTCCAGGAATCGCTGCCTTCCGTCTGGGCCGATCGCCACAGCCTGTTGAACGTCCTCCTCAACCTTGCAAAAAACAGCAGGCGGGCGCTGGAGGGCGCTCCCGAGAAGAGAATTGGTCTCTCGGCAAGCGCCGGACACGGGATTGCGGCTGTGACGTTTTGTGACACAGGTCCCGGCATCGCTTCGTCGGAAAAACTTTTTCAGCCGCTCCAGAAGGGCGCTGAAGCCACGGGGCTGGGATTGTTTCTCTCCCGTGCCTTCGTGCGGTCCTTCGGAGGCGACCTAAGGTACGAGCCTGCCCAGGCGGGATGCTGTTTCATCATCGAGCTGGCCATAGCCGGCGGCGAGGAAGATTGAGCGACCAGGAAATGCAGAGGATTCGATTACTGTTAGTGGACGATCACCCGCTCTTCAGGGAAGGCTTGAGCCGCTTGCTTGCCTCTGAGCCTGATTTGGAAATGGTCGCACAGTGCGGCACTGCAAGCGAGGGTTTAGAATTACTCGACCGTTTCGACGCGGACATCGTGCTGCTCGATTTTGACCTGGGGGTCGAGCACGGGAACCAATTCATATCCTCTGCCCGCCGATCGGGATATGGGGGCAAGATACTCATGGTGACAGCAGGCATGAACGCGACGCAATCTTCCATCGCGCTGAAACTGGGCGCATCGGGCATCGTTCTCAAAAGCAGCTCTCCGAGCAACCTTGCAAAGGCTATCAGACTCGTGGCAAATGGGGAGATATGGATCGACCAGAAGGTCGTTCAACAGATGGCGGACCGGGCGCTATCGAGCGGCCAGCAAACCTTCCCTCCAACTCTCACGGAGCGGGAAGATCACGTGCTCCAGGGTGTGTTCGAGGGGCTCACGAATAAGGAAATCGCGGTAAAGATCGGTGTATCGGAGGACTCGGTGAAAACAACTCTCAAATACCTGTTCCATAAGACAGGAGCGCGAACGCGGAGCCAGCTTGTTCGGATAGCGCTCGAGAACTATTTTCATGGCGGTAAGAGGTCATAGAATGCCTCCCGGAGTCCGCAATGGAACCTTGATTTGCCCATGACCGGGACTTGTGCAATATTAGTGTTTGGAATCCGTCACACTAAGCCGAGACGGGAAAGGGAGACCGATATGATAAGAAATCGGGTAAGGCATGGCATTATGGGCATCATGGTTCTCGCAGTCCTGACAGTTTCCGGTTGCACTGTGGCGGGTCTTTTCTTGAAAGACCATGACTATGAAGCAAAAGAGAGTTGGGAGTTAAGAACTCCGCCGCCCAATCTCTTCGAGGCCGTGGCAGACACAGGCAGATCCATGGGTTTTGACGTAGATTACTGGGAAATGAGAAATCCGCCCGGTGGCCTTGAGTACTGGGAGACAAAGTCACCGCCCCCTGTTGACAAGAATGACGCAAGGTTCAGGTCGATCATATTGTCGGACAATGGACTGGGCGGCTTTAAGGCCGCTCTTCTGGGAATGCGCAAGGTACGGGGCCTGACGTTTTATGCCTGGCAAGGAGGCGGCTATATGGAAGTCTATGTCTCCGTCGAGGGCAATCTCGGGTCGGGCACGCAGAAAGCCGCAAGAAAAGTGCTTTCGGATTTCAGGACAAAACTGTCCGAGAGGATCGGGGAGATCTCAGTAATACGAGAGACGCCAAGGCCTGCCCCGACCGCCTGAAGTCCGTCGCCGGATCGATGGCGGTGCTTGTCGATTATCCTGGCCATGGCCTTATCACGCGGGAATTGTGAGGGCTATGATCATAGGAACTCTGTACGTCCCAGGGAGACAGACCGGGGTGGGCTAAGCTCAGCGCGGCAGCCGGTTCGACGCGGGTAGGCCGCCCTCCTGCCCCTGCCTGGGTTTCTGTCCTGCTTCCGGGGTCGGCTTGATGACGGCCTTTGCTTTCTGGTAACCCTCGGGTATTTCGAAGAGGTTGTCGGGGACGGTCTTCCTGATGTTTCTGAACTCTACCGACCACTCGTCTTTCAGGCCGGCGGTTTTTATGGGAAAGTTGATGTCTGTGGCCGTCCACTGGTAGAAGCTCTCCGTCTTGGATCCCTCCTTGACGGTGATCTCATATTTGTCTGTGGGATGGCCGTCGACCTCCTCCGAGCCGACGTATTTACGGCTTATCTCGCCGGGGTTCGTTTCCTGGATTTTAGGCGTCCTGTTCGGATCCAGGGGGAGCTCGACGTAAACCTTTTCCTTTGGCATCACTACCCACATGATGCCCTTGTCGTGGCGCAATACGATATACTCGGCCTCTCCTTTCCTCTGTATACGGTACTTGTCTCCTTTTATGTATATTTTGCCTTCCTGCGGCGCCTCCCCATTTTCGGTCATGAGGGTGTCTGCTGAGAGGTCGTAGGAAGAAGCACGTCCCGTCTGCGCGCCCACGACAACGAGGGCGAAAAAGAACGAGAGGAGATAGACGCCTTTGCCTCTCCTGCCCGGAGCGCTCACTTTAATTGAATATAGACACGATCTCGTTTCTTGTGAAGCCCCTTGTCTGGATGAGATGGTTCAGATCGTGGCCGCTGTCTCGTTTTTTGAGACAATTCTTGCGGGGCAAGACAGTGTCTTTTCTTTTGAGACAATTTTTTTAGACCTCCCGTCCCCTTGGATCCCCGGAAAGGCGGTTGGCCGCTTCTCGTTTTGCCACGCCGGCAGGGAAGCGGAAGTGGCACGCTTCTTGTAGAAGCTGTGGAATAAAGGAACAGAAGTTCCGCAATCCTAAAGATCATGCGAGGAGGGAATTCAGATGCCCAAAGGTACGGTTAAGTGGTTCAACGACGCAAGGGGTTTCGGGTTCATCAACGGGGAGGACGGTCAGGTCGTTTTCGTCCATTATACGGCAATACAGGAAAACGGATTCAAATCGCTGACGGAAGGCCAGGCGGTCAGTTTCGAAGTAGTGGAAGGACCCAAGGGCATGCAGGCATCCAACGTGGTTAAGCTATAGGGCAAGCCTTTTGGACAGGCCCCGCTTCTCGCGGGGTCTGCTTTCTATACGCGGAAAGTAGCTCCTCTCCTTATCGGCTCGTGGGATTGCCCATGAAGCTGTCGTCGGTATCTCACCATCCTACCCCGGCCGATCCCCGCCTACGGCGGTCTCTTCACGGGAACCGCCCACGGCGGAGATGGCACTACGCTCGAGCCGGCCCTTTGAGATATAATATATATTGCCCGAATACAGTGCCCGAAGGTCGACCAAAAGAGCAGGGTTTACCTTCCTAGGGCCGCATCACTCAAAGGAGCCGACCATGCGCAATTATGACGACGATGAAAGGCCTTCTTGGCGAGAAATAGACAAGAAGAGGGACAGGAGCAGCCACGTAAGGCAGGAGAAGCAGGAAGAGAAGAAGCCCGGCGCGGACAGATGGGACAGCGGGCGCTACAAAAAGGCACTCGACAGGTTGTTTATGGGGGATAAGGGCACCCTCGAGCACGAAAAGCTCTACAAGAAGCTCCACAAGTCGTACGGCTCACCAGTCTTTCAGGAGACGGCCCGCAAGTACGTGGAAAAGTACGGACCGCCCGACGACGTGTCCACGCTGCTGCTCATGCTCGACACGAAGGACGTCCCTCTCATACTCCTTGCGATGGAAAAGCTTAAGCTCGTCTACCCGAAGGCGGGAGACCGGGAAAAGGAAGACATCCGGAGGAAGCTGTCCATCCTTTCCCTTACGGACAGGTCTGCCGATATAAAGGAAAGGGCCTCCGAGATTGCCGAGGAGATGCGGTCCCATTGCTGACTGCCGGACAATGCTAAGAGCGCCGTATTAATTGTATTGACTCCAAATTTTCTGCCATGATAGAGTTGGGATGGATGAGTGAAAAAAAGCACTTAGTTTATCTGTGAGGGGGTTGCGGATGGGGAGAATGGACGTACACATAGGGGAAATACTGGCAAGGAACGGGAGGATGTACCCCAACGACCTGGCGCTCGTGGAGAGAGTGCCGGCAACAGGGAAACGCGCGCAGATCACCTGGAAGGAGTTTGACGAGCGGGCGGACAGGTTCTCGAATGTGCTCCGTGAAAAGGGCATCGTGAAGGGAGATAAGGTCGTCCATTTCATGAACAATTCCATTGACTGGCTCATCGCCTACTTCGGGATAGTGAGAACCGGCGCCTGGGTTGTGCCCCTCAACTTCCGTTTCAATGCCGAGGACCTGAAGTACTGTTCCGACGTAGCGCAGCCGAAGGCGATGGTCTTCGACCAGGAATTTGTGCCCAGGATCGACGCGGTGAGGGAGAGCCTCTCTGCAAGGCATTATATCTGTCTGGGGAACGAAATACCTTCCTATGCGGAGGACTTCTCGGTCCTGGTGGACAAGGCCCCGTCTATACCGCTCGGTACCGATATAACTTACGACGACCCCTGCGGCCTCTATTTCACTTCCGGGACCACGGGGCAGCCCAAGCCGATCCTCCTTACCCACAAGAATATGGCATCGGCCTGCATCACCGAGAACGCGCACCACCACCAGACCAGGAAGGACAACTTCATCCTTATACCGCCGTTATATCATACTGGAGCGAAGATGCACTGGTTCGGCAGCTTCGTCGTGGGCGCGCCGGCGGTCATATTGAAGGGCGTCTCGCCCGAATGGGTGCTGGAGGCGGTGAGCGAAGAGGGGGGCACTATAGTGTGGCTCCTCGTGCCTTGGGCGCAGGACATACTGATGAAGCTCGACAGCGGCGAGTTGAAACTGGAGAACTACAAGCTCGACCAGTGGCGGCTCATGCACATCGGCGCACAGCCCGTTCCGCCCAGCCTTATCATGCACTGGCGGAGGTACTTTCCCGGGATGGATTACGACACCAACTTCGGTCTCAGCGAATCGACCGGACCGGGCTGCGTCCATCTAGGCATAGAGAATACCCATAAGGTTGGCGCCATAGGGGTGCCAGGGTTCAACTGGGAGGCGCGCATCGTCGATGAGCAGGGGAATGACGTGCCGAAGGGGGAGCCGGGAGAGCTGATCGTCAGGGGTGACGGCGTGATGAGGGAATATTACGGCAACCCCGAAGCTACGGCAAAGGCGCTGCGGGGCGGCTGGCTCTATACAGGTGATATGACGAGGTTCGATGAGGACGGCTTCATCTGGATCGTGGACAGGAAAAAGGACGTGATAATCACCGGAGGAGAGAACGTCTTCCCTGTAGAGATCGAGGATTTTCTGCACACCAACACGAAAGTGAAGGATGCGGCGGTCATCGGCCTCCCCGACGAAAGGCTGGGCGAAATCGTCGTCGCCGTCGTTGAGGTCGTACCCGGCAAAGAACTTACGGAGGCGGAGGTTATCGCTTTCTGCGAGCCGTTGCCCAGATACAAGCGGCCAAGGAAGGTTTTCCTGGACCAGGTGCCGCGGAACCCTACGGGCAAGATTGAAAAACCGAAGCTTCGGAAGAAATATAGCGGGAAGGAAGAGGCGTTCAATATCTGAGTTGGCTGATTACTCTTCTCCACTGGAAAAGACGATAAAGTACGAGTTCAAGGACCGCGGGCTCCTCACCCAGGCGATCACGCATGCATCTTATGTAAATGACAGGAGGGGGATGGTAAAGTCGGAAAACGAGAAGCTCGAATACCTGGGCGACGCGATCCTCAATTCCGTCATCAGCATCCTCCTCTTCCGGAAGTACAGAGAGCAGAACGAAGGCTTCCTGAGCAACGCGAGATCGTGTCTCGTAAGAAGGGGGATGCTCACCGAGATAGCCCGCCTCATCAACCTCGACGAGCACATGTCGTACGGGAACGGGAAGGGGCGATTCCCGCATGACTCCAAAGTCCTCTCGAATATGCTCGAGGCTCTTATCGGCGCGATTTATCTCGATGGCGGCTTCAGGGCGGTCACGAGAGTCATCAAGCACCTGTTCTGGCCCTATTTTGACGAGGAGAGGCTCCAGGAGAAGAGCCCGAAGAACGTGCTCCAGGAGTATTCGCAGAAGAAATGGGGAATTTTGCCGAAGTATAGGCAGACGCGAAAGACGAAAGAGGGTTTCAGCATCCACGTCTATGTGGGCAAGGAACTGAAGGCAAGGGGCGTGGGCAAGAGCAAGCGGCAGGCCGAGCAGAACGCCGCGAGTGTCCTCTTGAAGCAGATCGAAGCCCTATGATCGCACCCCTTTTCCTGCCCCACCTCGGGTGCGGGCGGCGCTGTACCTATTGCAACCAGGACCACATCACCGGCGGTCTGACGGGAGGGCTGGAGGAGCGTATAGTCCGTCTTTTCGCCTCCTTGAAAGGCCGCGCCGAGATAGGCCTTTACGGGGGGAACGTCCTCGGCCTTCCCCCGCCAGAGCTCGAGGCTGTTTTGAGCCTTCTCGACCCGTACCGCGACAAAGTCACATCCATACGCATATCTGCGAAGCCCGGGCCACTGGGACCGGAGGTTACCGGAATCCTCAAGAAATACAACGTACGGACGATAGAGCTCGGCGCACCGGCCTTCAACAACGACATCCTGGCCCGCATCGGCAGGGGGCACACGGCGGAAGATGTGCGCGATACCTATCGCTTCTTGCGGGCGGAGGGGTTCGAAACGGGTCTCCAGGTAATGGTAGGTCTTCCGGGCGAGACGGCCAGGGACGTCCGGGAGACGGCTGCGAACATCGTCAGCCTGGCCCCGGCCTTCGTGAGGATCTATCCCCTCCTCGTGATGGAGGACACTGACCTTTGCCGTGACTTCCGGGAGGGCCGTTTTTTTCCTGACACCAGGCAGGCGGCCGTCGCCAAATCGGTCTTCATCCATGTCAGCGCGTGGACCCACGGGATCGGGACTATAAAGATCGGTTTGACGACGAATGACGTGCTATTGGAAAAACTCGTGGCCGGTCCCTTCCATCCCGCCTTCGGCTACCTCGTGAAGTCGGAAGCCTTTCGTCTCGCTCTCGCCCAGCGATGTGCGTCATCAGGTTTTTCCGGAAGGGTGAGCGTATCGCTCAACCGCCGCGACGTGGCCCATCTCGTCGGATATCGGGGGGAAAACCTCGACAGGCTTGCGGAATCGGGGATCAGCCCTGTCTGGGTTGAAGAGGCAGGTCTGGAAGAGGGCCATTTCATCGTCGGGAGAGGCAGCAAAAAAGTCAAAGGCAGCCTGGCTGACGCGCTTTATTCCTTTTTGAGCCCCGACACGCCCTCGTAAACGACCTCAGCGCCTGCGCAAGCCTCTGCCACGCGCCGGAAGATGCGTTTCCCGTCCCATGGGAAGGGGCGGGTCAGATGGAGAAAGAACCTGATCCTGTCGGAGGCCCTTATCCGGGAAGGGACGGAATTGTTTAGCTGCACGAGCATGCGCGCCACATCGTCCTCTGTAGGCGCGTAAAAGCCTATGTCTTCGACATCGAGGAGCCTGAATCCTTCTCCGAGCACAAACACGTTGCAGGCTTTCAAGTCGTTCTGTACGATGCCCGTCCCTAAAAGCTGCCCCAGAAACCGGGCGAGAGACCCGATAAAGACCCGCCTCTGTCCCGTGTCCATCGAGTCGTACCGCCTGTCCAGGAGCCTGTCCAGCTCCTCGCCGCGGCCGGCCAGGTCTTCCATGGCGACATAGCCTCTCCTCAAGAATGAAGGTCTCTCGACGAAGAAGGGACGGGGTACAATATCGAGCGTCACGTACTCGAGAGCCGCCCAGTTTTCCCAGGCACGCACCAGTCTTCGCCTCCCCCTGTATATCTTTCTTACGTGGTCGCTGTACCGCTCGACTCGCACCTTCCTGTCATTCTTGAGGAGCGCTAGGAAACTGCCGCGGCCCTCCTCTTCCCTGCCCCTCACATAGACCCTGCTTCCTTTCCGGACGAGCTTGGACGTGGTCGAAAAAGCCCTGTTCTTCTTGCTGTCGATCCACGTCCTCCACTGCGCACGCAGTCCGGCCTCTACGTCGGTCCGCAAGTCCGGCCGCCCTGCCAGCTCGAAAAAACGGACCCGCTCCGCCTCCGTCATGTCATTGTAGACCATGGTAAGGGCCTGGGTGAGGTTAATCAACTCATCGGCCCGCCGAAAACGGCGTTTCACGCCGGCCTTGTGCAGGTCGATCAGGTAGAGCCTCCCCCAGCTTACGAGGACGTTCTCCAGATGGAGATCATTGTGTCTTATTCTAGCGTCTGCCAGATTTCTCAGTAATTGCGCAAGGGCGTCTAGGAGAGGCCCCCTATTGGGGGAAGTATCGAAGGCCGACCTGAAGGTCTCTCCTTCGATCCGCTCCTGGATTACAAAGGAGCCGCCGGCCCCTATACCGTATCCCATGGGCTCCGGGGTAGCCACGGAACCTGCCAGGATGCGCTTCCCGAATTCGTACTCCTTCTTTCCCCTGGGCCTGACCCTGTTTCGGACGAATCCCGCCAAGCCGCGCTCGAGGAAGAATTTCACGAATATTTTCCGGCTGCCGAACTCCGCCCAAGCATAACCTCTGCGGGCGTCCACCTCCCCGACTACGCTTTCAAGGGAATCGGCCAGCCCCTCATGGCAGTCGAGGAACCAGGAAATGCCTTTCTTCCGGACACGAATCATCGACCTATGTTACTCCATCCGGTAGGGGGTTGCAAGGCAGGCCCTCTAATGTATATGTTATTTTCGCATGACGATCCCGACTAGCAGCGGTTGCCTATGAACGGCGGGCTCTTGCCGTCTACGTGGCGTTTCCCCTTACTTGCCGCGCTGATACTTTTACCCTTCGCGCACCTGGCCTTGTCTGCGGGGACACCTCCCCCGTCTGAGGAGTACTCGGTAAGGCCGCCGCCCCTGACGCCCGGAATCTTCCCATGCAGCTCCTGTCATGCAGGGATGGAGCCCGACACTACCAAGAGGGAGCTCTCGATGCACACGGATATCAAGCTCCGTCATGCGCCGGAAGCGCTTCCCTGGTGCCTCGCTTGCCACGATGTCAAGAACAGGGACAAGCTCCACCTCGTCAACGGGGATCTCATCGATTTCACAGAGTCTTACCGCTTGTGCGGCCAGTGCCACGGGACCAACTACCGCGACTGGAAAGCGGGAATCCACGGGAAAAGGGTCGGCTATTTCTCGGGAGGCAAGCGCACCTACTACCTGTGTGTGAACTGCCATAACCCCCACGACCCCAAGTTCAAGCCGATAAAGCCGGAGCCCCCGCCTTTCAGGCCCCAGGATAAGGAAAATGGCTAAGGAGAAGTTGACTCGCAGGGCATTCCTTCGCACACTCGTAACGGCCGGGGTCTCGGCTTCCGCTTTTTCCCTCGCCTCGTGCAGCAGAGCAAAGAGGGAGTCCTTCTTCCAGAAACACTTCCTAGAGATGACGGATCCTGAAAAAAAGGAGCTGATAGCGAGGCTTGAGGAACGCTACCTCAGTAAGTATGGGCGTGCCTTCGATGTCAGCGTCAAGGGCGCGGTGAAGGGCACCCTGTGGGGGTACGGCCTCGACCTCTCGCGCTGCATCGGATGCAGGCGCTGCGTGTACGCCTGCGTCAGGGAGAACAACCTGTCCCGCCACAACCCGCAGACCCAGTGGATAAGGGTGCTCCGCCTCAAGAAGGGAAATCTCGTAGACCTGGACAAGGCTGACCACTACTATAATCCGCCGGAAGTACCTGAGCCTGACTATTTCTACATGCCGGTCCAGTGCCAGCACTGCGAGAACCCGCCGTGCGTCGAGGTTTGTCCGGTGCACGCAACCTGGAAGGAGCCGGACGGCCTAGTGGTGGTCGACTACAACTGGTGCATCGGCTGCAGGTACTGCATGGCCGCATGCCCTTACCGTGGGAGGACGTTCAACTGGTCCGAGCCGAAGCTGGAAAAGGAAGAATGGAACACAGAGGTCCACTACCTGGGCAACCGGCCGCGGATGAAGAATGTCGTAGACAAGTGCACCTTCTGCGTCCAGCGGGTGAGAAACGGCAGGTACCCGGCCTGCGTCGAGGCGTGTCCGACGGGGACGAGGAAATTCGGGAACCTCCTCGACCCCGAAAGCGAGATGCGTTACATGATCGCCCACAAAAGGGTTTTCAGGCTCAAGGAGGAGCTCAATACGCAGCCGAAATTTTACTATTTCTTTGCTGAATAGGTGATCACGTGGAGGCATGGCGTTTCTACAAGAAGACATTGAGGCTCGTGGTATCGGGAGGACCTATCTATTACGGCTGGTGCTTTTTTCTCATCTGCGTAATCCTCCTCGGTCTCCGGTACTACTATGTCCAGCTCGATCACGGTCTCATCGCCACGCACATGCGCAACGAGGTGTCGTGGGGGATGTACATAGCGAATTTCACTTACCTCGTGGGAGTGGCTGCGGCGGCCGTCCTCCTCGTCATACCCGCCTACGTCTATCATTTCAAGCCCATCAAGGAGATCGTCGTTCTCGGCGAGCTCTGGGCCGCATCCTCTATCATCATGGCCCTTCTTTTCGTGTTTGTAGACCTCGGCCGGCCGGACCGGTTCTGGCACCTCGTACCCTATGTAGGTTGGCTCAGTTTTCCGGCTTCTCTGCTGGCATGGGATGTCCTCGTCCTCAACGGCTACTTGGTCCTCAACATACTCGTCCCGGTTTACATGCTGGTCAAGCTTTACTACGGCAAGGAGCCGAACGCCAAGCTGGTCGTCCCCCTCATCCTTATCTCCATCCCGTGGGCCGTGGGCATCCACACGGTGACCGCCTTCCTCTACAACGGCCTCGGGGCGCGCCCGTTCTGGAATGCTTCGATCCTTGCACCCCGCTTCCTCGCCTCCGCCTTCTGCTCCGGCCCGGCGATGGTAATCATAATCTTCCAGGTGATAAGGCGCATTTCGTATATCAAGATAGAGGACACGGCGCTTTTCAAGATTGCCGAGCTGATCGCATACGCCATGTTCCTCAATCTCTTTTTGCTTTCCGCCGAGGTCTTCAAGGAATACTACTCCGACACTCTGCACCTCGCTTCCCTGAGGTACCTGTACCAAGGTCTCGACGGCCATCGCGTTCTGGTCCCGTGGATATGGACGGCCTTGGGCTTCAATGTGGCCGCTTTTCTCATCTTCCTCATTAGATGGACAAGGAAATGGCTTCCGACGCTCAACCTGGGCTGCCTGCTCATCATTATCGGCGTCTGGATCGAGAAGGGCCCGGGCTTTGTCCTGCCCGGCTTCGTGCCCGGCCCCCTCGGAGAGATCTACGATTACGTGCCCAACAGCTTGGAGCTCTTTGTCTCTTTTGGCGTCTGGGCCGTGGGGCTCCTCGTCTTTACGCTATTCATGAAAGTTGCCATACCCATCGAGCGGGGCGACTTCGTGCACACTAAATACCACAAGGATGACCGGGCTCCAGGGCCGGAAGGCCCTGTCGGACCTATCGTCCCCGGCCGGTAACTATAAAAAAACCGTGCTTCCTTGTGGCGGGACTCCTTTTCAGACATTATATTGATATAAGCCGGCCCTAGAGAGGCCGGCGGGCCGATTTAAAGAAGGAGGAAAAGCATGTACAGCGCGAAGGATTATTCAAGGTTGATCGGGATCGAAGGGTTCAGCGAGACGCTGCTCAACAACCATTTTACCCTTTACCAGGGCTACGTGTCGAACACGAACAAGCTTCTTGACATAATGAGCCAGCTAAAGGACGAGAAGACGTCGTCGCCCGAGTTCGGGGAGCTTCACAGAAGACTCGGATGGGAGTTCAACGGGATGCGCCTGCACGAGTACTATTTCGAAAACCTGGGCGGCAAAGAGCCTCTCGCAAAGGACGGGTCCCTCGCGAAGAAACTGGCCGAGGACTTCGGGAGCTTCGAGGCGTGGGAAAAGGATTTCCGTGCAATCGGTGCCATGAGGGGCATCGGCTGGGCTGCCCTCTATCAGGACCCGACAAACGGCAGGCTGATCAATTTCTGGATCAACGAGCATGACCAGGGGCATCCGGCGAGCAGCAACCTAATCCTGATCATGGATGTCTTCGAGCACGCCTATATGATCGACTACGGCACGAAGAAGGCCGGATACATAGATGCCTTTTTCAAGAACATAAGCTGGAAGACAGTGGAGGGGCGCTTCAAGCAAGAGCCGGTGAGCCGTCGCGTCGCTGCCTGAACATGGCGCCTCAACACCCGTATGATCACCGGGCAGCATAGTTCTTAGGCTCCAAAGAGCCTAAGCTTTTCGTCCCCCTTAACGTCACTTCTCCTTGTCTTCTCGATTTGACTGAGGATAAGGCCCGCAGCATAAGTGCGGTTCCGACCGGCCAAAAAAGTACACTTTCGTACACTTTCGTTCACCCTTCCTGCAATTCTTTGCAGCAGTGAGCAATATGGACGAGGTCTGTAGGCCGGTCCCTGAGAAAGGGGGGCCGGCAACAGAAACCGCCGTCGATATTATCGAGCTTGATGTATAATAGAGTCGCCCGGCAGCGGGTAATAAAGCGCGGAGGAGATCATGATAAGGGAACTGGTGGCGAAAAGCAGGAGCTACAGGCGCTTTCTGGAGGACAGACCTGTGGGACGGGACGTGTTGATAGAGCTCATCGAGATAGCCCGGTTGATCCCTTCGGCAAGCAACCTTCAGCCGCTCAAGTACGTCTTATCTGCGGAAAGTGAGAAGAACCGCCTCATATTCGAATGCCTCCGCTTCGCCGCTTATCTTAAAGACTGGCCGGGCCCGGCCGAAGGCGAGCGGCCGGCGGCCTATGTACTGATCCTTGGAGATAGCGAGATAGCAGGTACGATCACGTGGGACCATTCGATAGCGGCCCAAACGATAATGCTGGCGGCAGCGGAGAAAGGCCTGGGCGGCTGCATCATCGCTTCGATAGACAGAGATCGTCTGCGAGGCGCCCTGAAGATCCCTCCAAGGTACCAGATACTCCTTGTCTGTGTGCTGGGAACCCCGGCTGAGACGGTCGTAATCGAAAACATAAAGGGGGGGGATCATAAGTATTGGCGGGATGCGCAGGGCATCCACCACGTGCCGAAAAGACCGCTTGGAGAGCTGATTCTTGAGATATAGACCTTTTTATTACGGCTGGACAATAGTCGGCGTTGCCTTTCTCTCCCTGGGTACTTGGCTCGCCATGCGGACAACCTTCTCCCTCTTCCTGGTAGCCCTTCTGGACGAATTCCACTGGAGCCGGGCGGCCGCCGCAGGCGTTCAGTCCGTCTCCTTCGTCGTCTATACTTGCTCTGCTCCTCTCGTCGGGTTGTTGATCGACAGGTTCGGCCCGAGGCGCGTCATTCCTCCGGGGATAATCCTGCTCTGCGCCGGTCTCTTTCTCTCGAGCCTAGTCCGCACGCTCCCGCAGTTTTACCTTTTCTATGGCGGAATAGCGGCCCTGGGAGTAACCTTTGTCAGTATCAGTCCTTTCTCGGCCGTACTCTCCCGCTGGTTTCAAAAAAAACGGGGACTGGCGAGCGGTATCGCGGTCTCCGGGATGGGCGTCGGTACCTTCGTTTTCGTGCCGCTGACGCAGTACGTCATCGGGAGCGCCGGATGGCGCTCCGCCTTCGTGGCCCTTTCGGCGGCCGTCTTTGTCCTCCTCTTTCCCTTGAGCGCCCTATTGCTGCGTCGGAGCCCCCAGGAGATGGGTCTCGAGGTGGATGGGGCCGACGGCATCACAGGAAGGAAAAGGGGCATGGAAGTTGTCGATCCCTTGTGGGCCGGGACCGAGTGGACCCTCAAGCGGGCCGCGAAGGAGGGCAGGTTCTGGTCTCTCCTCTTCTTCTCCTTCCTCATAATCTTTCCGGTCTACCTTGTTGTGATCCACGGGGCGAAGCTCTTGGCCGACAGCGGTTTCAGCAGGATGGACGTTGCTTTCATGATCGCCATGATCGGCATCACCTCCTCGGCGTTCCAGATATTCTGGGGATGGCTCTCCGACAGGGCGGGAAGGGAAATCGCTTTCAGCCTCGGCGCGGCCGCCATGGTTCTCGCCATCTTCCTTCTGCTTTTTGTCGAGTCGGGTCGCAGCCACCCGGCGGCGTACTTCTTCGTCTTCTTTTTCGGTTGCGGGTGGGGCGTTACCGCCCCCATGTTCATGGCAACGGCGGCCGATCTTTTTCAAGGAGGTTCGTTCGGCCTTATCTATGGAATAACCGAAGCAGTGATAGGCGTAGGCTGCGCCCTCGGGCCGTGGGTTGGGGGTCTTGTCTTCGACTCTACCGGAAGCTATCGAATAGCTTTCTTGGCAGCTATGGCATCGTGTGCCCTGTCCTGTCCCTTTGCCTGGGCTGCGGCTCCCAGAAAGGTACGCCGTCCGGCGCCTCGACCCGTTAATTATTGATTTTTTTTATTGCAACGGAGGGAATCTTTGGGTAACGTTACTGATTGTACCGGTAAAGAGCGGCTCCCGCCCGGAAGTCGGGAGCAGTCATGGAAGAGCCGGTAAGATCGATTTCTTAAGGAGGACTTTGTGGAAAAGCTCGTATCGATCAGCCCCGACGGCACTGCCTATCCTCTGCCGAACGACGATGACTACCGGGCGGAGCTCTCGCGGGTCGAAGGCCTTGTGGCGCAGGCGCAAAGCAAAGTTCAGGAGATCGTGGTCGTTATGGGCGTGGGCTTCGTGGGCGCCGTAATGGCTGCTATCATAGCGGACACGACGGATACGCAAGGGAAACCTGGCAAATTCGTTATAGGCATGCAGCGGCCCAGCTCAAGGAGCTACTGGAAGATACCGGTCCTGAACAAGGGCATATCGCCCGTAAAGGCCGAGGACCCCGAAGTTGACCCCATGATCAGGCGCTGCGTGATCGACAAAAAGACCCTCGCCGCCACCTATGTCTACGATGTCCTAAAGTTTGCCGATGTGTGCGTTATCGACGTCCAGCTCGACTACGCCAAGAGCGAGATCGGGAACGTCCGGAGCGGCCATGTAGAGATGGGCGCCCTCGAAGAATCTTTCGACATCATCGCCCGCCATATAAAGCCGGATTGCCTCGTCCTCATAGAGACGACAGTTGCGCCGGGCACGACGGAACAAATCGCGCTCCCTGCGATGAGGAAGATCTTCCGTCAGAGAGGCATCCCCTCCGACCCCCTTTTGGCACACAGCTACGAAAGGGTCATGCCCGGCAGAGAGTATGTGGCGTCGATCCGCGATTTCTGGCGTGTCTGCTCCGGTGTGAGCGAAGAGGCAAAGAATAAGGTCGTCAAGTTCCTGAACGAAGTGATCAACACGAAGAAATTCCCTCTCACCGTCCTTGAGAGACCAATCGAATCGGAGACCGCCAAGGTCGTGGAAAACAGCTACCGGGCGACCATCCTTGCCTTTCTTGACGAATGGAGCTTATTTGCCGAGAGGAACGGGGTCGATATCATAAAGGTAATCAAGGCGATAAAAATGCGCCCGACCCACAGCAACATAATCTTTCCCGGCCCCGGAATAGGGGGCTACTGCCTGCCCAAGGACGGGGGGCTCGGCATATGGGCGAATAGGCATATCCTCGGGTTCGAGGACGACACCTTCCGCGTCACCCCCCTTGCCATCGACATAAACGACACTCGGTCGCTTCACGCGGCTCAGTTGGTCCGGGACGCGCTCCGGAACATGAACGTTCCTATCGCCAGCGCCGAGGTGCTTATCCTCGGCGCCTCATACAGGGAGGACGTGGGCGACACGCGCTACAGCGGTTCCGAGATTCTTGTACGGCGCTTGTCGGAAATGGGAGCGGAGATGAGGGTCCACGATCCCTACGTGGACCGGTGGTGGGAGTTCGAGAACCAGGATGAGTACCCGGCTCTGAGCAAGGCCGTTCATTTCAGGAACCAGAAAAAGCTTAAGGATCTGAGGGTTCACAAGGACCTGGACGAAGTACTGCGCGGCATCGACGCGCTTGTCCTGGCCGTCCGCCACGAGCCTTACCTCGAGCTCGATCCGGACGCCATCGTACGCTCCGCCGGTCACCCGATTGCCGTAGTCGATTGCTTCGGCATTCTGGACGATCGAAAGATAACGAGATACTTCGAGCTTGGGTGCGAGGTGAAAGGGCTCGGCCGGGGCCACATTCAGCGGATCAAGGATCACGTACGCAGGACGAGGACGTGAAGCCCGCCTCGCTCCCATGAGTGCATATACAGGCGAGGCTCTCCCTGTTGCGGCTTGCATTCGAATTGCGTGGTATACCGGTGGGGTAACGCGCGGCTACTCGCCCGAAGCGGGCCGGCAATTCCTAGATGGTCCGTATCTCCTGTTTGATGAAGACCAGATAGCAGATGCCGAAACAGAGAAATGTAAGGGCAAAAAGGGATATCACGTGAGGGGCCACTATGGAGAGGCTGTCTCGTAAGGGAAGGGGGTTCTGGAAACGCTCCTGGGAGATCCTTTCCAGGGGGCCGACGAGCACGACCGAGCTTGTGGTCTTGCGCATGGGGTCCAGAACCGTGGACGTAGCATCGCCATAGACTTTCGCGGGGGAAAGGAGAGAGATGGTGCGCTGTATATCCTCGTGCCTCAATACTGCCTCGACTTCGCCCCCGCTTGTCTGTCCGACAGGCGCCAGGGCGTCCGAGACGAAGCCCGCAGCGAGGGGTACAAGGAAAGACGAAAATATCCACAGGGCCAGGGCAGCGAGGGCCGATGTTGAAGTGCTCTTGAAGACGACGGAAAAGAGAATCGAGATGCCCAGCCAGAAGGAGATGTAAAAGAGGCCGATCACAAGATAGATAGCAAGGCGAAGCACCTCCTCGGTCCCCGGGATGATACCGAGCATACGGATTCCTATGCCCGATATGACAAGCACGATAGAAACGAGGATAATCCCGATTGTCGCAACGCCCGCGAGAAATTTTCCGTTGATGATCGCGTCCCGGTAGATGGGCTGAGAGACCAGCTTGGAGAGCGTCCTGGCGGCCCTCTCCCGGTTTATGGCGTCGAAACCGAGGACTATGCCGATCAGGGGGCCGAAGAAGCCGATAAACTGGACAAAGGAGAAAAGCTTTCCCGTAGAGGTAAAAAGATAGAGGAAGAGCAATGTAGGCTTGGCCATTCCTCTCACCTCTTCCCGGATCGTCATTCCTACCATGGAGGCAATGATAATGCCCACCATCACGATCAGCGCAGCGATTAGGACGAAACGGGTGCTCGAGAAGTAATCCTCCATCTCTTTCCTGAATATAGAAAAAATTCCGGCCAACCTCAGGCCTCCTTAAAGTACTTCATGTATATTTCCTCCAGGGTAAATTCCCCTGTCTCAACGCCAAGCTTCTCGCGGGCCAGGGCGTCGATATGGCCGGCCGCAACCAGCTTCCCCTTGATCATGATGCCGACCCTGTCGCAGATGCGCTGAACCTGGTCGAGGAGGTGGGAAGATAGAAAGACCGTGATACCCTTGTCCCTGCTCAGGGAATGGATCATATCGAGCATCCGATTGGTTCCGTCCGGGTCCAGACCCACCGTCGGCTCGTCGAGGAATACGACCCTCGGCGCTTTCAAGAGGACCTCCGCTATGCCGAGACGTTGTCTCATGCCCTTGGAAAAAGCGCCTACCTTCTTTGCAGCCTCCTGCAGGAGACCGACGGTTTCGAGGAGATCGTCGATCCTCGGTCCCGAGATCCTGTCGGGCAGGCTGTTCAGTCTTGCCACGAAGCGCAGGTTCTGTCTCGCGTCCATCTCATCGTAGAAGCCTACGTTCTCCGGCAGGTAGCTTACCTTCTCTTTCACCCGGACGGGCTCCCTGGCGGGGTCGAACCCGCAAACCCTCGCGAAACCCGACGTGGGCTCCGTAAGGCCGAGAAGCATAAGGAGGGTCGTCGTCTTGCCGGCGCCATTCGGCCCGAGAAAACCGAACACCTCGCCCTCCCCGATGCTCAAGGTAAGGTGGTCGACCGCCGTCTGAGAGCCGTAGACTTTCGTCAGACCTGCGGTTTCAATGACGGGCTGGCCCTCCACGTCAGCGTCTCCCGAGCCAGATAAAGAGTGCGCAAAGCCCGGCGATGACAAAAAGGATGATACCTATGCCGATCCAGCCCCAGGCGGAAGACGATCTCACGGTCACACGCATCTCAAGGGTCTTGTCCGCCTTTTCGCCGTTGATCGAGATGCCTACCGAGTAGTCGCCCACGAGGGCCTGGACGGCGGGTTTCACGGTCACCTCGACCTGTTTCATGTCCCCCGGCTGGAGAGCGTCGATCTTGTCCGGCCGGAATTCGACCGTCCAGTTTTCCGGCTTAAAGGCGTCGAAAGCGATCCTATGGTTGACGGCCGAGCCAGTGTTCTTGACAAAGAAGGAGAACCGCGACACCTGTCCGGGTATGGCCTCAATGGAAAGCAGGCTGTTCGGGGTGGCCGCGTCCAGCTTATAAATGCCCGTAAGCACGACAAGGAGCTTTGCTTCCGCTTTCTTCTCGCCCGAAGAGACTCGGACAAGGACAGGGTATTCGCCGGCCGCCGCGTCTTTCGCGGGGGTGGCCTGAACCGTTACGCTCTGGCTCTGGCCGCCTTTCACCCTGAAGCTGGATATCTGCTTCTCCTCGTACGCGGGTTTTGTCGCGATCTCCCATTTTTCGGGCCCGGACGCGAAGAGGTTGAAGGTCCTGTCGACATCGCTTTTATTGAGCACTTCCAGGGAGAACTCGAATTTCGAGTCCGTCGGCCCCCGCAGCACCGGGTACGATGTGGTAACCTGTATATCGCTGCTCTCGGCGGTCTTCGATTGCACCGTCACGGCGAGATTATGGTGCGCAATGAACGCCCCGTCTTCGGTTTGCGCTTCGAAGCCGAAGACATAGTCACCAGGCCGGACGCTTTTTGCAGGCTCCAGGGTCAAGGTAACGTTTTTCGTCTTTCCCGCCGGTACGTAAAGGCCCGACACATCATAGCTTCCTCCCTTGATGGCCACCCTCCAGCCCCTGGGAATGGCAGTGGACCTTACGTTAATCGTCTCATCCGTGCGCCCCTTGTTGAGAAGGATCAAATCCATTCGCACCGGCTCGCCCGGTCCCACGGTAACGCCGGAGAACTCGGTAAAAACGCCTATGCCCCTCTCCGGCCCCGTCACGCGGGGCCTGTTCTCCTGTTCCTCGGCGCCGATAAGGGCAGGAAGGGTGAGGAGTAACAGCACAGCGCAAAAAAAGGAGGAGAACGTCCGACTTTGGCTCATCCGCATATAATTGCCTCCGTATCTTGTTTCATATTGGGCTTTTCCGATCCGTGGAATCTCTATAGGGACATCATCTCTTGCGGTCGAAGTAATCGCCGAGCAAACCCCTGCTGTGCTCGTCATCATGGCAATAGACGCAAAGGTTTTCCCAGTTCGAGCCGTCCGGGGGGTTGTTGTCGGGGTTGCCGTCCCTATGGTGCACGGTAAGGAGGTGTCGGTCATTGAATTCAAATTCACGGCCGCACTTTGCACAGATGAGGCCGTGGACCGCGAGTGACTGCTCGCGGTAGCTGCCCTTTGCCGCCTGTCTCGCTTCCTTGATTATCTCTTCAGCCGATTTCTCGCCGCCGGCCGCGTGCCGGCCTGACCGCCTGATGACGTGGTAAGCCTTTCGCCTCATGTCGCCCACCTTCTTATCGCACCTTTTCTCCCTTCGGGCGATGGCTCTTATCAAAAAACTCCCTCACGGAAGCTGCCAAATACTCCTTCTCGACCTTTTTCAACTCGGGATAGACCGGCAAGGCAAGACTGCTGAGCGAGGCGAGCTCGGCTTCCCTGAAGTCGCCCTTTTTGTACCCCAGGTATTCGAAACACGCCTGCAGGTGGAGGGGTAGGGGGTAGTAGATACCGGTCTGTATGCCCTTCTGCTGGAGGAAGGACTTTAGCTCATCCCTTTGCTCAACCCGAATTACGTACTGATGAAAGATATGGTCGCCCTTGCCCCCGTTGTCGGGGATCTTGATGGGAAGGTCTCCAAGCGCGCTGTTATAGTACATGGCGTTCTCGATCCGCTTCCGGTTCCATTGCTCCAGATAGGGGAATTTCTCGGCCAGGGCGCAAGCCTTTATCTCGTCAAGCCGGCTATTGAGACCCAGCATTTCGTGGCGATAGGCATGGTCGTTCATGCCATGGACCCTGAGCTTCTTCGCCC
Source organism: Syntrophorhabdales bacterium (assembly GCA_049521495.1). Classification (GTDB taxonomy): domain Bacteria; phylum Desulfobacterota; class Syntrophorhabdia; order Syntrophorhabdales; family WCHB1-27; genus CAWEPK01. The sequence goes on along the minus strand of JBEKOT010000024.1, from coordinate 17,588 downwards.
GCTCGGAAAGGTCGGCCCGCTTCGTGAGGACCATACCGCCTTCACCTATGCCGCCCAAGTTCTTTGTGGGGTAAAAACTCACGGCCGCAATATCTCCGAAAGCACCGGATGCGACACCTTTTCGCCTGGCCCCCAGTGACTGGGCCATGTCTTCGATAATGGCCAGCCCGTATTTCTCGGCGATGGCCCCGATCCGATCCATGTCACAAAGCCTGCCGAAGAGATGGACCACAGTTATGGCCCTCGTTTTCGGCGTTATAGCCCGTTCGACGAGATCCGGGTCTATGTTCATGTCGGCGGGGTTTATGTCGACGAATACGGGCGTGCCCCCGGTAAGGGTAATGGTGCTGGCCGTTGAAAAAAAAGTATATGGGGTGGTTATGATCTCGTCGCCTTTCTTTACTCCGAGTGCCATAAGGGCGAGGATCAGCGCGTCGGTGCCATTTGCACACGAGACGGCGTAGGGCACCCCGGAAAAGTCGGCAATCATCCTTTCCAGGTCCTTGCAGTATCTTCCCATTATCAGCTTCTGCTCTGAAAGGATCTGGTGAAGCTTGGGCAGGAGTTTTTTCTCTACCTTCTTGTACTGTTGCTTCAGGTCTATAAGAGGGATATTCATTCGTACGCCTTTCAAAATGTTTCTGACTGGTAGGGAAGTTTATCACATGGCCGCGTCCCTTCGCAACAGTTCGGATCTTCTCTCTCCTCGCAGGCAAAATCACCGCTCCATGACTGCTCGCCCTCGGGATTTCGGGCCTGTGAATCCATCGGGCCGTGTTGTAACATGCTTCTTCAGGGCTGGGCGGGACAGCCGATTTGCTTGCCAGCTGCCGCTAATGCTTCAAATATTCCCGTTGACTTTGGTTGCCGATAAGGTTATGTTTTTACCAGCGGGGTGGAGCAGCCAGGTAGCTCGTCGGGCTCATAACCCGAAGGTCGCTAGTTCAAATCTAGCCCCCGCAACCAATGATCTCAAGGGGTTAGGAGTGATCCTCCTGGCCCCTTTTCTGTCTTTGGGCGCGTTTGGGCGCGTCCGGGCGGCGAGGTCAACGTGGGGGTCTTCTGCGATCTTATCGAGAATGTCTTTGAAGGCGCTTTCAAGGAATACGTTTCCCCGCCTTGTAATCCTCCGGTTTGGTTCTCCATGTGATCGGCGGAGCCGGTAAGTCGTACTTTCAAGCCATGAGCCGCCTGATGAATGCCCGGTAATTGTTGCAATGATGGACGCGAGCGATGATACTTACTGATGAGACACGTTGAGTCGAAGGATATCCTGTGAGTAAATCGGAACAGATGGGGAAGATTCGCGAGCGGTTGATCAAAAAACGTGATGAAGTCTTCGAGGCCCATAGGCTCAGCGATGAAGCACGGCTTATCTTGTCGGAGCACGATATCGAATCTGAAGAAACAGCGCAGAAAGGGGCTATTGCCGATGTTCTGGTAATACTGGACGAAACAGCGCAGAAAGACATCCAGGCCATAAACAGGGCGCTGGCGAGGATCGAACTCGGGGAATACGGCTCCTGTGAGGTCTGTGGAAAAGCAATCGAGGTGGAGCGCCTTGAGGCGATTCCCTGGACATCTGTCTGCAGCAGGCATGCGAGAACGGGATAAAGGAGGCAACAAAATGAAAAAGTTACTTTTTGGAACAATGCTTTTGGCGTTGGTAATTGTCGTTCCTATTCCAACGATGGCAGCGGTGGATATTAACGTTGCCATTCCTCTGCCGCCGCCCATCGCATCTCAGGCGCCTCCGGATGTGATAGATAACCAGGGCTGGGGTTATTATAACAATGTTCCAAGTTTTTATTTCGATGTAGACCCGGGTTGGAGAGGATACTACAGAGACCATAATTGGAACGGGCACCGGTGGAACTATGAACGAATTCCTAACCAGCGACTCCAACAGAACTGGAAGAGCTGGCATAATGATCGACATTGGGAAAAGCAAGGAACCTGGGGCGTCCAAGGCTATCAACCTCGACCGCAAAAAGAGAGACAGGCAGTAAGACAGCAAAGGCAGAAGCAATATCAGCAGAGACCTGAGGTTCAGCAACATCAGCCGCAGAGACAAGAGCAAAGACCTCAGGCTCAGAAACCTCAGGGTCAGCCACAGAGACAACCTCAGGAGAGAGTTCAGAGAGTTCAGCAGCCGCAGAGACAAGAGCAAAGACCTCAGGCTCAGCAACCGCAACACGCTCAGCCTCAAGGAAAACCCGAAGGGAGGGAGGGAGAACATCAAAAGTAGGATCACAAAAAGTTTAGAAAAGTTACCCCCTGTGATATCTATGGGTTAGAACAAGAAAACCATAATCGCCGGCATTAAGTATTATTTGGGAATGAAGAGTAGTGAGATGTAGAAAGAATAATCAAGGGGGACAGGGCGCAATGGAGTTGTCTATGATCCTGAAGCCTTCGACTGGGGTGGTGATACCTTACTATCGCCTCGTGGAATGAGCTCATCATTTACGAGATGCACGTCGGCACCTTTCACGTCAAAGAACAAGGCATCCGGGCACGCTGGACAGCGTTTCGCGCCGGCCGCAAAGCGACGGAACGTCGGTGCGGATTACGCTTACCTCTAAAACAAGGATAAGGCCACGCCGTCACGAGGCAGAGCGAGGTTCCGCCTTCCATTTCGCCCCACGCAGGGAGAAGACAGAGTGGCTATGACACACATAACCGGAGCCGGCAGACCCGGCTTCACGGCATAACAGTGCTCGCTACTCAATCTCTGGATTTCATGTTTTCTCCAAACTTTGAAAGTGCACTGCCTATTCCTTTGATGCCTTTGTTGACCTCATCCACAGTCCAGCCTGCTCCCTTTACGAGTTTACCGCCGACCACACGCGCGTAGCCTATGGTATCTGCCGTGTCTGTTTCGAGTTGGCGGCCGGACCACTTTGCGGCTTGCTCCACGTATTGCGCCGCATTCGTAAGGGCCTGGCCGGTTTCTCTCGTCTTTTTCTTGGTCCAGGCCTCAGAAGCCCGCCGGTATTCATAATCTGATAAGGCATGGTATGATCTCGCGAAGGTATCCCTGAGCTGCTTCTCGGAGGTCACGCCCCCTCTTTCGACGTCCTTAGCCAATTTCTCTAATTCTTGAGCGGATGCGTTGAGGCCTTCCTTGCTGTCCTTTGCGGCGCTCTTTGCTTTCCGCGTGAGAAAGCCCGCCCCTTTTCGAATCTCCGATGCAGCGGCTTTCAGGTCTTTCTTCAAGAAGAGTTCATCGGCTTTTTGGAAGTGAGATGCCGGCTCGCCGCCTTTTACGGATGGTTCCCGAGCGGCTTGGGCTCTTGAGGCCGGAGAAAAAACAGAGGCCATGATAAAAAGAAACATGAGGGTGGCGAAGAACAACGTTTTATGATGCATGGTTTGCACCTCCTTTTCGGGTCTTGTTCTGCATACATGTTTCGGTAAGACGACTACACACGGGTCCTTCATGTTAAAGCCGCCAGTCCCGGAAGCCACGAAATCAAGAGAATCACACATATCGTCCAAAGCATTGACACCTCCTCTTCAGCCGATGAACGGCGGTAAACCGTGCTGCTTTTTCTCCCCTTACCTTGAATTATCTACCTTGAATCGCAATTTTGCATGGACATTCATCCGGCCGGTTCAAAATAGGCCTTCTGTTCTTCAAGTCAGGGCAGACTTCCTTACAGCCCTCCCCTGGTCGTGGGCAAGGTCATACTCCAACGTGCGGAAGATGTCTCCGCTTCACTCTATGTGTGATTTAGCTGTTTTGACAGCGAGGTCTCTATCCCTGGTAAACAACCTCCACTTCATTTCTGAAGAGTGAATGCCGGCCTCCTTGTCTTGACCTCTACAATAATACCAGTGCCCAAAGCGCTCGACAGTAGAAAACGGATGATTGCCTGTGCAGAAGATTCCGCAATGATTAATCTCCTCGAAAAAAATTGTTTCGTCGGGGGCTTCGTCATAAGACAGGTCATCAGGCAATACAATTTGAGATACGTCAAAGCCTTCTGCTTCCTTTTCATCCAACCAGTTTGATATATTCACTGATCCTTTTCTCCTTTCACGTCGGTTGATGTTTAACATTTCAAAGGGTTATAGGTCCTATAAGTTGTATAAGACCTATACATGGTAGGTACGGTGGAAGCGTACTGTCAACCAGCGGGCGGGACAGGAACCCCGCGGGTACCCGGCCACGCTGACCGCTGCTCCTTGACAATCCTAAGAAAACAGATAAAATTATAAAATTTACCCCTCCCCCTTCCCAATCAACGGGGAGGAGGGGCGGAGCAAACAATTTTGCGGGTCAGGAAGAAAAAATCATTGAAAGCTCTGGTCACGGGAGGCACAGGATTTATCGGAAGCCATTTATCGGAAGCGCTTATTGGAAAAGGAGTGCAAGTCCGCTGTCTCCTTCGAAAAACCAGCGATTTGAAGTGGCTGAAAGGTCTTCCTCTCGAATTCGTTCCCGGCGATTGTACTGATAAGACCTCTTTAGAAGAGGCCGTAAGGGGTGTCGATTGGGTGTTCCATTTGGCAGGTGTGACCAGAGCGATCAAAGAGGAAACCTATTTTGACGTAAATGGCGCTGGAACGGAAAACCTGATCCATGCGTGTCTCGAAAATAATCCCCGTCTTCAGAAATTCATCTATATCTCCAGCCAGGCAGCGGCAGGGCCAAGCGGAAACGGCAGCAGCAAAAAGGAGTCGGACCCCTGTGAGCCGGTTTCTTTTTACGGCCGGAGTAAGCGGATGGGAGAGGAATCGGTCCTTGCCCATGCTCATGAGCTTCCCGCTGTCATCCTTCGGCCTTCTGCTGTCTACGGGCCAAGGGATAAGGACATCTTCGCATTGTTCAAATGCCTCTCCAGAAGGGTCAAACCCTGTCTTACAGGTCGGCGCCAACGTCTCAGCCTCTGTTATGTGCAGGATATTGTCCAGGGAATTCTGTTGGCCGTTGAGACTCAGGCAAAGAGTGGAGAAATCTTTTTCCTCTCTGACGGCAATGACTACCGGATCGAGGAGATCGGTGATATTTTTGCACACGCAATGGGGATAACCGCTTTACGCATCCGTGTTCCCGGACGAATGGTGGTGGGCATCGCCTGTTTTTCGGACGTTCTTTCTCGATTGTCCGGGAGACCTTCCCTCCTTAACAAGGATAAGGCAAAAGAAATAGTCCAAAAAGAATGGGTGTGCGACATCACCAAAGCCAAAACCCTCCTGGGCTTTGCACCGAGGGTCCCACTCTCGGAGGGGGCCGGATTAACCTTTGAGTGGTACAAAAAAGAAAAATGGCTATAAGATGAACGAGGTCGTCCATGGATATCTTCGAAAAGTGCGCAGAAGCTGCGAAGTATGAATCAGGATTGAAGGAAAGCGGCCACTATTTCTTATTTCGTAAGCTCGAATCCCCACAGGATTCCGAGGTGGTGGTCAACGGGAAGAAAGTGATCATGATCGGTTCCAACAATTACCTTGGACTCACCAACCACCCCCGGGTGAAGGAAGCAGCGATCAGGGCCATTGAAAAATATGGCACCGGCTGTGCCGGTTCACGGTTTCTCAATGGGAACCTTGATATCCACGAAGAACTGGAAAGCAAGTTGGCGAGGTTCTTCCGGAAGGAAGCTGCTCTGGTCTTCGCAACCGGCTACCAAACCAATTTGGGAGCGATCTCCGCTCTCGTGGGCCGGAACGATGTCGCTATTATCGATATGTACGATCATGCAAGCATCATGGACGGCTGTCGCCTCTTTTTCGGCGAGGTCAAGAAATACCGGCATAACGACATGGACGCCCTCGAAAGAGCTCTCGAAGGAACCAAGGAAAAGAACAAACTGATCATCGTCGACGGCGTCTTCAGCATGGAAGGCGATATTGCCGATCTCCCTGCCATTGTGAGGCTAGCCAGGTCCTACGGGGCGAGGATCATGCTGGATGACGCCCACGCTGTCGGCGTTCTTGGAGATGGAGGAAGGGGAACAGCGGAGCATTTTGGCCTGGAAAACGAAGTGGATCTTATCATGGGAACCCACAGCAAATCCCTTGCCGCGATCGGCGGCTTTATCGCAGGGCCATCAGACGTGATAAGTTGGATCAAGCACCTTGCTCGCTCGATGATGTTCAGCGCCAGTCTCCCCCCCTGCCTGGCGGCATCGGTGAGCACCGCTTTGGACATCATTGAAGAACAGCCCGAATTAAGAGCCCGGCTTTGGAGGAATACGCACAAGATGCTGAAAGGATATAAAACGCTCGGGTACGATACAGGGACGAGCGAAACCCCGATCATTCCCGTTATTATTAAAGACACCATGAAAACTTACGAGATGTGCAGGCTGCTCTTCGAAAACGGGGTCTTTGTCAATGCCGTCATCAGCCCTGCAGTCCCGCAGGGACGGGAACTCCTGAGGACAAGTTACATGGCGACCCATACGGAGGAACAATTGGATAAGGTCCTGGCTGCCTTCGAAAAGGTGGGAAGACAGGTGGGAGTGATCTGACGGAAACCAACGACACGACGACATACCGCCCACATAGGAAGACCGGCCGGCTGTGAACTTAAATGCAACGGACAGAATAACTATACTCTACAACTTCATCCTGGTTATTTTCATTTCTATTTTCAGAGTAAAGATCGCGGCATACGCGTGCCATCTCGCATTCAACCTCTCAGTTATTTTTGTAGTCCTTTTATTAAGCTTAAGGAGGAGGAGCAGTTTCTCGGTCTGTACGGTGAGCCTGTGGCATCCGTTGGTCCTCTACGGTCTGCTTTACTATCAGACCGGGCTGATCAACAGGGTTGTCGTGCCGCAGTTCCTTGACGGCTTTTTTATGAATCTGGATGTTCGGATCTTCGGCGAATTTCCCGCCTTCTTCCTCCGTGGGAAACAGGGGAACGCATTCCTCGACGAGTTTTTTCACTTTTTTTACTTTAGTTATTATCTGATAATTCCCCTCACCGGCATTGTGCTGTTCCGCAAGGACGCAAAGCTCTTCGAGAGCTTCATTTTCCAGCTTTCATCCTTGTTCTACCTGTGTTTTCTCATCTACATACTCCTGCCGGTCGAGGGACCGATAGCAGTGCGAAATGCATATTATCATCAAGGCGGCCTGTTTCAGACAATGGTCGATTTCATTTACGCACGGGGAGAAAACCCCGGCGCAGCCTTTCCAAGCTCCCACGTTGCAGCGACGTTTCTTGTAGCGTGGTGGGGAAGCACACATTTTAAGAGGATGAAAATCCCTTACTGGCTGACCTGTCTGTTCCTGTCGATTGCCACTGTCTACTGCATGTTTCATTACGCCGTCGATGTGATTGGAGGGCTGCTCCTCGGGGCTCTGGCAGTGGTTGCGTTTAACCTGGCGGACATAAAACGTTCTGACGATGAGACCCCTGGGAGAACGTGTAAGAAGCAGAGGATGACCGCAAAATACGGAGTGACGTGCAAGAGTACCTCCTTCCCGGATATGGGTTTCACTGCAAACCACGACATATGCGACCGGTCTGCCCCCACTCATTGTACCGGTTCCGGAGCGAGACTGTCTCTCCTTTTTTGAGGTGCTGTCAGGGAGTGCTGCAAGAGGGGCGCTCTCGTCTCCAGCACAGGCGGGTTCTTCCCGTTAACGCTGTGCAGACTGACGGTGTTGCGCTTCATCTTTTAGCTTGAGATTGCGATGATTTCTTCTTATACTATCTCATTCTAAGTTTGATACCGGAGGAAGGAGATTGTGGTCAGCACGCTGGAAAGACTGCAACAACTTTTCATAGCCCACTTTGATTACAACATTGCAGAACTTACGGCCACGACGACGCTCGAAACTTTAGGCCTCGATTCTCTCGACATCATCGAATTCATGTTTGATATCGAAAATGAATTCAATATTAGAATCCCTGACCGGGAGTTTAAGGTTACCACGATACAGGACATGGTAGATGCTCTGGACCGGTTCATCTCGGAACAAGATTCGGAACGGGATGTGGGGTCTTCAAGCCATGATTGAGCTCAATATGAGTTATTTATGAAACGGAGAGTTGCCGTCACGGGGCTGGGCATTATTTCCTCTTGTGGGAATACTATCGATGATTTCTCATTCAATCTCATGGCCGGCAAGTCCGGAGTCAGAAGAATCTCTTCAGCCTTTTCAAGCCTGCTTTCGATAAAGGTTGCCGCTGAAGTCGATTTTAATCCTCTCGATTATTTCATTAAGAAACAAGCGGCCGGTATGGACCGTGTCAACCAATTCGCTTTAGCTGCCGCTTCTCAAGCCTGGAAAGATTCGGGACTGTCTCTCGATGCGAAAGAGAAAGAGCGGGCGGGGGTTTATATCGGTTGCGGTATGGGCGGGGGGAATACCATAGAGGATTTATACGATCAACTATTTAAGCACAACGCCGACAGGGTAAAACCACTCACGGTGCTCATGGTGATGAATAACGCTTCCGCCGCCCATATATCGATAGAGTATGGACTCTCAGGGCCCTGCTTGACGCTCTCCACGGCCTGTGCTTCCTCGGCAAACGCTATCGGGGAGGCTTTCAGGCAAGTCAGGGACGGATATGTTGACGTGATGCTCGCAGGAGGGGCCGAGGCCTTTTTGACCTATGGAGGTTTCCGAAGCTGGGAATCTCTCAGGGTGCTCGCTGCCGAAGACCCTGAAGACCCGTCAAAATCCTGTAAGCCATTCTCCAAAAACCGTACCGGTTTAGTACCGGGTGAAGGTGCTGCCATTGTGGCACTTGAGGAGATGGAAAGGGCCGTAAGACGGGGAGCGCCTATTTACGCAGAGCTTATCGGCTATGGCTCCACATCCGATGCCGGTCATATTACCAGACCCTCTCTCGAAGGACAGGCGCGGGCGATGGCGGAAGCGATCAAAGAGGCGGGCTTACTGCCCGAAGATATAGACTACATCAATGCTCATGGGACAGCAACTGAGTGGAACGATCTGGTGGAGACACAGGCCATCAAGAAGGTATTAGGCGATTATGCCCGCCATGTCCCCGTCAGTTCCACAAAATCGATGCATGGCCACACCATGGGAGCAGCCGGCGCCATTGAATTTATTGTTGCGCTGCTTGTGATAAAAAATCAAGCCCTTCCCCCGACGATTAACCTTGACCAACCTGACCCGGAGTGCGACCTCGACTACGTTCCGAATATCGGCCGTAAGGGGGTGAAGGTTAATACCGTGATGTCGAATGCGTTCGCTTTTGGAGGAACCAATGCGGCGCTCATTGCCGGGAAGATGAAGGGATAGAGATAGGGTGGCGCGTGTGGCAAAAAATGAGTACGTGCAGATCGACAGGCGTACGCTGGGACCCTTCACTACTACCCGCGATCCTCATTGCTATACTAATTGCTACATAATTACCTGTCTCCGAACCGGTGATAGCGTGCTGGTAGACGCTCCCGCAGAAGCACCTGAAATTCTGAAGCAGATGAAAGGGACCAATCCCAGATACATACTGATAACTCATAGCCATACGGATCATGTCGGCGCACTGTCCGAGGTAAAATCGAAGCTCGGGATCCCCATTGGCGCCCATCGTCTGGACGCCGATGGTCTGTCTCCGCGACCGGACTTTCTCCTGGATGACGGTGAAGAAATATCCTTTGGAAACTTACGTCTCACAGTCCTTCATACGCCCGGTCACACACCCGGCAGTGTCTGCTTCCTGGTGGGAAAATATCTTATTTCGGGAGATACCGTCTTCCCCGGAGGCCCGGGTAGGACAGAGTCGCCGGATGATTTAAAACAGATAATCGAATCCATAACCAGTAAGGTCTTTGTCTTGCCTGATGCTACGGAGATATACCCCGGCCACGGCGATCCCACCATAGTGAGAAAAGAAAAGACAGAGCTTACCGTCTTTTCCTCCCGTTCCCACGATCCCGATCTGTTCGGGGATGTCCTCTGGCTTTCATCCTGACCGTTTTTTGAATGGACTATCGCACTATCTCTCCTGCTTTTTTACAGGTGACAGCTAATGCTCCCCCATTGAGCCGCGAGCCCCTGCAAAGGGTTGTGGATTCCTCAGACCTTTGAAATAACGTGTACGGGTAGAGAGATTGATCCCGGCGTACAGCCGGCAGCCCAGGAAAGTCCGTTTCCATGGGCTCATGCCAAAGAATCGCTTTGTCATTGCGCCTAACGAATAGGCTTGTCTGTTCAAGCGGGCGAAACCGTCGATGAGCTCGTCGGCAGTCATGCCCTTGGGTTGAAAAAGGAGTGTATCAGGAGGGTATCCACGGAGCCACCAGTCACGCACGAACAACCTGCCTTCGCTTAGGAGGCGCTCATATAACCGGGTTCCCGGAAAAGGAGTGAGAATCCTCAGCTCGACACAATCCATATGACTCCTAATTGTAAACTCAAATGTCTGCTCGAACACATCCTTGTTTTCGTAATCAAAGCCAAAAACAAACGCGCCCAGTATGCCGAAGCCTTCGCCATGGAATCGGCGCATTGCCTCATAAAAATCGATTCTCAGGTTCTTTATTTTCTTCACCTCGTTCTGTGTTCCTTTCTGTACAGATTCGAATCCGATCAAAAGCCCCATGCACCCTGAGCGTCTCATCAACCTGAGCAGCTCCAAATCCTCAGCCAACGACACTGTTCCCTGTCCGAGCCATAGCCGCCGAAGAGGTATCATTTCCGTAAAAAGCTTTTTGGCTGCATTCCGGTTCAGCCCAAGGGCGTCATCGACGAAGAAGAGGTGAGGTGAATCAATAGACTCTATCTCGGCAATCACCTCCTGAACCGGCCTGACCCGATACTGATTCCCCAATGTCCGGCCGATGGAACAGAATTCACAATCGTTCGGACACCCACGGGATGTCTCGACGCCTATAGGGATAGGAGCATGACCAATACCTTGGGCTCCTGGGAAGAGATCTCGCCGGGGTTTCGGCAGATCTTTGAGATCTGTCATTTTCGCGGCCTGATAGAGTCTTTGCATCTTTCCCGAGGCCGCATCGGATACAAGTTTTGGCCAGATACCCTCCGCTTCTCCCACAACTACCGCGTCCGCATGCCCCAAAGCTTCGTCAGGCAACACCGTGGGGTGTATTCCTCCCATCACCACCTTCACCCCCTTCCGGCGATAGGCGTCAGCGATATCATAGGCTCTTCGCGCAAGGTCGGTCATGACGGTGATACCCACCACATCCACATCCTGATTCGTGTCATCGGGAGCAAAGGCTTCATCGACAATCGTCACCGTATGGCCGGGTGGCGTAAACGCCGCAAGAAGAGGGAGGTTTACCCTCTGGAGCCTGAAAGGGCTGGATAAAGTGTCTTCATGTTGCTCGCGCGGCGCGATAAGTTTTATTTTCATCATTCAGACTCGGCGCCATTACCGGCAGGTCTCGAAACGCCCCAGCCCGCATCCGATGGCGCAGGCATCGTCTTCGCCACGTAATCGCCGAATCCATGGAGAGAGCCACTCATCCGGTACTGCACAGCCAAGGCGGTCATGGCGTGGGGACAGGGTGCGTGAGTGGCAGAGCAAATTGAGTGCTTTGCGATCACCGGCCCTCTTCCCATGTGGTGGCCATTATGCCCAGGATGAAGACCACGGCTGCAAAAACTCCTATGATTGCGGAGTATCTCAGCGCGGTCATGTGGTCATTAAATACCATGGATGCCCGGAGCCCCTCGTTCACGTAGTACAGAGGCAGTGTCCGGGCGACCGTCCGCATAAAGCCCGGCATCATCTCGAGAGGGAAGAAGCTTCCCGAGAGGAACATCATCGGGAAACTGATGGCGTTTGCCGCCGCCGCAGCGCTCTGCGCCTCCTTGGCGAAGCGGGTGAGGATCATCCCGATTCCGACGAACGCGAAGACGTCAAGCACAATGAATACAGGGAGCCAGGCATTTATCCGCAGGCTGACGCGAAACACGGCGTAGCTCACCAGCAGCATCGCCGTCGTGGATAGGACCGCAAGGAGGAACTGGTACAGGATGTTGGACAGGATCCAGTCGGTGCGGGTGATGGGCGTGGTGGATAGCTTCCGGATGACACCCTTCTGCCGCAGCTCCGTGTTCACGTTCACCGTACCAAACAGGCTCAACGTCATCACCGACATGGCGATGATGCCGGGGATGAAGAACTCGATGAACCGGTACTTCCTGGCGAGTATCGACGTCTCGGCCGATCGGATGAACGGAGGCTTTCCGGACATTTTCTGGTTTATCCCGGCGAACACCGAGTTCAGGGCTTGTATCTTCACGGACACCATACTGGAGCTGGGGTCGTAGAGGCACGTGAGGGTGACGGATGCGTTGGGGTCGCCCAGCGCCGTCCTCCGCAGGAAGGACCCTTCATAGCCTTTGGGAATTATGAGGACAAGGTTCGGCTTGTTGTCCTTTATGTACTGCGCAGCGTCGACGGCGGGGTCGATCCTGATTACCTTGAACTTCCCGTCGAGTCCGAGGGTCTTGAAGAGCTGCGCAGAGGAGCCGGTATGGTCGAGGTCCTGCACGCAAAGGTCAAAGCTCATGGTATCCTGGTTCATGAAAAGGGCGCCGAACACTATTATCAGGATTATGGGGAACGCAATCGTGAAGAACATTGCCGACTTCGCGCGGTAGAAGCTCTTGATGCTGACGACGAGATTTGCACCGACGACGCGCGGATTCATTCCGCGGCCCCCACGGCGGGGTCTTTGCGGAGCGCCTCGCCGGTGAGCTTAAGGAAGACATCTTCGAGGTTGGGCTTGCGCACGTCCAGGCCGAGCAGCGACGCCCCGGCGTCCTCGATGGCGTTCAGCATCTTCCGGACGTCGTCCGTGCGCTCCACCCTGACCTTGATGTCTTTGCGGTTGTCATGGACCGGTTCAAAGCCCATCTTCCGGACTATTTCAATAGCTTTTTCATCGACGGGCCTTAGCGTGAGAACCAGGTAATTCGCGTTGCTTTCTATGAGCGCCTCGGGAGAGCCCATCGCGATGATTTTCCCCTTCGAGATTATGGCGACCGTGTCTGCAAGAAGCTCCGCTTCCTCCATGTAGTGCGTGGTGAGAAATACCGTCTTCCCCTTCTTCTTCAGGCCCAGCAGTACTTTCCACACCTCGCGCCTTGCGCGGGGGTCGAGTCCTGTCGTCGGCTCGTCGAGGAACACGACCTCGGGGTCGTTCACGAGGGTAATCGCGATTCCAAGTCGCTGCTTCAGGCCCCCGGAGAGGTTCATGTACTGCTCTTTTGTTTTCTCCTTGAGGTTCACGAGCTCTATCAGCCCGTCGATATCGGTGTTCGTGCAGCAGAAAAGCCGCGAGTAGTACTGCAAGGTCTCTCTGACCGTTATCCTGTCGAACGAGCTGAACCCCTGCGGGAGGACGCCGATGCGGGGGAAGATATCGTACTTCTTCTTCGTGACATCCATCCCAAGAAGGGTCACTTTCCCGGACGTGGGCGCGCGGATTGTATCGATGATCTCGACGGTAGTGGTCTTCCCGGCGCCGTTCGGGCCGAGGAGGGCGAAAACCTCGCCTTTCCTGACGTTGAACGATATGTCGTTGACCGCCAGTAAATCCCCGTAGCGCTTCGTCAGTTTCTCGACTTCGATTGCGTGTTCAGCTTCTTTCGTCATAGATCGAATTTTGCCTCTATGGGGCAACGGTAGTAAAAGTCGTGACGCCACGCCGCCCTCTCCAGGCGCTAAAGACGTCCTCTCCGCCTGATCTCATTCACCTTGCGCGCCCGGATCGAGGCGGCGAGGAAGGGTGTGCTCCTGCCGGCCCCGGGCCGGAGCATCCGGGGCGGCGCGAGGGGAGACGGCGGGCCAGAACCCGAGGCGGCTGAGGATCTTCTCGGTCACCGCCGGCTGCCCGACAAGAATACGGTCAAACACCGGCCTGCGGTGTTTAAACAAAATAAAGCCCGGGATAAACGTCGCGCCCAGATGCGCTTTGGTCTTTTCCGCGCCCTGGCCCGCGTAATATAGAGGGATTTTTCGCTCCACGCAGGTGCGGATATTTTCAAGCCAGGACAAAACATAAAGGTTGTACTCGCGGCCGAGCCCGTGATCCATGCAGAAATATTTATCCACCATCGCCTCTTGTTTTACGACGAGAAGGTTGAAAGCGGCGAGTTCTTCCCGCACAAAATAGAGCGTGTATTCGGCGCTCGGGACCCTCTCGCAGATTTTTTCAAAAAACACGCGGTTGTGCGCGCCGAACGCCATGGGGCCCCGCGCCGCTGTTTCCAGATAAAGCTTGTAGATCCTGTCCAGAAAAGGAGAAATAGTGCGGCTTCGAACCACTCTGACTTCGTGGGAGGCGCGCATTTTGCGGCGCAGGTCTTTTCTCGCGGCCCTTGAAAGGCGGGTGAAGAATTCCTCCAGGCTGTTAAAATTGATCGGCAGTCGGGCGCAGGACTGACATTGCACCCGGTTGAATTTTTTGAATACTTTCCCGGGAAGCTTGCCGTAATGATTAAAGTTGTAAAACGCCACGATATCGCTTTTAAGTTCGGCCGCGAGCCTTTGCAAGGCGCCAAAGGCCATTTTGCATGCCGCCCTGAGGGTGCCCCGATCGATGTGAGGATCAACCCCGATTTCACTCCATTCCCCTACCAACAACCCCACGCTTAAAACACGGGGCTGAAAAAGCGAGGGGATAAGACGGCCTGCCGCTTTCAGCGATTTCTTGATCCATCCCTCCACAAAAGCGGACAAATCAAAACGGGTTTCAAACAACGGCAACAAGAGAATAGGAGCATCATCTTTTAACACCACTATGCTCCGCAGGTTAAAACCGTCAATACCCGATTCCTGCAACAGGGAAAGAAGGGGGGCGGTGACAGAAGGCGCCGGGAAAAGCCGTCCAAGTTCCGCCGCCGGCACTCCATCCAACCGCGGCACGCAATTGCAGGTAAGGTTATTCACGGCCCGCCGGTCTCCGACTCAAAAGGGCGATGGAAAGCCACATCTTCCTCTGAGGAAGCGAGCGTACCCACAGGGACCGGCCCGCAGCCAGGGGAAGCCGCACCAGGGCCTTCCCTGATAAGCCCACCGGAAAGGTATACCCGCCGTCCTCCCCTGCCGACGGATAGACGGTGATTTGCCGCGGGTCCACCAGATGGAACGCACATCCCAGGGCCTTGACAACGGCTTCCTTGATAGACCAGAGGAGGGCCGATGCCTTTTCCAAATCTCCGCCCGCCAACCTCAAGGCATGTCCGAGCTCTTGTGGATGGAAGACCCGGTGAAAGGGGTATTCTCTTTCGAATTCATCGGCCCCTGCCACATCGATGCCGATATCGGACTCATCTCCACAGAGAGCAGCCCAGACTTTTCCTCCACCGTGGCTGAAGGAGACGGCCGGACCCCGATATTCTCCGAGCAGGAGATGGGGCCTGCCAAGCGGGCCGCATACCACCTGAATTGGGAAAGCATCTCTGCTGGAGGGCCGGCAGCCTCTCCAAAGAGGACTTTCCATCGCCGCAACAAGGCTATCCCACAGGAAGGAGACGAGGCGGCGCTTATTCTCTGCCCCGTCCGTCCCACACCCTTTGAGGGTTTCAGCGGCACATGGCATGGATGCATAGAAGACGGGTCCCCTTTCACGAGCGAAACTCACGGCATAAACGGTTAATCCTTGGCAATCCTTTGCCGTATCTGCTACCATCTTTCCCGATCTCCGTTTTTCCGACCCTGAAGGCTCAGTCCGAAACCCAGTGCATCCGAATACCATAAACCTGCATGACGGTGCAGCCTTGACCGTCAACCCCTCTGGCGTCCCAGACGAGGCCTTCGTCGTCCTGCGCCCGCATGCGGGCTTCCAGCGTTATCTGTTCCCCTGCCCGGCATTTTCGCAAAAACCGCATCTCCCCGATCTCCGTGGGAACCATCGATCGCCGTTCTGATGGGTCCATTGCGACGATGTAGAAATTAACCACCTGCAAAAGGGCCTCGAAAAGGTAGGGAGAGTATTGGTACTGTGCATTCCGCAGCGTTGCGAAATCACTTGTCTCCCGGTAGGTGGTTCCGCCCCGCACTGCCCCCGGGCCCGCACCGTCAAGGAAATCCATCACGCGATACCTGCCTCCGAGGCCGCTGCGGTCTTTGTACCATTTAAGCACTTTTTTTTGATCCATGGGCCTCGTCCGCAGCTCGTCCGGCCGGACAGGAAAATCCCGGAACCCCTCCCCGGGGTATCCTCCTCCGCCATCACCGCCGTCAAGGATCACCTGGCCCTTGCAGTGCGGGATGAAGCGGTCGGTCAATCTCCCGGCGGGGGAGATCTCCTGTGCTGCGAGAGAGACCTCGCAGAATATCTCCCGAAGACCGGCGCGAACTCGGCGGCAGGAAATTCTGGAAGACCGTGGAACCCCGGGAGGACATTGGATCATGTCCATGAGTTGCACCTGGCGGACTCCTCGAACCTGCATGTGGGGATACAGGATCCGGGCGGCTTCCATGAATGTTTCCAGAACCATGGCGGCTGAGACGAGAGGATGCTTGACGAACTTGAAAGGCCTGTGATCCGCGATCCAAAGATCCTTCTCCAGGGAGAAGGATCTGAAGGTCTCCAGTTCTTCCCGGCGGATGTCCACGCAGGAGATCCTTTCTATCATGGGGAAGTCCTCGGGGCTGAAGGAGACGGCGCCTCCATCCAGTCCTCCACCCGACGAAGGAGGGATAGTATCATTGAGCAGCGACGTGCTCACGGACGGCAGTCTCCTCATGAACATCACCCACACGTCGTCTGCCGGGGCTACAAAAAGTTCCCGGCAGAACAACCCCGCAAGCTCATTTACATGGATGTACGCCGCGCCCTTCCGCTTCATCAGTTCCCGGACCTCCGCATCCTCGGCCATGCCCGCCCCCTCGACAGGGGGAAGCATCAACGCCTTGAACCGGATAGCGCCGTTTTTCCGGCGGAGGGCACTGAGTAACGCAGACATCATCCGGTTGGCCGCGGCGTAATTGGCCTGGCCGGGATTCCCCTGGATCGCGGCCGCCGAGGATAGGCCCACGAAAAACCTCAAACCGGTCCCTTCCGCAGCAGAGAATAGATTCCAAGCCCCGAGGAATTTGACGTCCGTGACCATGGAGAAATCATCCGTGGTCATTTGGCTCAAAAGACCGTCCCTGAGGATGCCGGCGCCGTGAATGATCCCGTCGATCCTGCCATAACGGCCTGCCACTTCGCCCATGACCGCGCGGACCGCCTCGGGGTCGACCACATCACAGGTGTGGTACGTCGCCTCGATCCCTGAGGAGCGCAAATCCGCCAGGGTCCGAGCGATCTCCGATGCCCTGGGGTCGAAAGGGAACGCCTCGAAAGACGAACGTTCGGGGTGCGCTTTTGCGGGATTGATGCCCGGATCGAGGGGGGTCCTCCCCAAAAAGACCAGGCGGGGCATGAAAGGCGCAAGGCAGCGGGCCAGGTGGGCGCCGATCCCGGTTGCACCCCCGGACATGACTACAACGTCTCCGGGGCTAAGTTTCAGACCTGACGAATCCCCGAAGAACGACGGGGCTACGTGCCCCTCCGAACTGAAGAGCCTTCCATCACGATGAATGATCTCCACCACGGCGCATCCTCGGTCCAGAGCACCGCGCAGCGCAACGCGAAGGTCGGTATCCCTGTCGATCTCCA
>JBEKOT010000023.1:0-25649 GCA_049521495.1 Syntrophorhabdales bacterium | reverse complement strand
TCGGGGCTGCCGTTAGGGCGGAGGTTTCAGCAATGAGGCTCAAGGGAGCGGCAGCGGCCGTGCTGCTTCTTTGTTTTCTTATTGCTTTTCCTTTTGCCTCGCCCGCACTGCCATGGGATGTCCCTCCTGCCGCCGAACCGGAGATCAGGCACCTGCTTTCCTATATCGAGCGGTCCGGTTGCCGGTTCTATCGGAACAGCGCCTGGTACGAGGACACGAGAGCGGTCCGTGACCATGTGGAGTCAAAGCTCAACTATTTCATGAAGAAAGGACTGATCAACTCGACGGAAGACTTCATCCGGTGGTCCGCTTCGAAGAGCGAGACGAGCGGCGAGCCCTATATGGTGAGATGCGGCAAGGGATCTCCGTTGCCTCTTGCGCAATGGCTATCGGAAGAGCTCGACCGGTACCGCAAAGAAAATAGGTAGACCGAAACCTCTATTCAAGTATGGCAGTCCCCACTGCCGTCCCGATGAGGGCGCCGGCCAGGGCATCCGAGGTCCAGTGAGCGTCTTCATAGATGCGGGCCATGCCGACGAGGGAGGCGATGCCGTAAGACGCGCCTTTTATCCAAAGATCGTCATAGTGCGATGCAATAACCGAGGCAACGGCAAAAGCCTGGGTGGCCTCCCCAGACGGGAAAGACGAGTTGCTCGAGAACGGCTGGAAAAAGTCGTTGCCCCGCTCCAGGCCGGGTCTGCCGCGGCCGACTGCATACTTGAGCCCCAGGGTTATGCCGCCGGAGATGAGCGTAGCGGCGGAGCCGTCAATGAAAACCGCTTTCGCAGGGGCGTTGTCGAATGCTTCGCCGCCGGCAAGAAAGAGCCCCAGTACGCCGTAAGAGTACGGGCCGCCGAACTGGCGTATCTGCTTTGCCACATCCGTGGCCGATCCGTTCTGTATATGCTGCACTTGCGTCCGCACGGAATTGTCCGCCAGCGATACCGCCGCCACGCCCGCCACCCCCGCCGCGAAGATAAGCCAGTCCCTCCCGTCCCACCTTACCGGGGAGGTAACGGCGTAAACGACGTCGCGAGCGAGGACTTTAGGAAACTCTATGGAAAAAATGGGCTCCACCGTGTAGGTCTGTGCGCGCTGCGGCGTGGCCCGGTCCGCATTTGCAGGCGCCTGCTCGTTCATGACCGATAGAGCATAAGGTACGCGCCGGCTCGAATAAGCCCCGCCGGTCTCCTCCTCCGGAAGCAGGGAGAACCCATGGGCGGGCAAGACATCGGAAGCGAGGATAACGGTCAAAACCGCAATGATCAGTGTACGTACGGCCACAGCCACCTGCCTATTTTTGTGCGCTGCTAAGGACTCTCTTTTCCAATCATACCGGATCATGATTTCTTTTTGCTGCTTAAGGCAAAGGCCTATGCCTTGCCCGGTGTCGGGTGATTATTACGGTAATTCTCCGTCGAACCCTCTTCGCTCCCGATGGGAGCGGCTGAGTAATGATTCTAGTACGCTATTAAATTGTACTTTCGACGGCCGTTCTATACAAGAAAAAAAGAGTTGTAAGACATAAGGACGGTCGATCCCCATGTCACTTCAAAGATGCTCTCAGATGTCCGGGTTCATCTTGAAGACTGCGAAATCTCTCTGTCCCAGTTTCTCGTCCCGCCTCCGCCACCGTTTCCTTTCCGCGGAGAACGGATGCCACTTCCATATCCATGTTGTCCCGCATTGCGGCGTATGTCTGCCGGTTGCCGGTGATCTTGACCACGGGCGCTATGGGCGACCCGCAGGGCGTCCCCCTGCCTGTCGTAAACGCTGCTATCTGGGCGCCCCCGGCGACCATGCCCGTAAGCTGCTCGATGTCGTGGGCCGGTGTGTCCATGTAAACGAGGCCGTTCCTCGTGGGGCGGACCGCGTAGGCGACGAACTCTTCCAGGCTGCCGGTGCCGGCCTTGTAAATACACCCGAGCGACTTCTCCTCGAGGGTTGTGATCCCGCCGGCGATATTGCCGGGCGCAGGGTTGCTTTCCCTTATATTCTGGCCGGATGCGATTGCTCTCTGCTCCCACCAGGCGACGGCGGCCAGGATCTGCCTGCCTATATCAGGCGTCCGCGCTCTCTTTGCCAGGAGGTGCTCTGCGCCTATGATCTCGGCTGTTTCGGACAATATCACCGTTGCCCCTTCGGCCACGAGCATGTCGCTCGCAAAGCCGAGGGCCGGGTTCGAGGATAGACCCGAGGTATAGTCCGACCCGCCGCACTCCGTGCCAAGGATCAGCCCGCTCACCGGCACCGGCTCCCGATGGAGCTTTTCGGCTTCGTCCAGCATCTCCCTGACGATCTTTCTTCCCCGGGCCGCGGCCTTCCTTGTGCCCCCTGCCTGCTGGATGACTACAGCCTCGACGCGCTTGCCCGACCCGGCTATCTCCCCTGCAATCTCCTCAGCCGAGAGCTCCTCGCAGCCGTTTCCGATGACGAGCACGGAGAAGACGTTGGCGTTCATCCCGAAACCGACCAGGGTCCTTCTGACGATAGAGCGGTCCTCTCCCATCTGGCCGCAGCCGAAGACATTGGGAAGGTAAACCGCGCCTTTGAAGCCTCTGGCAATGGATTGGGCGCACATCTGGGAGCAGCCGACGCTCGGGATGACGAGCACGTGGTTCCTTGTCCCTGCCCTGCCGTCGGGTCGCAGGTAGCCCTGAAAACCGGTCATGATCCTACCGGTCGCGGCCGGCTCGCCACGTTGTGGGTATGGACATGCTCCCCCCGGCCTATGGTTGACGTGGCAAGACCGATGGGCTCTCCATATTTAACTACCGCCTGGCCTTTTTCGATAGTAGTCAAGGCAATCTTGTGGCCCATCGGGATGGCGGAGAGGAGTTTGATCCGCTCTACGCGGCCCAGGAGGTCCACCGAAACAGTCGAGCCCTTTTCGAGAGGATCGAGGGCCGTTGCGACGTTGTCCCTTACATCGATGACCAGAGCCTTTGCTTTTTTCATGATTCCGTCCCCCTCTGTCCTTCGATAGGAATGACGAGGCCTCCCGAAGGGAATATGGCGGCTTGCGCTGCCGGGTACGCCCTCTCGAGCAAGGCAAGACCGTCGGCCAGGGTCGGGGCACACTCCATGCCCATGGCCGCCGCCTGTTCCGGAGAGACGAGGGGCGACACCAAGACCGTGCGGATCGACGGCCTAAGGATCATGCATGAAATGGCCATGTTGAACTCTAGCGGTTGATCGGGGAGGAACGGCAGCCCTTGAGACATGGCCTCTCTTACAAGGCGGGCAGAGTCGTTGCCGGACCTTTCCGCTATAACGCGAAAGGAATCGGTGAATACGTCCGGCAGAGGCTTTACGAAGGGCGCAAGCATAAGGATCGCTCCCTTTTCCCTGGTGATAGCGTCGGGGGCGCTGAAGGCCTTCGGGAACTGGGGGCCGTGGGTATGGGGATAAGTCGAGGTTATGGTCACGTCGACTTTTTCCTCGAACCTGTGACCGAGCTTCTCCGCACAGATGGCGGTAGCGGCCTCAAAAGATGCCTCGAGACTCCCGCCGATAATGCCGACGATTTCTCCCTGCTGGTCATAGACGCAGTTGATGGAAAAATCGAGACCTATCGCTCTGGCCGCCCTCATGCAGTCCTCGTAGAAGGGGTTGCCCTTGTCGAACCCCGCCTTCGCACTGGGGTGTATAGTGAGTCTCATGTGGTGGTCCCTGATGAACTCGAAATCGGAGACGCCGGGCATGAGGCTCTTTGGTCCGCCGCCGTATCCGGCCATCGGGTGGGGTAGGATCGAGCTTATGCTTAACCTGAAGTCGGATCCGGCCACCGTGGGGTTGATCTTCAACATTCTCCGGTCGCCCGGTATAGCCACGGGCGCGAGGTCCGGATGCCACGCGTCGTGTTGGACGATAGGATATGCGGCCGCCACCTCCTTTCCCAACCGTGCCTCGATGGCCTGCTTCTCCATAGGCACGTGGGTGCCCAGCGCGACGACGATGGTGACCTTCTCCCTTGGAATGCCCGCGTCAAGGAGGTACGGGAGGAGCACGGCGAGGATCTGTGCCACGGGGGTCGGTCGCGTCCCGTCGTCGATGATGACGGCGATGCTCTCCGCGGCTGAGCAAAGATCCCTCAAAGGCGCCGTCCCTACCGGCTTGACAAGAGCCTCGAGGGCCATGTTCGCGACCGGGGCATACTGGGCCGGCGGGCTCTCGAAGAAGTGGGCCGCCGTCCACCGCGAGGGGAGAGTGAAGTACTCCTTCTCCCCCGGGCCCGTACACAAGTAGTAGCGCTGCTCCATTATTCCTCCATTCCGCACTTTTTCCTGTCGGGCAATCCCCCGACGACGCCCGTACAATTGTATACCATCAAGTTGCATACTATCAAGCGGCTCGCCAGGGGAGAGTATCAGTCGCAAGGGCCGTACCCTTCCTAAATCGTCTACTTTCGTTCACTTTCGTAAACCCCCTCTCCTTAATAAGGAGGAAGGACAAGGGAGGTCCGGGTACTCGGTGAGGCCGGCGGAGGCGACCCGCAGGGAGAAGCGCCCTTCCATAATAGGGAACATGCACAGGGGCGCGCGGCCGGCCCCTTTTCGTGCTAAAATAGTGGCGTCTGAAAGGAGGGGGGAAGGGATATGATAACCTATGAAGACAGGGGGGTATCAGCCGGCAAATCGGATGTGAGGGAAGCCATCAAGGGCGTTGACGCGGGTGTTTTCCCCGGTGCGTTCTGTAAAGCCATACCCGATGTGGTCGGCGGCTCCCCGGACCACTGTTTTCTGCTTCACGCAGACGGCGCGGGAACGAAATCGGCCCTTGCCTATGTGCATTACAAGCGCCACGGGGATGCAGCTATATTTCACGGCATTGCCCAGGACTCGCTCGTAATGAATCTCGACGACCTTGCCTGCGTCGGAGCAGCCGGGCCTTTCGCCCTTTCCAATACAATCGGAAGGAACGCAAAGGTCATCCCGGGGGAGGTTATCCGGGCGGTGATAGAGGGCTACGATATGGTCGCGGACAAGCTCAGAGAGCACGGGATAGAGGTCCATTCGTGCGGAGGGGAGACGGCCGACGTAGGCGACCTCGTGAGGACCATTATCGTCGATTCCGTTATGGCCGTCCGCATGGCAAAGAGCGATTTCATCGATTGCAGCAAGGTCGAAAGCGGCCATGACATAGTCGGCCTGTCGTCATGCGGCCGGGCAATATATGAATCGGCTTACAATTCGGGGGTCGGAAGCAACGGTTTCACCGCCCTGCGGCATGATCTGCTCACGGAAAAGTACTGCGGCGAGTTCCCGGAAACCTACGCGCCGGAGATAGGCGGCCTCGCGTATAAGGGCAAATGGGACATCGACGACCCGCTCCCCGGTACCGGCATGACCGTCGGTGACGCGCTTCTTTCGCCGACCCGCACCTATGCCCCCATCCTGAAGGAGATAGTAGGCAGGTATAGGGGGTCCATCTCGGCCATTTTCCACAACACGGGCGGGGGGCAGACTAAATGCTTAACCTTTGGCAAAAATATCCGATATATAAAAGATGAGCTTTTCCCTGTGCCGGCGGTTTTCGACTTCGTTAGAAATCAGACGGGCCTGTCGCTCTCGGAAATGTTTAGGGTCTTTAATATGGGGCACCGGGTTGAAATAGTGTGCAATCCCCGCGCCAGCGCAGGAATTGTGGAAATATCGAGGCGGTTCGGGGTGGAAGGGCAGGTGGTCGGGCACACGGAGTTCCAGGAAGGGGGTGTTTCCCTTACCATAGTGACACCGGCGGAGACGATAGAGTATCAGAAAAAAAGCTGGTGAAATGAATTTTTTTTGATGACATGGAAAAGCATATTTTATAGAATGTACCAGCGGGCTTCTCAGGGCTCAGAAAGGTACGGAGGTAAGTATGCCTTTTGATCTTGCAAGGATCGGGCAGATTATAAGAACGGCACGGGAAGAGAAGGGACTGACTCTCGAGGAAGCCTCTGCGCGGCTCTTCTTAAGGAGGGCCACACTGGGAGCGATCGAGTCGGGGGACTGGGAGAAGCTGCCTCACCTGGTGTACGTCAAGGGTTACATAGCCCAGTACGCCTCGTTTCTCGGTGTGCTCTCCCTTATCCAGCCGGACCTTAAGTCCACCGATTCCGGTCCGGCTCCAAAAGAGAAGCGGGCATCGGGACCCCGGCAAGCGATACCGATGGGCCGCAGCCTGAGAAAGAGGATATTCGGAGTTGCGATAACGGGAGGGGTCCTTTTTGCTTTTCTGGTCTATATGAACGTGCAGAAACCCCCTGAGGTCGTCCGCCATTCCCAAGAGACGGTGTCACTGAGTGTCCAGAATCCCCAGCGGGTCGCCGCAGCGGAGCCCCAGGGCGGCGCTTCTTACAACCAGCAGCAGGCAGGGCCTAACGCCGGGCAGGACGATAAGTCGTCGTACCGGGCCGGCGACAACAGCTTTCAGACCGTAGCCGGGCAGGACCGCTCCGAGGCATCTTACGACCGGAAGCAGGAAAAGGTAGTCCTTTCCCCGAAGAAGCTCATGATTGCGTGCCAGGAAAGGACGTGGGTGGCAATCATGATCGACGGGTCGGAACGGAAAGAGTTTACCCTCAACCCCGAAGAGGTTGTGGTGTTGAGCGCGAATGAGAAGTTCGATCTCCTCATCGGCAACGCCGGGGGTGTGAAGTTGTACTATAACGGGAAGGACGTCGGCTTTTCCGGGGAATCCGGGCAGGTGAAGCGCGTCACCCTGTCATGATGAAGCTTTGCGCCCCATCCATTCCTTACCGGCAAATCTAAGCGCTTGAGCAAATTTTGATTGCACTCCCCTTCATATTATGGGAAAACGATAGGGGTGCATTCCGTCGATGGTTATTCTCGGCATAGATCCAGGACTGGCGAGCACGGGGTTCGGGGCCATCACGTGCGATCCCTCCTCTGCGTCCCTGGCCAGGTGCGGGGCCATAAAGACCTCTTCCCAGTCTCATGTGTCGCAGCGGTTGTTCCAGATCCACAGTGACCTCTCCCGATTGATGGGGGCCCTCAAGCCTGAAATCGTCGCCGTAGAGAACATATTCTCCCTCGTGCGATATCCGAAGGCGGGCATCATGCTGGGCGAAGTGATGGGGGTGGTCTATCTGGCGGTCGCGCAAAGCGGCGCAGGCGTCGTCGAGGTGACGCCCAGGGAGGTAAAGAATGCGCTGGCTGCGTACGGCAACGCGACGAAAGTTCAGGTCAGGGAAGTTACTAAAAGGGTTCTCGGCATGAGGGACGTGAAATCCTTTCACGCCGCGGACGCCCTCGCTGTTGCCCTGACCGTTTTTTACAGGAGCTATAGGGGAAAAAGATGATCTCTTACCTTGAGGGGGTATTGAAAAGAGTGTACGCGGACAGGATCACCCTCCTGGTCGGCGGCATCGGGTATGAGATACTTATCCCGGCCTACGTGATGAGCGAAATCCGCCGCACCGCCAAAGTGGAGGACGGGTTGAAGCTCTACATCTCCTTCAATCAGACGGAAAGGCAGCCCAAGCCCGTGCTCGTGGGTTTCAGGACGGAGCTTGACAAGGAATTTTTCGAGCTCTTCATATCGGTGGAGGACATAGGACCTTCCGCGGCGATCAGGGCGCTCACGAGACCGGTCCGTGAAATAGCCAGGTCGATAGAGGAGAAGGCGGTCAGGGACCTGAGGCAATTGAAGGGGATAGGTGAGAGAAAGGCGGAGAAGATTATTGCGACCCTGAAGGGGAAGGCCGCGAAATATGCGCTGATACCCGAGGAAGAGCTTCCTGAGCAGGCGCCGGAAGATTTCAGGATGGAAGTCGAAGGTGTGCTGACGAGCCAGCTCGGCCACAAATTAGGGGAGGCGCGGAAGATGATAGAGGAGGCCATGAAGAGGAGGCCGTCCATATGCTCATCAGATGAGCTCTTCGAGGAAGTTTACAGGGGCGAGAAAAAATGATCCAGGACGAATCGGACAATATCATAGGGGCGCCGAGCGAGGAGGCCGCGGCCGACGAGGACTTTCTGAACCTGCGGCCGAGGGCGATCTCCGAATACATAGGGCAGGAAAAAGCGGTAGAGACCCTGAGGATAGCTATCGAGGCGGCACTGAAGAGGGGGGAATCGCTTGAGCATATCCTCCTCAACGGGCCGCCCGGTCTCGGAAAGACGACCCTTGCCCATATCATCGCCAATGAGATGAGCACGAAGATCGTCACGTCTTCGGGACCGGCCTTGGAGAAGGGCGGCGACCTCATGGGGCTCCTTACGAACATGGAAAAGGGGGACGTCTTCTTTATAGATGAGATACACAGGATACCGAAAATCGTGGAGGAGTTCCTCTACCCTGCCATGGAGGACTTCGCCGTCGACTTCATATTCGACCGCGGCGTTCACGCCCGAACCCACAGGTACCGGCTCGAGCGGTTCACGCTGATAGGGGCAACGACCAGGGCGGGTCTTCTGTCGTCGCCCCTGCGGGAGCGCTTCGGTATAGTAAGGGACCTCGACTTTTATCAGGAGCAGGACTTGGTCCGCATCGTGAAACGGTCGGCGCTCATCCTTAAAATACCGGTCCATGAGGACGGGGCATACGAGATAGCCAGAAGGTCGAGGGGCACACCCAGGGTGGCCAACAGGCTCCTGAAGCGCGTGCGCGACTACGCCCAGGTCAGGGCAAAGGGCATAATCACGAGGCCGGTAGCGGTCGAAGCGCTCTCCCTCGAGGGCATCGACGAGTTAGGACTGACCGAGCTGGACAGAAAGCTGCTGAAGGCTATCATTTTCAACTACAAGGGGGGGCCGGCCGGCATAGAGGCCCTGGCTGCGACCCTTCAGCTAGAGACGGATGTGCTGCTGGAAGTGGTGGAGCCGTACCTTTTGAAAACGGGCCTCCTCATCCGGACGTCCCAGGGCAGAAAGGCCCCCGAGAAGGCCTACGCCCATCTCGGGATCCCATACCGCCCGAAGGAGAGTCCTCCGGAAGGGCTCTTCGACGAGAAGGATTAGGGGATAGCCCGGCCGCCCAGGAAGGGGACGGCCGCAAAAAGCGTCCGGCCGGGCGCCTTACTGACTGAGTCTTTCCATTTCTTTGGTCGATATATCGAAGTTTGCGTGTACGTTCTGGACGTCGTCCGAGTCTTCCAGGGTCTCCATCAGCTTCAGCATGGTCTCGGCGCTCTTGCCTTCGAGTTTTACGGACGTCTGCGGTACCATGTCGATCTGGGCCATCATGTATTTAAGATTGTGCCGGTCGAAAGCCCTCTTGACTGACTCGAAACTGGCAGCGTCGGTGAGAACCTCGATGGCATCCTCGTCCTCCCTCACGTCCTCGGCCCCGGCTTCGAGGGCCAGCTCCATTATCTTGTCCTCGTCCACCGCCTCTTTGTCGAAGGAGAGATACCCTTTCTTATTGAAGATCCACGCTACGCTCCCGGCTTCGCCCAGGTTGCCGTTATGCCGCGTGAAGATATGTCGTATCTCGGCCGTGGTCCGGTTCTTGTTGTCCGTAAGGGCCTCCACCAGTATCGCAACGCCTCCGGGCCCGTATCCCTCGTATGTATATTCTTCATAGGTCTCTCCGCCGTCCTGGGCGCTGGAGCCCCTTTTTATCGCCCTTTCGATGTTTTCTTTCGTCATGTTCTCCGATTTTGCCTTCAGGACGGCAACGCGGAGTCGCGCGTTGGCTTCCGGATCGGGCCCGCCCGTTCTTGCGGCGGTCGTGATCTCTTTAATCAACTTGGTGAAGATCTTCCCCCGTCGAGCATCAGCAGCGCCTTTCTTGTGCTTGATGGTGCTCCACTTGCTATGTCCGGACATAATCCCCTCGAAAAAGTAAGTGGTGGGCAGTATAGGATTCGAACCTACGACCTCTGGTATGTGAGACCAGCGCTCTAACCATCTGAGCTAACCGCCCGTTTGATTAATAGTATAATTAATGGAAAAACAATGTCAATATAATGGTGGGCAGGCCGTGGCGGGCAGGCCGGACCCGGTGGATGCTATAATATCGGCGAACTTTGGCCATCTGACCTATCTTGCGAGGAGGTATTTGTTTTGAAGCTCAAAGATCGAGTAGCTATTGTTACAGGCGGCGGCAAGGGCATCGGCAAAGCCATTTCGCTGGCTTTTGCGAAGGAGGGGGCGGTTGTGGTGATGGCGGCCAGGGATGCCGCCGCTATGGAAGGGACGGCCCGGGAGATACGGGCCGGTGGGGGCAGGGCGGACCGGGTCGTAACGGACGTGCGGCAGGGTGACCAGGTAAAGCATATGGTAGCCTATACGCTGGACACTTTCGGCAAAATAGACATACTGGTCAATAATGCCGCTGTGGCCGGACCCACCGCCAACTTGTCGGACATCGACCTGAAGATCTGGAATGACGTGATGGCCGTGAACCTCACCGGCGCCGTGCTCTGCACGAAGGAGGTGCTGGGACCCATGATCGATGCAAGGGGCGGCAATATCATCAACATCAGCTCCGAGGGGGGCAGGTCGGGTTTTCCCATGAGGAGCCCCTATGCAGTCTCCAAGCGGGCAATCATTGCCCTCACGGAGACGGTAGCCATAGAAGCCGGGCCCTACGGCATCCGGGTCAACTGCATCAGCCCCGGGAGGGTGAGAGGGGAGCGCGTCGAGAAGGTGGCGAAGGATAAGGCAAAAGCCCTGGGTCTGGCCTACGAAGAGGTGATAGCCGGCATGACCGTCGACTGCTCCATCGGCAGGTTTGTGGAACCATCCGAGGTGGCCGCTGCTGCAGTATTTCTCGCGTCGGACGAATCGAGCGCAATAACCGGCGAGACGATCGTGGTTAGCTGCGGCAAGCATATGCTGCACTGATTTGACAGGGTTCCCGTCGTATCGCTTATGTGAATGACTTAAGGAGGTCAGCTATGAACAGCGATGTTTCGGGCAGGTATGAACGGTATGTCGTGACGGATCTCCCCAGGTTCGTCGAAATGGCCGGACACCATCGCCCCGCGCCTTCCTGGATTTATCCGGGTATCTTTCCCGGCGTCAATATCCGGATCAACGGCATGGATGTGAGCAAAATAGTAAAAGACCCGCACGCGGCGCTCCACGTCCACGAGGACCATCCCGAGATCTACTTTGCAGCCACCGAGCACAGGGGGGACATTGTCATCGAAGTGCGGATGGAGGATGAGACGTTTACCGTGGAATCGCCCTTTGCAGTCTTCATCCCGCCGGGCGTGAAGCATTGCTTCACCGTCCTGAAGTGCGATTCCCCCAATTACGTCTTCGGGATGCACATAATGGATTACAAGGGAAAAGGGTAGGGGGCACACCCCCATCGGCTGCCCCTAGCACTATAATTGCTATAGTTACGGGGGCGCGGGGATGAAAAGGGCGAGGCCAAAGGTGGGCCTTGGACGCAGCCGCTCTGCCGTAAAAGCTTAAGCTTTGGGGTTCCCCAGCGATAAACTCTCTGAAGCGCCTGAAGGAAGCGCTCACGGAGCAGATACTGAGGAAAGGCCGGGACTGTGTCTAAGCTCGGCAAATAAAGAGGGGCTGGAGGACTCGATGGACGTAAAGTTTATCAACCCTTTCGTTATCGCCGCTCAGACAGTGTTCAAGACCATGCTCAACATCGATCTGACCTTGGGAAAGCCGAGTCTGAAAGTGGAGAGAACTAGTTCGGGCGATGTGACCGGGATCATGTCTATGGTGGGAGATAAAAAAGGTACCATTGCGCTAAGTTTCAGGGAGAAGGGGGCTCTTTTCGTTTTCAACAGCCTTATAGGCGATGAGGCGTCGGCCATATCCCCCGAAGTCGTCGACGCTATCGGCGAGCTGACGAATATCGTTTGCGGCCAGGCCAGAAAAGAATTCGAGAAGAACGGCATAAACCTGAAGGCCTCCATTCCGATGGTCGTCGTCGGAGAGGGCGTTGAGACGAATTTCATTACGAAGCTTCCGGTCATCACCCTGCCCTTCTCTTTCTCCGTGAGCAACGGCAACGGGGAGGTCATGAATCTCGACTTTTCTTTCGACGAATAATGCGGACCGGGGGTGCGCCAAAAACAGACCCTCCGGCCCGTCGCTTCAAAAGCG
Organism: Syntrophorhabdales bacterium; assembly: GCA_049521495.1. GTDB lineage: Bacteria > Desulfobacterota > Syntrophorhabdia > Syntrophorhabdales > WCHB1-27 > CAWEPK01. The sequence continues at coordinate 13,620 of JBEKOT010000023.1, read as the reverse complement.
ACACCCCCGAGGACTTGTCATACCCTTGTCGTTGCCGTCAACGTCTTGACATTGTTTTACAGCACTGCCTGCAAGCTTGTTTCCAACCTTCCCGGTACCGATAACAAGGCCGCCGGGCTTTTCACACTCACAAACCTCTTATGACTTGGTATATGCGGTATGACATATTTGTTGCATTATTTGCTTTAATGTGGGAAAAAATATGAAGGCGGAGTGGCGGGTCAAAGTTAAGCCGCAGGAGGAAAAAAAATGGGACGATGGAGTAGAGGGTGGTCAGGAACGCTGCTGCTCGCTGCTCTGGCGGGTATTCTCCCCGGTTTGTCCCTTGCCGCGGGGCCTTACGGGCCGGAGGGAGGCAGCCAGGCGCAGGCCGGGCCGCCGACACTCGACGTGCAGCGGGACAAGGACAAGACCGTTTATACCACCGGGAGCACCCCCAGGGATAACGGTAGAAACGACAAGGACAGGGCCTGGGAGATGCTAAACAACGTGATGATCGATTCGAGAGGCGCCCATGGAAAAAGGCCGGATAATAATCGTTGAGGATGAGCAGCACATACTCAATATGCTCAACGAGCTCCTGACAGCCAAGGGTTATTCAGTAGATTGCTTTCTCGATGCCAGGAGCGCCCTGATCGCCCTGAAGAACAAGGGCTATCACCTCTTGATTACCGATCTTTTGATGCCCAAGATCGATGGGCTTCAGTTGATAAATTTCATCCAGAAGGAGTATCTCAATACCCTCGGGATCGTGATCACAGGGTACGGAAGCCTTGAGACGGCGCTTTCCGCCATGCGCTGCGGCGCTTTCGATTACCTCCTCAAGCCTTTCAAGTTCGAGGAGGTGCTGTCGAGCGTCGAATCGGCGATGCAGTATTCGAGACTCCTCGCCGGCGATAATATACCGAAAAAACTGGCCACAAAGGCGAACCTGCTGAGGAGGTTCTCCGAAAACCGGGTGGTTCGCGAAAACACCCTGCTCCGGAGCTTCCTGAAGGACAAGTACAAGTTTGAAAACGTGATAGGCGTGAGCCTTGGCATGCAGAAGGTCTTCGAGCTCATCGAGAAAGTCGCCGACACGAACGCCACGGTCCTTATAGTGGGCGAGAGCGGGGTGGGCAAGGAGCTTGTGGCGAGGGCCATCCATTTCAATTCTTCCAGGAGGGATAAGCCACTAGTGGTTGTGAATTGCGGTGCCATACCCGAGACCCTGCTTGAAAGCGAGCTTTTCGGGTACGAGAAAGGCGCCTTCACGGGAGCGACCGCCACGCGGCTGGGGAGGTTTGAGCTTGCAGACGGCGGGACCATCTTCCTCGACGAGATCGGAGACATGAGCTTCAACCTCCAGGTCAAACTGCTCAGGGCGATCCAGGAGAGGGCTTTCGAAAGGATCGGCGGGAGCAAGACCATCGATGTCGATCTGAGGATTATCGCGGCGACGAACCGGGACCTGGACGAGCTTGTCAGGGAAGGCAAGTTCAGGGACGACCTTTATTACCGGCTCAATGTCGTACCCATCAATATCCCCCCCTTGAGGGAAAGGAAACAGGACGTCCCCGTGCTCTACTCGCACTTCCTCGAAAGATCGAACGCGGTGAACAATGCGAACGTGCAAGGTTTTTCCGATGAAACGATGGAGGTCCTCCTGGAGTACGACTATCCCGGCAATGTCAGGGAGCTCCAGAACCTCGTGGAGAGGCTGGTCGTCCTCAAGAAGAGCGGTCTCGTCAATATCGAGGACCTGCCCGAAAAATTTTACACCCCTCACAGGAAGGAACAGGCGAGCCTCGACCTGGCCAGGGGCTACGACACCCTCGTATCTGAATTCGAGCAGGGCCTGATCTTGAAGGCTCTGAACGAGACGAACGGCGTCAAGAGCAAGGCGGCGCAGGTACTGAGCATGAACAGGACGACCCTAATAGAGAAGATGAAGCGCCTGGGCATCGCGGAATAGATCGAGTCGAAAATAAGGGCAGACTTGCTAAAAAGAGGGGGGACGACCCGCTTGCGCGGGTGCCCCGATGAGCTTTGCTCGTGGAGGGGGCGCTGAGCCCAAGTAATTGCAAAGATGAAGCGCCTGGGCATCGCAGAATAAATAGATTCTATTTCCCCTGTCAAAAAGGTGACAGGCGGTTTGCCGTCCCTTTCCGCATTTCCAAGTAATTACCCGCCAATTCGAGAAATATCCTCCCCATCCGGTTTGTGGTACGTCTTTTGCTTGTAGCGCTGTCATGCAGTCTTCCGAAACAGAGCTGCTGAAGAACGCCTTTGAGGAATTCGTGAAGGCATCCGATTCCCTGACCAGCTACTACCTGGTCCTGGAGGAGCGGATAAGCAGCCTGAATAAAGAGATAAATGAAAAGAACAAAGAGCTGGAGAAGGCGAAGGAGTCTTTCTACAATATTCTTAACTCCCTTCCCGTGGGCGTTGTCGTCCAGCACGGCAAATCCACCATCTTTACCAATAAGGAGGCCGAAAAATTCGGATGGACGGAATTTTGCGAGAGCCTCGACCAGGCGGGTTCGGCCATGGGGGAAGTCAGAAACGGAAAGGGTTATTTTCGGTGGAGAAAGAGCAGTCTCACTAACGGCTCCAGCGGCAAAGAAGTCATAGTCTTTGAAGACGTGAGCGAAATACAGAAAATGAAGGAGCGGTCCGAGAGGGATGAGAAGCTGAGAGCAATGGGCGAGATGGCGGCGAGGATCGCCCATGAGATAAAGAACCCTCTGGGCAGCATGCAGCTTTTTCTTTCAATGATCTTGCGGGGAAAAATGGGTCGGAAAGAAAGGGAGTACGTAAACTCCGTGATCTTCGGCGTCAACACCATCGACAGGATCATCAACAATCTTCTCTCCTACACAAGGCCGAAAACGATCGCCCTGAGGGAGGCCGGGATTTCGGGGATAGTGAAGGAGACGCTGGATTTTATGAGTGTATCCGTAGGCGGCAAGGACGTTAAGATCCGCTTCAGCAGCTCCTATGAGGACAGAATGTGGTTCGATCCGGACCTTTTGAAGCTGGCTCTCATGAACTTTATCAGCAACGCTTTCGAGGCCCTCTCGGATAAAGGGTCGCTCGACGTGGCCGTGAGGGACGAGGGTAAATGGGTTTCGATAATGTTCGCCGATGACGGCGTGGGCATGGACGAGGAGACAAGAAGGAATATATTCAATCCTTTCTTCACGACCAAAGACAAGGGTGTGGGCCTCGGCCTTTTCATAGCCCACAATATAGTCAAGGCCCACGACGGATATATAGAGGCGGAATCGATCGAGGGCAAAGGCTCGTGCTTTACGATCTACCTGCCGAAAGGACGGTCATGAGAAACATCCTGGTTGTTGATGACGATTATCACATGCGAGTGGCCCTTACCGAGGCCCTGTCAAAGGCGGGATACGATGTGTGCTCTGCCGAGGACGGCAGGGTCGCCATGGACTCGATCAGAAAGGCGGCGTGCGACCTCGTCATCACCGACGTGAAAATGCCTTATATCAACGGTATCGAGCTGCTCGGCCGAATAAAGAAGGAGCAGTGCTACCTTCCCGTCATCGTCATCACGGCTTACGGGACGATAGAGCACGCGGTCAATGCGATAAAGGAGGGGGCCTTCGACTATATTCAGAAGCCTTTCGACACCGAGACTCTCTACGAGGTAGTACAGCGGGCGCTCGGTCTGGAGGACGGGAAGATCGTCTGTTCTTCGAGGGCAATGAAGGAGGTCCTGCTCAGGGCGCAGCAAGTGGCGAGATCGGACGCGACGGTCCTGGTGATGGGCGAAAGCGGCGTGGGAAAAGAGCTGATCTCCAGGTACATACACGAAATGGGGGAACGGAAGGGAATGCCTTTCGTCGCCGTGAACTGCGCAGCTCTGCCGGAGAACCTGCTGGAGAGCGAGCTTTTCGGCTACGAGAAAGGCGCGTTTACCGGGGCCGTGTCAAGAAAGCTCGGGAAGTTTGAGGTTGCGGACAAGGGGACCATCCTTCTCGACGAGGTAACGGAGATGGACGGAAGGCTCCAGGCCAAGCTCCTGAGGGTCCTCCAGGAAAGGGAGGTCGAGGTCATCGGGTCTAGGTTCCCGAAAAAAGTCGATGTAAAGGTAATCGCCACGACGAACAGGAACCTTGCAAAACTGGTGGGGGAGGGAAAGTTCCGGGAGGACCTCTATTACAGACTCAACGTTTTCCCGATCGTCGTCCCTCCACTGCGGGACAGGCGGGAAGACATCCCCGAGCTGGCGGTCCACCTGTTGAAAAAGTGTGCCCGCGGGACGGACACGCGGATAGAGGAAGAGGCCTTGAACCACCTCACCGGGAGGAGCTGGAGGGGCAACGTGAGGGAGCTCGAGAATGTAATCGCGAGAGCCTGCATACTGTCCGACTACAGGGTGATCAAACTGGCCCATATAAAGGACCCCGCCGACGAGAAGGCGCAGGTCCCGGGGGGCTCTCCGGAGCCGGTGGGCTCGGTAAGGCACATGGAGATGAAGTTGATCCTCGAGGCCCTTAAGTCGATGAATGGGAACCGCACGAGGGCTGCGTCGGTCCTGGGGATAACCTCGAGGACCTTGAGGAATAAAATAAAGGAATATCGGGACCTGGGTCTGGCGGTCCCGTAAGGAGCACCGATGGGAATAGTCGACCTGATCGAGAAGGCGCTTGATGTACGTGCTTTCTACCAGCGCATACTGGCTACAAACATAGCCAACGTCGAAACCCCGGGCTACAAAGAGAAGGAGGTAGATTTCAAGACGGAACTCGCCAGGTTGACGAAAGGCCGTCCGGGCAATATCGGGGTGAGCGAGAAAAGTGCCGAGGAAGGGGCGGCCTCCATCGACGGGAATACGGTGGACATCGAGAACCAGATCGTCAAGATGACGGAGAACACCCTGATGTTCAATTCACTGGTCCAGATGATAAACAAGAAGTTCTACATGATCCGCTACGCGATAAACGAGGGGAGGAAATAGTATGGGGATGCTCGACGTATTGCGAATAAGCTCTTCGGGGATGAGGGCGCAGAGGACGAGGATGGAAGCTATTGCCACTAACCTGGCGAACGTGAATTCGACCAAGACCGAGGAAGGGACGCCCTACAGGAAGAAGGAGGTCCTTTTTGCTCCGGCGGACGTTTCGGAAGGAAGTGGATTCGGTGCGGTGCTGGGGAATAAGCTGGAAGGCGTGAAGGTCGAGGAGGTCGTCCAAAGCGAGAAACCTTTCGAACGGACCTACGATCCTTTCCACCCCCACGCTGACAAGGACGGATATGTGTCCCTCCCGAATGTCAACGTTATGGAAGAGATGACGGATATGGTGGCAGCGACAAGGGCCTACGAGGCGAACGTCAACGTGGCGGGAAGCGTCAAACAGATGTTCATGAAGTCCCTGGAAATAGGCCAGTAGGAGTGACCCATGAAGATAGAAACCTTGGTATTGGAGAACTTCAGCCAGAACGAGGCAGCCAAGACCCGGAAGAGCGAAACCTCCTTTTCCGAGATCCTGAAAGATTCGATCAACAAGGTGATGGAGCTCGAAGAGGAGGCCGGTAAGCAGGCCGAGAGGCTCACGAAAATGGAGAGCCAGGACGTGCACAATACGATGATCTCAGCCCAGAAGGCGGACCTTACCTTTCAGCTGATGATGCAGATCAGGAACAAGATCATCGATGCTTACCAGGAAATCATGCGGATGCAGGTGTAAAAGGTGGAGGGGCTACTTAACGACGCAAAGGGGTATCTCAAAACCGTATCCAGGACCAAGCTCTATCTCTACATCATGGTCTTGGTAGCGGTGATCGGCGGGGCCGTTATCGGCCTCTCCTTTATCCAAAAGGAGGAGTATCAGCCGCTATTCTCAGGACTTACGACGGAGGACGCATCTGCCGTAGTCTCGAGGCTCAAGGAACAGAAGATCCCGTACAAGCTCGGCGCTAACGGAACTACGATATCCGTGCCTGCCGAAAAAGTCTATGACGTCAGGCTGGTCCTCGCCTCGCAGAACGCGCTCCCGGGCGGGGGAGGCGTCGGCCTGGAATTATTCGACAAGGCCAACTACGGTATGACCGAGTTCATGCAGTCGGTCAACTACAAGAGGGCCATACAGGGGGAGCTGACCAGGACAATCAACCAGATGCCGGAAGTAAAGGCGTCCAGAATTCATATAGCCATGCCGGAGAAGACGCTTTTCACAGAAAAGGAAAAGGAGGTTACAGCCTCCGTATTCCTCAAGCTGAGAACCGGCAAGGAGCTGTCCAAGGAACAGGTAGCCGGGGTCGTGCAGCTTGTCGCCGGCAGCATCGAAGGGCTCAAGCCCGAGAACGTAACCGTCATAGACTCCTCGGGGAGGATACTCCACAAGAGCGGGGACGGGAATTCGGCTCTGGCCCTCTCGGGCCAGCAGTATGAGCTGCAAAGGAACGTGGAGAAAAAGATCGAAGAATCGGTGCAATCGATGCTCCAGACGTTCCTCATGAACAGCAGATCCATAGTGCGGGCCAGTGTCGAGCTGAACCTGCGCAAGGTGGAGAAGGTGGAAGAGGAATACGCCCCCGACAAGAGGGTTGCGACTGAAGAGAAGAAGATAACGGAGAAGACGGTAAACAGCAGGACGAAGGCGGGCGGCACCCCCGGCGCCGCTGCAAACATTGCAGCAGCGGCGGCCAAGGCGCAGAAACGCACCTACCCTAAACCTGAAGAACCCCCCTTGAACCTCAGCGAGACGGAGCGGCAGGACATTCAGACCGGCTATGAGGTCAGCAAATCGGTGCGCAAGATCGTAGAGCCCTTCGGCGACATCAAACGCATCTCCCTGGCGGTGCTCGTTGATGGAAAATATGAAAAGACAAAGGGACAGAAGGGCGAGGAGGTCAAGTACATTCCTAGGTCGCAGCAAGAGCTGAACAACATCAGGAACCTGGTCCTCCGGGCGGCCGGTTTCAGTGAAGAGCGGGGCGACAAGATCGAAGTGCTCAATATGCCCTTCGAAGTGGACAACGTGCCCGAAGAAAAGGCGACATTCCTTAGCGGCTACGACAAAGACCTGGTCCTCAATCTCGGAAAGTACGGCTTTTACCTGATTATCGTACTGTGCGTATTCTTCTTTGCCATGAGGCCTTTTTTCAAGGCTATAAAAAACAAAGAAAACTTTCAGCACCTGCGGCAAGTAAAGGATGTTTACATGAAGGGAGCAGACGCTGCGGCTGCGGCAATTCCACCGCCGGACAAGGCCCAGGGGGTCATAGGGGAAGCGCTCAAGGACAAGGCGCTTGTGGGGTCGGTAATTCGCGAATGGGTTAGGGAGAATCCGTGATGGAAGCCCCCGTCGATCTCTCGGGAATAAGGAAAGCCGCCATATTACTCCTCACCATGGACGAAGAACTCTCGAAAGAAGTGATCAGGGAGCTGGAAGAGGATGAGATAGAGGCGGTAGGTCAGGAAATATCCAAGCTGCGCCTCATACCCCATGATATGGTGAGCAAGGTCCATGAAGAATTCGCGAAGAAAGTAGACGGGCGAAAGAAGAACCTGCTTGGAGGGGAATCAAGGTTCAAGATGCTCATCGAAAAGAGCCTGGGCAGCGAAAAGGCCGAGATATTCATGGGAAACATGGAGTCGAGGAGGGGCATGCCGGGTGATTTCCTGAGGAGCGCAGACCCTAGGCTCCTGGCAAGTGCGTTGCGGGGAGAGCACCCGCAGACCATAGCCCTCATCCTATCCATACTGTCCGTGAAAAAGGCATGCGATCTCGTGGCCTACCTTCCCGAAAAAATCCATCGTGACGTGCTCACCCGGATGGCATACCTGGAAAAGGTGGATAAGAAGATAATCGAGGAGATCGAGAACGTACTGAAAGAGCAGCTTGAGTCCACCGGATCGGTGGAAGGCAAGCAGCTCGGCGGTGTCGAAGTTGTGGCCAACATACTCAATCAGATGGACAAGAAGCTCGAATCGGAGCTTTTGATGAAAATAGAGGAGGCGGACGCGGACCTCGCGGAGCGGATACGACGCCTCATGTTCACCTTCGAAGACCTGCTTAAGGTCGACGACCGCGGTATGCAGACCCTTCTGAAAGAGGTCACTTCGGAAGAGGTCGTTCTTTCCCTGAAGGGAGCCTCCGACGCAATAAAGGATAAGATCTTCAAGAACATGTCGGAGAGGGCCGCCGGAATGCTGAAGGAAGACCTCGAAGCGATGGGGCCCGTGCGGGTCTCCGACGTGGAGCGCGCCCAGGTTAAGATAGCGATGACGGCCAAGAAGCTGGAGTCGGAGGGCAAGATCGCACTCATGAGAGGCAATGAAAGATTTGTCTAGGGCATCCGTACCTTTTACCTTCGACGACCTTGCTCGGGAAGGAAGCAAGCGGCCCGAGTCCGTCTTCGTCTCGCTCTTCCGCTCGGAGCCGGCCACGGCCGAGGAGGAAAGCGTGGAGGAAGCCCAAGCCCCTATCAGCGATGAGGACCTGGCCAGAAGGGCCTTCGACGATGCCTACGCAGAAGGTGAAAAAGCCGGTTACGAGATGGGAATGAGGCGGGCCGACCTGCTTGCCAAAAGGCTTGAGGGACAGATAGAGGAGGTAACCCTATTCAAGAAGACGCTGGCGGAGAGGCTCGAAGGATTGGCCGTCCATCTTGCCGTCACCTTTGCCGAAGCGCTGATCTTGCGTGAATGCGCCGAGAGTAGGGACATTCTCGCAGGGATGATAAGAAAGGCCCTCGAGATTTACGAAGAGAGGGGCGAGATCGTAATTAGGGTAAGGAGTGAGGATCTCTCTCAGGTAAAGGCCATGGCCTCCGAGAACGTGAGGGTGATCGCCGACGACACGCTCAGGGAGCCGGGGTTCCTGATCGAGACCTCCGTCGGGGATATAGATGGAAGGATCAGCTCTCAGATCGAAGAGCTGAAAAATGTGCTGATCGGTTGCGGCGATGCATGAACAGCTCCTCTCGGACATGAAAGGGAGGATTGAGGGCTTTTATCCTTACAAAGTATACGGCAGGGTGAGCCAGGTTGTGGGCCTTGTCATAGAGGGCAAGGGCCCGCGGTCGTCTGTGGGCGACTCGGCGTTGATTTTCCCCATGGATGATGCGCCTCCGATACATGCGGAGGTCGTCGGTTTCAGGGACGGGAAAACCATGCTTATGCCCCTTGGCGATCTTCGGGGCATAGGCATCGGATCGAAGATACTCTCCAAAAAGCGGGCAGTAAGCATACGGGTGGGGGAGGGCATCCTGGGCCGCGTCATCGACGGTCTGGGCAACCCGATTGACGGCAAAGGCCCTTTCACGGCCCGTGATTTTATCCCCATCCACCGTGAGACAGCCAACCCTATGAAGAAACGGCGTATCCGGGAGCCCCTCGACCTGGGCGTGAGGAGCATCAACGGTCTTCTAACCTGCGGCAGAGGCCAGAGAATGGGTATTTTCGCCGGATCGGGCGTAGGCAAGAGCGTGCTTCTGGGGATGGTCGCGCGCCACACGGAGGCCCATGTCAACGTCATAGGCCTGATAGGCGAGAGGGGCAGGGAGGTGCGGGAGTTTATAGAGAAGGACCTCCAGGAGGGCATCAAGCATTCGGTCGTCGTAGTAGCTACCTCCGACCAGCCCCCGGTCATCAGGGTAAGGGCAGCCTTCCTCACCATCGCTCTGGCTGAATACTTCAGGGAACGGGGCAGTGACGTTCTCCTCCTCATGGACTCGTTGACGCGCTTTGCGATGGCGCAAAGAGAGATAGGGCTCGCCATAGGCGAGCCTCCCACTTCCAAGGGTTACCCACCCAGTGTTTTTTCACTCCTGTCGAAACTTCTCGAAAGGGCAGGCAACGGCGAGGGCAAGGGCACCATGACCGCCGTCTATACGGTTCTCGTCGAGGGTGATGATCTCGACGACCCCATAGCCGACGCTGCCAGGTCGATCCTCGACGGCCACATCGTGCTGTCGCGGAAGCTCGCTAACGAAAACCAATATCCGGCCGTTGACGTGCTGAAGAGCGTGAGCAGGATAATGAAGGACATCGTGCCGCCTGAGCATAGATCGTACGCCGGCAGGATCGTCGAGATCCTGTCGGAATACGAGAGGGCGGAGGATCTGATCAACATAGGGGCCTATGCGTCGGGGAGCAATAAGAAAATAGACCATGCAATCTCCATGATCGAAAAAGTCAAGCTCTTCCTTACCCAGGGAAGCGACGAAAAGGCCACCCTGGACGAGACAGTCGACAGCATGAGGATACTCTTCTTTGTCTAAATTCCGCTTCCGCTTCGACAGGCTGATAGAGGTAAAGGAAAAGTTGATGGAGCACAAGCAGCATGAGCTGGAAGATGTCGTCAGGGAGGCGAACGCTCTGGCGGAAGAGGCGCGGGCTATAGAAAAAAAGATATCCGTCCACTATGACGACATGGCGGCGCGTTGCATCACGGGGGAGGAGTTTTCCCTGTTGATAGGTTCGCTGGCATACCTCAACGCGAAGAAAGCGGCAGTGATGGAAGAGAAGCAAAGCAAGGACCTCAGGATCGATGCCCTCAGGGCGGAACTGATCGCCCTGGTATTGGAACTGAAGGTGCTTGAGAGGCTGAGAGTGAACGCCCTTAAGGCAGCCATGAAGGTCGCCGCCAGAAAAGAGCAAAAGCTCATGGACGACATCGGGATAAGGTTGAAACGATAGAGCGTCTTGGGCCTTGCGCAGCTCCACTTTCGAAGCAGCCACCTAAGTCGGTCCCCATCCCTCGTCAGAAAAAACCGCACGGAAAATTATTCCCCGCATAGGAAGTTTTTTCCCCGGCCCGTGGCCGGCAAGCTACGCAAGCCATCATATCACGGCGCCGTTACAGGCTTTTTAAGCGTGGCATGCTTCTTGTTTATAAGCCTGCCATGGGACAGTCACTGGTCAGCGTCGGTACTGCTACCGTCATGTCGGATTTCGAATCGACGGCCGGAGAACGGGGGGCTACGCGCCAAGCCGGTGAGAGTCTCTTCCCCGGCCTCTTGGGTCAGGCGATCAACCAAAGTCTTCAGGCGGGCACGGCCGGCGCGGCATCTTCCGAGACGGCTACCCCTCTTGATTTGGCAGAGCTGCTATCGACCCTTATCGGGCAGGATGGGAAAGGCTTCATACAGGTGCTGCAGGGCAAAGCGGGAGCTTCGGCGGAGGCGGGCACGGTCGCTGCCGGGGCGGACGGGGCGAAAGAGGCGACCGTTGCGGCCGGGAATAGGACCGTCGGGTCCGGCGAGGACGGCAGTGGCGCGACAGGCCCGGAGCTGAAAAGTCTCCTTGTGGGGCTGCTTTCTCTGGTGTTCGGCGATAATGCCTCGCACGCAGCGAAATCAGGCGCGACCGGTTCCTCCGATGGGGAGGCGTCCGAGGGGACGGGCGATCCAAGCTATGCTGCCCGGGCATCAGAAGATGGCGGGGCAGCCGGGAAGTCGAAAGAGGACGGCCAGCCTCTCCTCGAGACCGTTGCCCTTCTACTTTTTGCGGGTATGCAGGCAATTCTGGCCGGGCAGAGCGGAGTCGCAGGGTCCGCCGATGGGGCGAGGTCCGCCGTGCCGGAGAACGGCAATGAAGGCGGGGAGTTGACGGCTGCATACGGGACCGGCTCGCCGCGGGAGGATGGGAATTTTCCGTCAGCCGGCCTTCCGGCGATAGAAAGCCGGAACATGGGTGAGCGAAACGAAGACCTTAAAGTTCAAATTGCCTTCATGCCCTCGACGGAGGGCGCCGCGGGCGAGAAGAACGCGATCCTTACGATAAAGTCTCCCTTCGGCGCCGGGGACAGCAGCAGGGATGCCGGAGGCATTGCCGGTAATCAAGCCGGTTCCACTGTGGCGGCCGGCGGGACGGACGGGACGCAGGCGAGCGGGGGCGGGACCGGCAGGCAGAAGTCCGAGGACAAGGAAAGCTACCCCTTCGCGCCGGCCGGGGAAATCGGCCCGGCAAAGGAGCGAAACGAAGACCTTAAAGTTCAAATTACCTTCATGTCCCCGAGGGAGGGCGACGCAGGCAAGAAGAACGCGATCCTGACGATAAAGTCTCCCTTCGGCGCCGGGGACAGCAGCAGGGATGCCGGAGGCATTGCCGGTAATCAAGCCGGTTCCACTGTGGCGGCCGGCGGGACGGACGGTGTAAACGTTATAGCGGGCGCAATCAAAGATGCGGCGCCCCTTGCGGCAGGCCCGGACGGGACGCAGGCGAGCGGGGGCGGGACCGGCAGGCAGAAGTCCGAGGACAAGGAAAGCTACCCCTTCGCGCCGGCTGGGGAAATCGGCCCGGCAAGTGAGTCCGGCCAGGAGCAGAATAAGCCCGGAGGGGTCCATGCCGCCTGGGCCGTAGAGAAGTTCGACCGGGTGCTGGAGCAGCTCGAGGGGAAAACTGGGCTGCACGATCTAAAGGTCAGGCTCAGCCTGGGCAATGAAGAAAGCCTCGTCGTCGGGATGAAGGACCTCGGTCCGACCGTCTCGGTGGACGTCAGATCGTCCGACCAGGCGATGATAGGTCTCCTTCAATCGCAGCGGGATACGATCATCCGCCATCTGGAGGGACAGGACATACACGCGCAGATCGTGATCGATCCGAACGCATCGCAGACACCGGAAAGGAGGGACAAGCAGGAGACGAGGCAAAAAACCTTTACACCCCTGAAGCGAGGGGGCGAGGGGTTCGATACGTTTCTCGACACATTTGTCTAAAGGAGGCACATATGTCAACGCAAGCGGTAAGTTCCGCGAACAACTTGATCGGCACGGCCGCCGCTTCTTCAACTGCGACTTCCGGCTCAACTTCCCTTAATCAGAACGATTTCCTTCAGCTTCTCATGACCCAGCTCAAGAACCAGGACCCAATGAACCCTACGGACACGAACCAGTTCGTGACGGAGATGTGCCAGCTCACGTCCACGCAGGCAATAACGAGCATGCAGACGAGCATCCAGAACCTGGTGAACAGCATGCAAAACTTCGGTATGGGCCAATGGGTTTCCACCATAGGAGATTACATGCAGGTGAGCGGCAATTCTTTGGCGCAGGGAGACCAGGTCGTCCTTTCACCGAGCGGCAGCTATGACTCGCTTACCTTGACGCTCCAGGACTCGTCGGGCAACCAGACCACACAGACTTTCGGCTCGAGCGATTCCCCTGTGTATAGCGACACGACCGGCAACTATACGGTAGTGGGCGCTATGCAGACTACGAACGGCGTATCGACGACCTGCAATTACAGCGTTTACAGGGTCATCGCGGGTGTCCAGGCCGGCAGCTCCGGTCCGTCTCTAGTGGCATCGGACGGTACGGCCTATCCGGCGGGCAACGTAACGCAAATCACCAAATAAGGGGGTAGGAGGGTATCATGCTTAGCTCACTTTATTCAGGCATTAGCGGACTTTTGGCAAATTCGGACGCGCTCGACGTGATAAGCAACAATGTATCTAACGTGAACACCGTCGGCTACAAGTCCCAGTCCGCCCAGTTCGAGGACGTGCTCTACCAGACGATCGTCGGCGCGAACGGGGCGTCACAGGTGGGCAGGGGCTCGGCGCTCGAGTCCGTGACCACGGACTTCGCCCAGGGCTCCTTCCAGACGACGAACTCTTCCACGGACCTCGCCATAGGCGGGCAGGGGTTTTTTATCGTGAAAAA